>JBILUI010000127.1:0-6573 GCA_044371145.1 Chthoniobacterales bacterium | reverse complement strand
CTCGGGTGGCGGCGGTGGTGGCAGCTCGAATTTGGAACGCCAGAAGGCGACCGGAGTGTCCCCGGCCGGCCGGGAAGCCCAGGCTTCTTCGGTCACGTCTTCCCGACGGAACCCCTCTCCCTCGCGGAAGATGGCGGTGTAGAAAGACTCCCCCTCGTGGAACGGGCGCTGCGACATCGTGCAGATGTCCGAGCGTTTGCGGATTTCCCAGTCTTGGTTCATGGCGCGGTCAGGAAAGGATGTTTGGCACTTCGCGGTTGGTCGTGCGCATCCATATCATGAACGCACCGGTGCCGCCAAAAAATACCACCGGGCCCCAGGCGGCGAGAACCGCATTGATGCGGTCGCCTTTGCCCAACGCAAGGAACAGGCTGCTGCCGAGGATAAGGAGAAAGAACAGCCCGATGGCCATGGTGATGCTGCCCATGATGCCGCGGCGCGAGTAGACGATGCCAAGCGGGCCGGCGATGAGCACGGCGACGAAGCAGCTCCAGGGAAGCGCCCAGCGGTAGTCGAGTTGCGTGCGGTAGGGGGCGAGGCGCATGGCGGTGAAGTGGCTGTTGTATTTCAGGTAGTCGCGCAGTTCGGGCACGGAGAGGAAATTCGCGTCGAGCACCGAGCTGCTGATGCGCCACGGCGTCTCCGAGAAGTTGCGCAACTGGAGCTTCTGGAACCATTGCTGCTCCTTGATGTCGCCCTTTTCGTTGAAGTCGACGACCTTCCCGTTGGAGAGGTGCCAAGTTTTGTCGGCATGGTCATAACTAGCCTCCTCGGCGTAGTAGTTCCTTTGCAAGCCGCCTTCGGCATCCTCCTGGATGATCTGGATCCATGCGAAGCGTTCGATCAAGGGGTTGAGGCGCGAGATGAACCAGAAGCGGCGGTCTTCGCGGTTGCGGTAAAGGTGTCCGCGGATCGCCTTGCGATTGACATCGCCCTGCTTGCGCAGGTCGGTGAGGATTTCTTTCTTCACCGCGCCGGCGTGCGGGGCCAGGGAGTAGTTGAGTGCGGTAGAAAGGCCGGTCAGGACCAAGCCGAAGAGGAAAAGCGGCATGAGCAAGCGCACAACGCTTCGTCCTGCGCAGAGCATGGAAATGATCTCGTTGCGCCGCGACATCTGGGTCAGCGCGTAAAGCAGGGCGAGCAGGAAGCCGATGGGCAGGCTCATCAGGATGATCTCCGGTGCGCGCAGCAGGTAAAATTCCACCAGAAGCGAAAGAGGAGCTTTGTTCTCGATAAAAGCCGGTGCATTCTCGCTCAGGTCAAAGACGAGCCAGATGGAAACGAAACCCACCACGCAGTAGAGGAACGGCTGCAGGACGCGGATGAGCAGATATCGGTCGAGTAATTGCATTCTTTCGTCGCGGCGGCCGCCATGCGGCCGATCGAGTAGTATCGCGCGCGCCCTGCCGCGCTTCAATTCGAATTCCCCCGCAGCCGCGGTCCCGCTTCCATGATTTCCCTCTTGCCGGAAGGTGGCGCTGCGGCCGGCCCGAATGCCCGCATGCGGGAGATATTCGCCCCCGGCGGCTTGTTGTCGTCCGCACGGCACTACGAATTCCGTCCCCAACAGCTGCGCATGGCGGAACGGACGGCGGCGGTCCTCGTTTCCGAAGGGCACGCCGTGATCGAGGCGGGCACCGGCACGGGCAAATCGCTCGCCTATCTCGTGCCTTCGGTGCTGGCCGCGCGCGAGCAGGGGCGCAAGGCGATCATCTCCACGCACACGATCAACCTCCAAGAGCAATTGCTCTACAAAGACATCCCTCTCGTCGCCAAATTGCTCCCGGTGGAATTCGATGCCGCATTGCTCAAAGGACGGCAGAACTACCTTTGTCCGCGCCGTCTGGCCAAAGCGGTGGAAAACCGTGCCGAACTTTTTACCACCGTGGAGACGGCCGAGCTCGAGCGCATCCTTGATTGGAGCAAGCGCACAAAAGAAGGCTCGCTCTCCGAATTGGATCCGCAACCGGACCCGGCCGTATGGCACCTCGTTTGCAGCGAGGCCGGCATCTGCACGCCGCGGACGTGCGGCGCGGGTTCGCGCTGTTTCTATCAGCAGGCGAGGCGCCGCATCGACACGGCGGATCTCGTCGTGCTGAATCACAGCCTTCTCTTCATTCTTCTCGCGGCCCGCGACGAATTTGCCGCAGAGGACGGCGGCTACCTTTATCCGGATGATTTTCTCGTCATCGATGAAGCCCACACCATCGAGGGTGTCGCGGCTAAGCACCTCGGTGTTCGTCTCTCGCAATACGAACTGCGGTTCCTGCTGCAGCGTCTGTGGCACCCGCGGACGAAAAAAGGCCTTGCCATCGCGCTCAGATCGAAGCCGGCCGCGGCTGCGGTTGCCGCCGCACTCGACGAAAGCGAGCGATTCTTCGCTGCGGTAGCCAACAATTGCTCGTTCGCCAAAGGTCGCGAGGTCCGCGTCCGCGAGCCGGTGGACCTTCCGGCAGGCCTCGTCTCGCGTCTGCACGAACTTCGCCAAGTGCTGCGCGATGCCTCTTCCGCCGCAGGCGAGGATCTTCGCGCCGAGGCGGCGGAGGCCTCCCTTCGCTTGCAAGCTTTCGCCGAGGGCGTGCCGGTCTTCGCCGGTCAGACCCAGGAAGGATCCGTTTACTGGGTGGCGCAGGCCGGGCGCCGCGACCAATTCGTCACCGCGCATGTCACACCGGTCGATCTCGCCACCGAGCTGCGCGCTCTGCTTTTTCGCCAAGGCACCACCGCGGTGCTGACCAGCGCGACTTTGTCGGTTGGACGTTCCGACTTGCTCTACTTCCGCGAACGCGTCGGTGCGGAGGACGCCGATGCCGTACAGATCGGCAGCCCGTTCGACTACGCGCGGCAGATGAAAATCAACGTGGTTCGCCGCATGCCGGAACCGAAAGCTCCCGGCTACGAAGCGGAACTTGAGCGGTGGATCGCGCACTTTACCGACCTGACCGGCGGGCATGCTTTTGTGCTTTTCACCAATGCGCGGCTCATGCGCGCCATCGCCGCCAAAATGGAGCCGCATTTTGCCAAGCGCGGCTGGCCACTGCTCGTGCAAGGAGGCGACCGCTCGCGCCACCGCATGATTGAAGACTTCAAAGAATTTGATAATGCCGTTCTCTTCGGTCTCGACAGCTTTTGGGGCGGAGTCGATGTGCCCGGTGGTGCCTTGCGCAATGTCATCATCACGCGCCTGCCGTTCGCCGTGCCGGATCATCCATTGGTCGAGGCGCGTTTGGAGCAGATCGAGGAGCGCGGTGGGGATCCGTTTTCGGAATACTCACTGCCCGAAGCCATCCTCAAACTGCGCCAAGGAGTCGGGCGCCTCATCCGCACGGCCACGGACGAGGGGATCGTCGTCATCCTCGACAACCGCATCGTTACGAAAAACTACGGGCGCGCTTTTCTCGAAGCGTTGCCCGAATGCCCGCTGGAGGTCGTTGAATGAACGGCGTGAATGAGGTGCGGCGAGTGCCGGTGGCGGGAAGGCTCGCCTTGGCTGTCGCGGCTTTCGCTCTTGTTCTCGCGCCCTGGTGGACGGCGCGCGAAGAAGCGGGCGGTTCGTTCCCCGGATTTGTCCGTCCAAGCGCGCCGCCGGTGCCTGAAAGCGAACCGTTTTTCGCCACGACAGAAATCAACCCCGAGTCCCCCGAGCGCAAAGCGCACTCCGCAACGCTGGGCGAACTGCCCGACGGGACGCTGATCGCCGCGTGGTATGCCGGCAGCGGCGAGGGGGCGCGAGATGTGACTATCCAGATGGCGACACGTAGCCCCGACGGCGTGTGGTCGCCGCCGCGCAAAATTTTCGACCGCCAAAGCGTCGCAGACTCGATGCAGCGGTTTGTCCTGTCGCTCGGTAATCCTCTTTTGTTGACCGACGAACAAGGTCGACTCGGGCTGCTCTTTGTCAGTATCGCGGCCGGCAAATGGTCCGGAAGTTCCATGAATCTTTCGTGGTCGGCCGACCGGGGTGTCACGTGGTCCACTCCGGAAAAACTTCATCTCAATCCGCTGGCCAATCTGAGCGCCCTCCCGCGCAATCCGCCGGTCGCACTGGTCGGCGGGGGCTGGGGTGTTCCCGTCTACGAGGAATTTTTCGGACGGTTCCCC
The DNA here is from genome assembly GCA_044371145.1 of Chthoniobacterales bacterium. Taxonomy (GTDB): domain Bacteria; phylum Verrucomicrobiota; class Verrucomicrobiia; order Chthoniobacterales; family JACTMZ01; genus JACTMZ01. The sequence goes on along the minus strand of JBILUI010000127.1, from coordinate 2,472 downwards.
GAAATGCTTTGGATTCGTCCGAGGAATACCGCAGCCACGGCGGCGATCTCGCGCATGGATGACGGAATGTCTGTCTTCCAACCGTCAGTCGTTCCGTTGTCGACCGACGAAGCCTTGGCTTTCTACCGGGATGACAGCGGGGCCAATCGCGTTTTTCTCTCCCGCTCGCCGGATCGCGGGCGAACGTGGAGTCAGCGTCAGCCTTCGTCGCTTCCTAATGTCGACTCCGGTGTCTGTGCTTTGCGCTTGCCTGATGGGCGGCTTCTCTGTGCGGTCAACGATTCGTCCGACCGGAGCCGCGAAAACCTGCGGCTCGCTCTCTCGGAAGATGGCGGTGCGACGTGGCGTTACGTCGCCACTTTGGTCGAGGAAGCGGGCCAAACCTTCGCCTACCCTTACATGATTCTTTCGAGCGATGGCCGGGTGCGGGTTCTTTACTCGGCGCGCAACACGCGCATCGTTTACGCGGAGTTCAACACTGCTTGGATTGATGCCCAAGCCGCTGCAACGGGAGGTGAGATCCGGTGACCTTCGTTGCCTTTTGGTGGAACGCATGCGGTTTGTTCCTCGTATTCATGTGGATCTGGCAATGCACGATGCGCGGCTGGAAAGGCGCGCTTATCGCCGCCGCCTTGGCGGCGATTGTCTCCATCATCCCCTTCTTCGGCCATGTCCCGCGGTATTGGTCGAGCGGTTTGACCCCGAACATCAGTGTCCCTTTGTTTGCGCTGTTGGTGCTCTCCATCACGGAGCGGGCGGGCGGTCCGCCTGTTTTCCGCGCGCGCGAGTGGCGCGCCGCATTCCTCTTCGGGACTATCGCCGCGCTCTCGCTCTACCCCAGTGCGCTCGGACTCGGCTTGCCGGCAATGGATGCCTATGCGCTCGGATGGCCGTGGTTGGCGTGGGGGCAATCCTCGGTGCTCTTTGGTGCGGTTGCCGCAGTCGCTGCTCTTCTCATCTGGCGGGCGAACCGGTTCGGGTGGATTCTTGTCGGGACTGCTTTGATCTATTTGGTTGGCGTTCAGGAGTCGCGGAACTTTTGGGACTATCTGGTCGACCCGCTCTACGCGGTTCTTTCCCTGCTTGCGGTGGCCAAACTAGCGACGGACCGGTTACGGCGCCACTGACGGCACGCGTTCAACGAGCAGGTCCCAAGCAAAGAGATGTTTTGCCACGTTTCCGCGCAGCATGTCGGCTGTTTCCTCACCGTTGAAATAATCGCGCAGATTGAGTCGGCGTCCTAGCGTGCGAAAGCCGGGTAATTCCTGCGGTGCGTCCAGGCTGATCGAGAGAATAAACATCCGGTTGCTCTGGTCGGCCAACGCGGAGGGCAGGTCCTTTTCCCTGATCCGTTCCACGTCGGCGCCGGGCAGCAGGATACGGTAGATCTCGTCGCGCGCGGTGAAAGGCGCGGGAAGGACAACGGAGCGTCCTCGCGCCGCGGCAACCGCATCCTCCGCAAACGCGCCGATCGGGCCGTCGAAAGGACGCAGAAACAGCGTGAAGCCGAGATAGACGAGCAAAACCGAGGGCAGGGCAAGCGGACGGATCCATTCGTGTCGCACCATACCTGCAGCGCAAATCGTGCAGATGGCACCAAGTATCAGCCAGTCGATCGCGGAGTAGGCTTTGAATCCGGCAAGTTGTTTCGCCAAGAGAATCGCGCCGCCGAGCAAGGCGAGGCAAGCGATGAGCGAGGCAGTCAGTGTGATGGCCAGAACCCATCGCGGCACGCGGTCCCAGTAGAGCGCGCAGAGCACGGCCACGGCGGGCATGGCCGGAAGGAGGTAGCGTTCGTAGCGGAGGTTGGGGAAAAGATGAAAGACGAAGAGCGTGATGATCCAGATCCAAAGCAGTTGTTCGGGTGCGGACATTCGCCGGCGGTTTCTCCACGCGAGGACGAAAACGGCCAGAACCAACAGCGCGACAAGACCGGCGTTGGTCAGCCATCCTGCCGCGTATTGCCAGATGCTGTGTTTGCCCCAAAGAGCCGTGGCGAGGTAACCCTCCTCATCGGCGTCGAACTTGCCCACGTTTTCCTTCAGCACGAAATCGTTGAGAATGAATTGGCGTTGCGGATCGAGGGCGAACCACAGACCGAAAACTGCAACGGCGAGAATTCCGAGTAGCGCGAGCTTTGGTACGTCGCGCGTCACCCATTCGGAAAGTTTGTATCCCCGCTGGCGCAGCGCCCACCACCCGAGGGCCGCAGCCGAGGGTATGACCATGGCGAAGGATTTGTAGAGGAGCCCGACACCGATGATCAGGCCGAAGCTGATGCTCGATGCCCAGGTGATCCGCGCCGACCGAAGCATGAGAAGGACGAAAAATGGCAGGAAGAGCCAAAATGTTTCCGGCGCCGAGGTGAGAAAGACGCGCCCGTGGCGATAGACTCCGAGGAACGCGAGATAAGAGAGTGCTGCGACCGTTCCCGCGGAAAACGATCCTCCCAGTTTGCGCGCGGCGAAGAAG
>JBILUI010000126.1:0-6584 GCA_044371145.1 Chthoniobacterales bacterium | reverse complement strand
ACATAACTTCAAAAAAGACTAGCGGCCGAGGTTTCGCTCACAGAGAAAAATCCACGCTATACAGCAACAGATCCGCTATTCTCATACGTTTGGCTTGCGCGGCCAGCTCACCGAGCCCAATTTTCGGGTTTTCCTTACCCGCCATTCGCTGTGCGGATCGGCCCTTTTTCTGTCCGAATTATGAAATGCAGCCCCACATCCCGTCTACTTCGCACCCTGGCCATGCTGGCCGCGTCCTCTGTTCTCCCTGCCTGCTCGACGGCTGGAATTTCCAAGGCATCCCCGCGTACTCCGGCCACAGCCAAGACTGTCCCGGTAGTGGCCACCGCTTACGGCGCCTCGGCTAAGTGCAACAGCAAATGGGCCGGCAAGAACGCCATCGGCGGACGTCTCAAGTCCGGCGAAGTAACCAGTGCCGCCGCCGATTGGTCGCGCTTCCCCGTCGGCACCAAATTCCGCGTGAACGAAACCGGCCGCGTCTACGTGGTCGACGACTACGGTTCGGCCATGGTGGGCAAAGACAAAGTCGACCTTTTCAAGACCAGTTATCGCGACGTCTATCGTTGGGGTGTGCGCAACGTGCAGCTCGAGATCATCGAATGGGGCAGCTTCGAGAAGAGCCTCACCATCCTCAAACCCCGTTCGCGGAGCCGTCACGTCAAGTCGATGGTCCAATCGCTCGAAGCAAAGCTGCGCAATGGCGAGACGCAGCGCGCAGGGTAAGCATCCACGATGTAATTTGTAGCCGCGGCACTCTGTGCCGTGACGGTAGGGTCCGCTGACCCAGCGGAATGCTGTCTTCTGGTCTGGAAGGCTGCTCTCCAGGCTTCTGACTACGCTGCCACTTCTTCCACCGGCGCGCAGGTGCAAAACAGATTGCGGTCGCCGTAGACATTGTCGACGCGACGGACCGACGGCCAGAATTTGCTGGCGCGCAGCCAGGGCAGCGGGAAAGCGGCAACTTCGCGCGAGTAGGTGTGCGGCCAGTCGTCGGACATCACGCATTCCGCGGTGTGCGGCGCATTCTTCAGCGGGTTGTCTTCCTTGTCGAGGCGGCCTTCTTCCACCGCGACCAACTCGCGGTGGATGGCGATCATGGCATCACAGAAATGGTCGAGTTCTTCCAGCGATTCGCTTTCGGTCGGTTCGACCATCAGCGTCCCGGGCACGGGCCAGCTCATCGTCGGCGCGTGGAATCCGTAGTCGATGAGCCGCTTGGCAATGTCTTCCACCTCGATACCGGCGCGCTGTTTCCATTCGCGTACATCAAGGATGCATTCGTGGGCCACGCGGCCGTTTTTGCCTTTGTAGAGAACAGGAAAATAGGGCTCCAGGCGCTTGGCGATGTAGTTGGCGTTGAGGATGGCCACCTTGGTCGCGTGTTCGAGTCCATGCGCGCCCATCATGCGGATATACATCCAAGAAATCGGCAGGATGCTGGCGCTGCCCCACGGAGCTTGCGAAACTTCGCCTATGGCCTGCGTGCCACCAGTTTTGATGACGCTGTGTCCCGGCAGGAAGGGCGCGAGGTGCGCGGCCACGCCGATCGGGCCCATGCCCGGACCGCCGCCACCGTGCGGGATGCAGAAGGTTTTGTGGAGATTAAGATGGCAGACGTCGGCACCGATGTCGCCCGGACGGCAGAGTGCGACCTGCGCGTTGAGGTTGGCCCCGTCCATGTAAACCTGCCCGCCAGCGGCATGCGCCATGTCGCAGATTTCGCGGATGTTTTCCTCGAACACGCCGTGCGTGGAGGGATAGGTGACCATGAGTGCAGCGAGTTTGGAACCGTGCTGCTCGATTTTCTTGCGGAGGTCGGCGACGTCGACATTTCCCTGAGCGTCGCAGGCGACCGGAACCACGGTCATGCCGGCCATGACTGCGCTGGCTGGATTGGTGCCGTGCGCGGATGTCGGAATAAGGCAGATATTGCGATCTTTGTCCCCGCGCGATTGATGGTAGGCGCGGATGACGAGCAGTCCGGTGTATTCGCCTTGCGAGCCTGCATTGGGCTGGAGCGAAACGGCGGCGAAACCGGTGATTTCGGAGAGCCACGCCTCGAGCTGACGGAACAACTCGCCGTAGCCCGCGGCATTTTCGATAGGCGCGAAGGGATGCAGGTTGCCGAACTCGGGCCACGTGACCGGAATCATCTCGGCCGCGGCGTTCAGTTTCATGGTGCACGAGCCCAAGGGGATCATGCTATGGTTGAGCGCGAGGTCGCGTCCTTCCAAACGCCGCAGGTAACGCATCATTTGCGTCTCGGTGTGGTGGGAATTGAAGACCGGATGGGTGAGGAAAGCCGAACTGCGCGCCGTGGCTGGCGGGAAGGTGTGTGAGGCAAGCTGTTTGACGGCCCTGGCTCCGAAAAGCTTGAGGATGGCGTTCAAGCTCGCCAGATCGGTCGTCTCGTCGAGGGCGATGCCGAACGATCCATCGTCATAGTTACGGAGGAGCAAACCGGCCTGTTTTGGATCGATCGGTCCCCGTGAGGTCACGCGCAAAGTGTCGAAGAACGTCTCGTGGTGCACTGCGTGCCCAGCCTTGCGCAGGGCGTCGGCCAGCGTTGCGGCGGTGTCGTGGACTTGCTGAGCGATCGCTTTGAGTCCCTCGGGTCCGTGGTAGACGGCATACATGGAGGCCATGACCGCGAGCAGCACCTGGGCGGTGCAGATGTTGCTTGTCGCTTTGTCGCGGCGGATGTGTTGCTCGCGGGTTTGCAGGGAAAGGCGCATGGCGGGATTCCCGGCGGCGTCTTTGGAAATTCCGATCAGGCGCCCAGGTAGGCGGCGTTTGTGCTCGTCGCTGGTGGCGAGAAACGCGGCGTGGGGTCCGCCGTAACCGAGCGGCACACCGAAGCGCTGCGCGCTGCCGACCACGATGTCGGCCCCGAATTCGCCGGGCGGCTTGATCAAAGTGAGGGCGAGCAAGTCGGTCGCCACGACAAAAGTTCCGCCGACAGCATGGACGCGCGCGGCGAGATCTCCGTAGTTGTCAATTTTCCCGTCGGTTGCGGGGTATTGCACAAGGGCGCCGAAATAAGATTGGTCGAGAGCCGCATCGGACCACGGTCCGGTCACGACCTCGATACCGAGAGGTTCCGCGCGGGTGCGGAGGAGGGAGATGGTTTGCGGATGAACATTGTCGGCCACGAAAAACCTCTCGCCCTTACCCTTGATGCCATGCGCCATGGCCATGGCCTCGGCGGCTGCAGTCGATTCGTCGAGCAACGAGGCGTTGGAAATTTCCATGCCGGTGAGGTCGGCGACCATGGTCTGGAAATTGAGCAGCGCCTCGAGGCGGCCTTGGGCTAACTCCGCTTGATAGGGCGTGTAGGCCGTGTACCAGCCGGGATTTTCCAGGATGTTGCGCAGGATGACCGGCGGGGTGTGGCAATTGCTGTAGCCCATACCGATATAGCTCGGTTGCTGTTTGTTTTGCGCGGCGAGAGTTCGGATCTCGGCCAGTGCCGCGTGCTCGTCGAGAGCGACAGGAAGATCGAGCGGTTCGCGTCGACGGATCGTCTCGGGAACGGTCGCGTCGATCAGCGCGTCGAGATCCGGTGAGCCGATGACGTCGAGCATACGCGCGATCTCCGCGTTATCAGGACCGACATGTCGGCGGACAAAACCTGAATGCGTGACGGCAGCCTTACTCATGCGGTGAAGCTCAGCCGATTTGCGCGCGGTAGTCTTCGGGGGATTTGAGCGCGTCGAGTTGCGACGGATTGGAAAGACGTAGCTTGTAGAGCCAACCGTTCTCGTAGGGTGAGGTATTTACCAAGGCGGGCTCGGAGGAGAGCGATTCATTCACTTCAATCACTTCGCCGTCGACCGGCGAATAGATGTCGCTCGCCGCTTTGACGGATTCAACCACCGCGGCGGATCGACGTAGACGATGTCGGTCAGTTCGTTTTGCGCGTGGTCGGTGATTCCGACTGTTCCGGTGTCTCCGTCGACACGGATCCACTCGTGGGTTTCGGCATATTTCAAGTCGTTAGGAACATTCATAGTGGTTAGCGCCGCGCAAGTTACGCCGGGCGGGTGGATGATGGACGATAAAAGGGCTTCTTTTCAACCACGGCGGCAAATTGGCGTCCGCGGATATCGATTTGGACCGCTTGGCCAGGCTTGGCAAGGGCGGGAGGCACGTAGGCCATGGCAATTCCTTCCCCGAGGCTGGGCGAGAGGGCGCCGCTGGTTGTTTCGCCGAGTTGCTGGCCGTCGACCATCACCGGATAATGAGCGCGGGGCGGGGGGCTTTTCTCGGTCATGCGCAAGGCGACCAGTTTGGAGTGCAGTCCGGAATTTTTTTGTGCGATCAGGGCGTCGCGACCAACAAAGTCCGGCTTGTCCAAGGCAACGAAGATGCCAAGTCCGGCTTCGAGCGGCGTGCGGTCGGGCGAGAGATCGGAGCCGTTGAGCGGATAACACATTTCGATCCGCAGGGTGTCGCGCGCGCCGAGTCCGCAGGGTTTGGCGCCTGCTTTGAGGATGGCTGCCCAGATGTCGCCGGCGAGGGCGTTGGCGAAGAAAAGCTCGAAGCCGCTCTCGCCGGTGTAGCCGGTCCCGGCGGCAATGACCGCACCACGACACTTCTCCAAAGCAACGAAGGCGTTGCGCGCCGGCATCTCGCACTGGAATACCTCGCGGAATACGCGGGCGGACTCCGGTCCCTGCACGGCCAGCGCGCTCATTGTGTCGCTCCGGTTGTCGATGGTGACACCTTCAGTCGCATGCTTGTGAAGCCAAGCCACGTCCTCGTCGATCTTGGCTGCATTGACCAAAAGCAGGAAATTGTCGTCCGCCATGCGGTAAACGATCAGATCGTCGATCACTCCGCCGCGCTCGTTGAGCAGGAACGTGTATTGACCGCCGCCTACCGAGCACTTGGCGAGGTCATTGGCCAGCATCCGCTGCAGCCAATCGAATGCCTTCGGACCCGACACGAAAACCTCGCCCATGTGCGAGATGTCAAAGACGCCGCAAGCTGTGCGAACTGTCTGGTGCTCGTCGATGATCGAGGTGAACTGCACCGGCATCTCCCATCCCCCGAAATTGATGCAGCGCGCGCCGAGGGATTTTTGCTGGTCGAAAAGGACGGTGCGGCGGGGCTCGTTGGTCACCGGAGTGGCGGAAAGAAATGCGGCCATGAGGACTCGAACCTCAAACCTTCTGATCCGTAGTCAGATGCTCTATCCAATTGAGCTATGGCCGCTCGGTTGAAAGAAAATGATTAACCGCAGCCGTGGCGCCGGTCAAATGGATTCAGGGAGCAGAGCTGCGATCAGTGGCCGCCACCGCCGCCCATGGCGATTTCGCCCGGTTCGGTTTTGTCCTCCTTGAGCATGGCCCAGAGGACAGCCGAGATGGCGAGCGCGACGGTGCTGATGGTGAAGACTATGGTTTTGTCCGGCGCATCGCTGACGACTTTGCCGATACCGACGCTGACGATGATTTGCGGAATGACAACGGAAAGATTGAAGATCCCCATGAAGAGGCCCATGCGGGTTTTGTCCACGCTGTCGCTCATGATGGCAAAGGGCAGGCTGACGACGGACGCCCAGCCGATGCCGACCACAGCCATGAGCAGATAGAGAAACAGCGGGATCTGGAATTGGGTGCTTCCTCGCGAGGCCAGCAGGTTGGTGTCGCCCAGCAGGACGATCCCCAGATAGCCCGCCGCCATGATGAAAATGCTGATTGTATGTGTGCGCACCAGACCGATTTTTTTTGCCATCGGCTGCAGCAGGGCCACCGGCAGGATGAATCCGACGACGTTCATAATGAGGAACGAGATTGCGATGACTTGTCCAAGCGAGTCTTTCTCGGGCTGCGCGAGTTCGGCTATTCCGGGGAAAAGCGACTGCTTCAGATAGGCGAAAATGTAGACGAACATCGTCTGCACGCCGAGCCAGGTGAACGCGTGGGCTAGGTAAATGTGAAGCAGGCGCGGCATATTCGTCTTGCCGTGTCCGCCGACGGGCTCCGTCGGTGCATCGTGCGCGGCCACGGCGCCGAGTTCGCGCGGTTCTTTGAGCAAGAAGGCCGGCACGACATTGAAAAAGAACACGAGTCCGACGCCGAAGTAGATGAGGGCGTAGTTGCCGAAGACCGCGCCGATGACATAAGCGAGCACGCCGAACAGGCCGGAGATGGTTTGCATCCAAGTGAAGCCTTTGGTGCGCGTTTCTCCTTCGGGGGTGAGGTCGGCGATGATCGAGCGAGTCGGGTTGAAGCCGACATTGATGGCGAGGTCGAGAGTCAGGGCGACAATGATGGCGGTCCAAAGGATCTGGATGCCGGACCATTGGCTTAATTCGCCGAGGAAGGGCAATGCGAGCAACATGAGCGAGGCCGTGACGCCGCCGATGAGGATGAAGGGACGGCGACGTCCGCCCCAGAACCACACTTTGTCGCTGATCAATCCGACGATCGGCTGCGCGAGCAGACCGGCGAGCGGACCGGCCAGCCAGACGAGTCCGACATGCTCGATCGAGAGATTGTATTTCGTACTCAGGATCCAACTCAGCGCGGAAATCTGCACGCAGAGGGCGAAGCCCATCGCGGTGGAGGGGAGACTGA
>JBILUI010000125.1:0-6636 GCA_044371145.1 Chthoniobacterales bacterium | reverse complement strand
CGGAGCCCGGACCGCATTCGATCACGTTGAAACGCTTCCAACCGCGTCGACCAGATTCCTCCCGGAGCCATTGTCCGATGGCCTCGCCGAGGGCCTTGCTCATCTGTGGAACTGTGGTGAAATCTCCTCTCGCGCCGATCCCGCGGATGTTCCGCGCGTAGTAGCCGTCTTCCGGATGGTGCAGGGCAGTCGCCATGAACACGTCGAATGCGATACATCCTCCATTTTCATCGAGGGCGGATTGCAGGGCTTGGCGGACGGTGGACATCGCAGGCAGAGTGTCTTGGTGGATTCGCGGCAACTGCCCATTTACGAAATTGAGGACCGCATCGTCGAGGCGGCGAAGGCGCAATCGCGCCTGATTCTGCGTGCGCCGACCGGCTCGGGCAAATCGACACAGGTGCCGCAGATGCTCCTCGATCGCGTGGTGCCGGGCGCCGGACAGATCGTTGTCCTCCAACCGCGCCGCATGGCCGCGCGCATGCTAGCTTCGCGGGTAGCTCAGGAGCGTGGGGAGGCGCTCGGTCAAACGGTGGGGTATCAGGTGCGGATGGAGGGCAAGAGTTCGGCAGCGACAAGGATGCTTTACGTGACCGAAGGGATTCTGCTCCGCCGCATGATCGGCGATCCGGAATTGCGCGGGGTCGCGGCCGTGGTCTTCGATGAATTCCACGAGCGCCATCTTTACGGCGACATCACGCTGGCGCGCGCGCTCGACTTGCAGGAGACCTCGCGTCCGGATCTGAAGATTGTCGTCATGTCGGCCACGCTGGAGGTGGGGGAACTGGAAGAATACCTCGCTCCCTGCGAAGTCCTTGAGTCCGCAGGGCGAACATTTCCGGTGGAGATCCGTCATGCGCAACGCTCGCCTGGTGACACGCCGCCGTGGGAACTCGCGGCCGAGGCGCTTTCGGCGCACGCGCCCGAGTCGGGCCACGCGCTGGTCTTCATGCCGGGCACCTATGAAATCCAGCGGACGATCAATGAAATCCGTGCGACGTCGGCCCTGCGGGACTTCGCGGTGTTCGCCCTCCATGGGGAAATGCCGCCGCGCGAACAGGATGAAGCGGTGGCGTCCGGTGGCGGGCGCAAGATCATCGTCTCGACCAATGTGGCGGAGACCTCGCTGACCATCGAGGGCGTGACGCTGGTGGTCGACAGCGGTCTCGCGCGCATCGCCCGCTACGATGCGCGGCGCGGCATCAATACTTTGCTCGTCGAAAAAATCAGCCGCGCCTCCTCCGACCAGCGGGCCGGACGCGCCGGACGCACCGCGCCCGGGCGTTGCGTGCGCTTGTGGATGGAAAAAGAACACGAGCAGCGTGCGGAGTCCGAGTTGCCCGAGGTGAAACGTCTCGATCTGGCCGAGGTGGTGCTTTCGCTCAAAGCGGCCGGCATTTCGGATCTGCAAAAATTCCGCTGGCTCGAGCCGCCCGAACCGCGCTCCCTGCAGCGGGCCGAGGAATTGCTCCACGATCTCGGGGCACTGGGTCACAAGGGCAACATTACGGACCTCGGACGGCAGATGCTGGCTTTCCCCGTGCATCCGCGTTACGCGCGGCTCCTGCTCGAGGCGGAGAGACTGGGATGTGTCAAAGCCGCTTGCATGCTCGCGGCGCTGACCCAAGGACGCGGGCTTTTGGTCAAGAGCACCTCGCGCGACATGGACAAACGCCGCGACGACATGTTTCGCGATGGCGCGGAGTCCGATGTGCTCGTGCAATTGCGCGCTTTTTCCGTGGCCCGCAAATCGAACTTCGATCCGGCGCGCTGCCGTCAGCTCGGGATCCACGGCCAATCCGCCCGTCAGGCAGCGCAATTGGCCGACAAGTTCTCCGATATCGCCCACAACGAAGGATTGAATCTCTCCGATAATCCTCCGCCCGAACATGCCTTGGAAAAATGCATGCTCGCCGCGTTCCCGGATCATCTGGCCAAGCGGCTCGATCGGGGCACGCTGCGTTGTGATCTGGTCCACGGACGGCGTGCAACGCTGGCGCGTGAGAGTGTGGTGACGAGCGAGTTGTTTGTGGCGGGTGAGATCACAGAAATCGGCGGACGCGAGGGCGATGTGCAGACATTACTGACGCTCGCTTCGCCGGTGCGGGAGGAATGGTTGCAGGAAATGTTTCCGGGGGAATTTGCCGACGAGACGGTGACCGTTTTCGATCCGTCGACGCGCGGTGTGGTGGCACGGCGCGTGACGCGTTTCCGCGATCTTGTTTTGCGCTCGGGTTCCGGGGGAACACCGGATCCTGCGGCGGCAGCGAAAATCTTCGCGGAGAAAGTGGCCGGCGGGGAATTGCCACTGCCGCTGTGGAACGAGACGGTCGAGCAATGGATCGCGCGCTTGAACTGCCTGGCCGGATGGATGCCGGAACTCGAGTTGCCGCGCATCGGCGATGACGAAAAGCGATTTCTCCTCGAGCAACTGGCGCAAGGTGTGACGAATTACCGCGCGTTGAAGGACAAAGACCCGTGGCCTGTCTTGCGCGGGTGGCTGTCGGGTCCGCAGTTGTCCGCCTTGGAAGCTTACGCGCCCGAGAAAATCAAACTGCCGGGCGGTCGCGCCGCGCGCGTGACTTACGCTGAAGGACAAGCTCCGGTCATGGCGGCGCGGGTGCAGGATCTCTACGGCGTGGAAAAACCTCTCGCGGTGGCCGATGGACGTCAGCGCGTGCGCGTGGAGGTTCTCGCCCCGAACCAGCGCCCGATCCAAGTGACCGATGACATGGGAAGCTTTTGGAAGAACACCTATCCGCAGATCCGTCCCGAATATGCGCGGCGTTATCCCAAACACGAGTGGCGATGAGAGACCGGCGATTTGTTGCGGTCCATCGTGGGGGTCCGCTCGATCTCGAGAGCCATAAAATTCTCGCGCGCTGGGGTGCTGATTGCGCCAAGCGTGTTCTTCCGCTCTTCGAGCGTGAAGATGATGACGATCCGCGTCCGCGTTTGGCCATCGAAGCGGTCCGCGCGTGGGCGAGAGGAAAAACAAAAGCCGGAATAGCGATGAAAGCATCACTCGCCGCGCATGCAGCCGCCAAGGCAGTGGACGATCCTAACTCGGTCGCCGCCGCGCGGGCCGCGGGGCAAGCGGCCGGCGCCGCGCACTGCGCCGATCACTGCATGGGTGCGTTGCTTTATGCGCTCAAGGCTTTGGCTGTCGAAGGACGTGACACAGATGCCGAATTGCGGCGGCAGATCGCGAAACTTCCGGCCCATTTGCGTGACCAAGTGCGCTCCGGCGTGACGGGGCGTTTGGGTCGGTTCACATTCGGAAAATCGCTTGCCTGATTTCCGGAGCAGAGGAAATTTCTTCCATGGCCATTTACGTCTACGAAACCATCCCGGCCGGCGAGGGGCAGCCCGTTCGAACCTATGAAATCCGCCAAAGCATGAAAGACGCGGCCCTGACCAAACATCCGGAGACCGGTGAACCCATCCGGCGGGTCATCACGGGAGGGTTCGGTTTCATGACGTCGTCCAAGGGCGATGCGGCCCCGAGTCCATCCGGCGGAGGCCACTGCTGCGGCGGGGCATGCGGCTGCGGTTAAAGAGGGCTATCACCGTTTAAACCGCCCCATTTTTACTTTTTGATAAAAGTAAAACATCCCCCTGTCCGGGGCGTTTGCTGTCTTTGAAGAGGACTTACTTAGGATCGATGGCCGGACGGTGACGTGGTTATGGCGGGACTGCTGCGGCAGAAGTGGTGCTCGGGAAGGGAGTCGAACCCTTACTCCTTACGGAACCAGATCCTAAGTCTGGCGCGTCTGCCAGTTCCGCCACCCGAGCAATATTTCCGAGATTAACACACCCGCCGATGCAGTGCCAGATGCCGATAAGCCTTGATCCGTGCGGTCGGCAGCGGACAAATGGCGTGGTGCAGAGGATGCTTTTGCTTTTTTGCGGATGTGCCGGGCTACTCCTGCCTGGATGCGCGGTCCTGCAGCAACTCGATGAATGGTCGCGTCCCAAGGTTCGCTACATTGATCCGCGCGATATCGGGCCGGATGGTTTGCCCAACGCGAAGCGCAAGAGCTACGTCAACAAGTTTATTTTGGCCTCGGAAATACCGGTCGAAGAATTTTATCCTTCCACTTGGTACAGCTCCGGTCTCTGACGGCTTCGCTCAGAGCAGTCCGTTGGCGTAGAGGGAGAAGAGCAGCGCGGCCTCGACCCAAAACATTTCGTTTTTCCCGCCGAGCACCACGCCGTAGATGGTGCGTCCGTTCTCCTCCCAGCTGGCGACTAGGCAATGCCCCGCCGCGCCGGTGTAGCCGATCTTCATGCCGGTGGCGTTCGGGTGGCGGTGCAGCACGCGGTTGGAGTTGCGCAGGGTGTGCGATTTGCCCTTGGCGTCGCGCCAAGGGAGAAATTTTGTGCGGACGGCTTCGCGAATGAGCGGATCGCGTGCGGCTGCGCGCGCAATGGCGGCCATGTCACGCGCCGTGGAATACTGGCCCGCGGCAGAGAGGCCGCTGCTTGTCTTGAAAAGCGAACTTTTCGCGCCGACCTGTCGCGCGAGCTGCGTCATTTTCGCCCCGAACGCCGCCTCGCTCCCCGCATTGTCACGCGCGAGCGCGCGGGCCGCGTCGTTGGCGCTCAGCACGAGCATGGCCTGGAGCAACTGCCGTCTCGTGTAGGTGCCGCCGACCGAGTTGGGCAACTTGGTCGGGCTGCAATTGGCGTCCGCCGCCGTGATGGTCACGGGTTTGTCCAGATTGCCGGCGCGGATGATGACCATGGCGGTGACGAGCTTCTGCACGCTGGCCACTTCGCGTCGCAGGTCGGGGTTGTGGGCGTAGAGCACTTTGCCCGAACCGTCGGTAATGATCATGGCGTCGCCGCCGACCGAGACGGCGCTGCCCGGCTTTTTCGGCGCGGCGAAAGCGCAGGCCGCGAAGGCCGCGAGGACGGCGAGGCCGAAGAAACTCTTCGTCAGCTTCACTGCTGGGTATAGGGCGGACGGAAAAGAAGGCGCTGCGGGATGGGATCGCCGCCGCGCCACTTCTTGGTTTCGACAAAGCGGTTGTTCGGCGTGGAGACGGAGATGGAATGAACCATGCTAGGAGGTCCCTGCCAGCGGCCGTCCGGGGTGGACGGCACGGAGATTTTTAGCGGTGTGGCGCCCATGTATTCACCGCCCATTTCGACGACGCAACTGCGGGGGAGGCTGAGGACTTCGACGGTTCTTTCCGACGGGACGGCTGCAGACTCAACCACGGAACTGCCTCCGCCGCATCCGGACAAGGCCAGAGCGGCGCAGGCGCCGGTCAGAAAGAGGACTACTTTTTCAGCTCGCACGGCACCTATTGGTTGCTGCGTTGCCTCGGGTGCGCCAGCAAATTCGGCGTGCCTCGTTTTCTGCTTAGAGCTTGGCCTGCGCCGGTGAACCGCCACTGGCCGCATGGCGGCGCTCGGCTTCCTTGACGATGGCGTCGACGGTTTTCGAGGCCTCTTTGAGTGCTTGCCCGCGAAGGCCGGCCACGAGTTTCGTCGCGGGTTCCACGTGGTTGGCGTAGCAGATGACCGCGGTATCTCCGTGCGGTTCGACGCGCAGTTTTCCGACCGCGGATTTGGCGAAGAGCGACTCGAGGAGATTCCAATGCACAGTGTAACCCTCGGGCGTCTTCTCGTAACGGTTGCGCACGAGGTAGCTGATGGTGAATAGCACGGGTAATTTCACCGTGTAGCGGACGTCTTTGGTGTTGCCGTCGGGTTCGCGTTCAACCACGGCGGATTTGAGGTTCGCGATGAAACTGTTGGCGTTTTCGTAGTCGAGGAAGAGTTCGGTCACGCCCTGCGGGGTGGCATTGACTTTGCGGTAGATACGCACTTCCGGCCAAGTAGCGCCGGGTTTTTCAATGGTGATGAGCACGTTTTCGCCGGCTTCCAGCTTGGCTTGGTCGGCGGCGGACAATTCCGAAATCATTTCGGCGCGGAGCAGGGAGCCCGGCACGAGGAACAGGGAGAGGATGGCGATGAGCTTGCGCATGAGCATGCAGGAGTAGACAGGCGATCGGAGGTGTTCGTTCATTCGTTAACTGGTTGCCTGCGTCTGGCCATGGTAGCAAGTGATTTGTGCAGATCGACATTCTTACTCTGTTTCCCTCCATGGGAGAGGGGATTTTGGGCGAAAGCATGCTCCGTATCGCGCGGGAAAAGGGCCTGGCCGACATCCGCATGCGCAACCTGCGTGATTGGGCGCCGGGCAAGCACCATGTGACCGACGAACCGCCCTACGGCGGCGGCGCGGGCATGGTCATGAAAGTCGAGCCCATTGCCGCCGCTTTGGACGAACTGCGCCGCCCGGAATCGCGCGTTGTTTTGCTTTCGGCGCAAGGTGCGCGCTTCGACCAGGCCGCAGCGCGCCGGCTGTCCGCGGAGAAACATCTCATCATGATCTCCGGTCACTACGAAGGTGTGGATCAGCGCGTGGCCGACCACCTTGTCGACGAGGAAATTTCCATCGGCGACTACGTGTTGACCAACGGCACGCTCTCCGCGCTTGTCGTGGCCGATGCGGTGGTGCGGCTCCTGCCCGGGGTGCTCGGTGACGAGCAATCGGCGGCGGACGAGTCCTTCTCGCATGGTCTGCTCGAGTATCCGCAATATACGCGCCCCGCCGAGTTC
>JBILUI010000124.1:0-6675 GCA_044371145.1 Chthoniobacterales bacterium | reverse complement strand
AATCCCACCCCCTCCGTTGTGCGGCGAAGCCGCCTTGAAATTTTCCGGTGGGATGAGAACGAAGTTCGAGCCGCAGACAGGTCGCCTTAGGCGACCAATCCCACCCCCTCCGTTGTGCGGCGAAGCCGCCTTGAAGTTCTGCGCACTGACCAGAAGCTTTCCTTTTCCTTGTCGCTAGGCGCCCCAGGAACCATTCTCTTTCTCTGTCCATGAGCCACAACGATTACGTCCATCCCGAAGCCCTCGTTTCCACCGAATGGGTTGCCGCCCATCTCGACGATCCTTCGGTCCGTATCGTCGAAAGCAACGAGGACGTGCTGCTTTACGACACGGGCCATCTCCCCGGCGCGGTGCACATCGACTGGCGGGCCGACCTGCAGGACCAGACAGTGCGCGACTACATCGATCCGGCCGAGTTCGCCGCGGTTTGCTCGAAGAACGGGATCGGCCCGGACACCACCTGCGTTTTCTACGGCGACAAATCGAACTGGTGGGCCTGCTACGCGCTGTGGGTTTTCCGTCTCTTCGGGCACAAAAACGTCAAGATCATGAATGGCGGCCGCGACAAGTGGGTGGCCGAAGGGCGCCCGCTGACCCGCGAGAAGCCGCATTACAAATCCGTCAACTATCCGGTGCCTCCCGTTCGTCGCGATGCGGAGATTCGCGCGTTCTTCGAGGATGCGGACAAACACAGCAAATCCGGCCTTCCGCTCATCGATGTGCGTTCGCCCGGCGAATTCCGCGGCGAGATCACGCACATGCCGGAGTATCCGCAGGAGGGTGTGCTGCGCGGCGGCCACGTTCCCGGGGCGAAGAGCGTGCCTTGGAAAACAGCAGTCAACGAGGACGGCACTTTCAAGTCGCGCGCGGAATTGGAAAAAATCTACACGCAGGGCTGCGCGCTTTCACCGGACAAGGACATCGTGGCTTATTGCCGCATCGGCGAGCGTTCGAGTCACACGTGGTTCGTGCTAACCTATCTTCTCGGCTACAAGAACGTGCGCAACTACGATGGTTCCTGGACCGAATGGGGCAACCGCGTCCGCGCGCCGATTGCGCTCGGCGACTGAAGAAAAGGCGGAAGGCTGAAACCTGAGACCTGAAAAGGGTAAGGCAAAGCGGAAGACTGACTGAACCAAGGAAAGCCCGCGAGACGTCCTCTTGCTGAAAACTGCCGACTGCCAACTGAAAACTTTTTCCATGCCCTATCCCGCCAAACTCCAGCAGATCATCGATCTCTTCGAGCATTTGCCCGAGGAGGAGAAGCGCGAGACGCTCATCGCCTACGCCGATCAGGCCGCGGCCCAGGCGCCGCGCGAGGGGGAAAAATTCGATCTGGAGGATGTGCGCAAAGACGAGGAGTGCACCGACACGGTGGGCGTTTTTCTCTCGGTGGGTCCCGAACGCAAGGTGCGCTTCCGCATCAATCTCGGCCCGCAAGTGCAGACCCTGACCCGGGCCATGACCGCCATTCTCTGCAAAGGGATGGAGGGTGTGCCGATTGAAGAGCTGATGGATGTGCCGGCCGATTTCGTTCCGAAAATTGTCGGCACGCAGCTCGTACGCCAGCGGAGCCAGACCGTCTACTACATCCTCACGCGGATGAAGAGCGCTTGCAAAGTCTGGCTCAATCGCGAGCGGGCCGCCGCTGCCTGACATGCTGCGCCTCGCGCTGTTCCTTTTCGTCGTGGCGACCGCGACGGCCGGCGAGCGCCTCACTGTTCCCACCCCGCAGGAGGCAGTGGAGCGCATGGTGGAACTGGCGGAGCTGAAACCCGGCGAAAATGTTTACGATCTTGGCTGTGGCGATGGGCGTATTGTCATCACGGCCGCGCAGCGCCATGGGGTGCGCGCCGTCGGGGTGGACATCGATCCGGAGCAGGTCGCCAAATCGCGGGCCAATGTGGAGCGCGCAGGGGTGGGGGGCCTTGTCACCATCGTGGAAGGTGACATCTACAAGACGGACTTCTCCGATGCTGATGTGGTGTTTGCCTACCTGCAGCCGGACTTGCTCAACGGATTGATTCCGCAACTGCGCCGGATGAAACCCGGGTCACGCATCGTGACGTTCGATTTTGGAATCGAAAGCGCCAAGCCCTCGCGGATCGAGCGCGGTGCGTTCGGCGGACGCCAGCACTGCACCATCTACAAATACGTGTTGCCTTGGGAGGATGACGGTGGAACGACGTGGGATATCTTCACGCCTTCGCCGTGAAGGTCGAACACAAGGTGGATCGCGACCTCCGGGCGCCATGGTTCATTGTGAAAATCGCGACGGGACATCGCTAGCCTCCTTACTTCCGCCGCAGTTTTGCCAGCACCTCGCCGACCTCTTTATGCGATTTCTCGATTTCGGCAAACATTTGATCCACGCTGATGGTCGAAGCTCCAGCCGCTAACGCGGCGGTGCTGATCAAGTTGTCATTAGTGGCCACGGTGATTCGGTGCGTCGCGGCGTATTTGGCCACGAGGCGCTCGATGACTTCGTCCGCACCGCGGGCGTAAAAAATCTGCACTCCGGCCTGGCCTGATGTCGCCGATTCCGCCTTTTTTTCCGATCCGCCGTCGAACACGGCGACCACGCGGGTATCTCCGGCGTCCTGCAGGCCCTCAAGGGTCAGCAGGAGCTTTTCCCGGGCGGCGGCCGGGCTCCGGCGGTGCAGCGCAGCCAGGTCCGGCCGGGCGAAAATGACGTTGTGGGCGTCGACCAGAAGGAAGGATTTGGCCATGGCGGGGTTTGATTGACACCGGTTGGCCTTCCCTCCATGCTGGCGGGTCTGCCACGGAACGGCATCATTGATTTCCAGCCATGAAGAGAACTTACCAAGCCTCGAAACGCACGCGCAAACGCCAGCACGGATTCCGCGCCCGCATGAAGACCAAAGGCGGACGCGCCACTTTGGCCCGTCGCCGCCAACGCGGACGCAAGCGTCTGCTGCCCAAGGGCGTCGAAGTCCACTACGCGCGCCACACCGGCGCTTGATCGGGCTCGCGCCAACGTTCCGCTGCCTCATGGGTGCGCTCACGTTGCCCAAAGGGGCGCGCCTCTCCCGCCGCGCCGAATTCGCTACCGTGCGCGCGGAGGGCAAATCGTGGCACGGACGCCTCATGGTTCTCGCCGCATTGGCCACGCCGGGCGGCGATGCGGCGCGCATCGGCGTGATCACCTCGCGCAAAACGGGAACCGCCGTGGAGCGCTCCAAAGTCCGCCGCCGCCTGCGGGAAATTTTCCGCCTTCACCGCCCTCTTTTGCCTGCCGGACTTTGGATGGTCGTCGTGCCCCGCCGCGCCGCGGTCACCGCGAAATACGCGGCGTTGTGTGACGAATGGCGCACGCTGGCGGAAAGAGGAAAGATTTTGGGGAGAGTTGAGGGTTAAGGGATGAGAGTTGAGAGAAAGACATTTGCCGGAGTGGTGGCGCGCGCTGTGGTCTGGATTTACCAGCTTACCCTCAAGCCGTTTCTTGTCTGGCTGGGTGGACCGGGATCCGGTTGCCGGTATGAGCCGAGTTGCTCGCGCTATTTTGTTGAAGCCGTCGAGACGCACGGGGCCGCGCGAGGCGCGTGGCTTGGTATGAAGCGCATTTGTCGTTGCCATCCTTGGGGCGGATGCGGATGCGACCCTGTCCCGCCACGCAAATTGGACTTCGCCCGCTGACCCGCCATGGACCGCAAAGCCTGGATCGTCATCATTTTGTGCATCGCCTCGCTCGGGCTGTGGCAGTGGGCCTACATGAAGTATTACGCGCCCACGCCGGAGCAGCTGGTCGAGGCCGAGCGCGTGGCCGAGGAAAAACATGCCTCCGCTGCCGTGGCCTCGCCGACTCCAGCCGCTCCGGTGGCCGGAGTCGCGCCGACACCGGCGGCCGAACCTCCCGCTCCCGTGGACCCATCCGTCCCGCGCGAGGAGTTCCTCATTTCCACCCAGCTGGCCGATTTTCTTTTTGTCAGCGACACCGGCGGCATCGCCACGGCTGAGCTTCTCGGGCACCTCGGCGAGAAAGGATCGAAAGTTTTCCTCAACATCCCCGAGGCCTCACCCATCGGCGCGCTCGGCGACGAGCCGGGCAAACCGCTCGGCGGGTTCGCACGCGTGGCATCGTCCGCGCCGAACGAAGCGGTCTTCACCAAGACCGCAGCCGATGGATTGGAGATGCGCAAAATTTTCCGCGTGGAGGACAACGGCGGTGACGGTAACTACGTGGTGAAGCTCGCGCTCGAGTTCGCCAACCGCGGCGCGGCCCCGGTGCAGCGTCTCGGCTTTTTCGTCAGCACGGGCGGAGCGAAGCCGATCCACTACGCGGACATGACGATCTACACCGGTTTCGACTGGTATCGCGACGGCAAGGCGACCTTCACCGACGTGAACTGGTTCAATGCCAGCTCGATCCCGCTGACCGGCATCGAACTGCGCGCCGCGCAGGATGTCTACGAGCAAAAGACGGACAAAATTTCCTGGGCCGCGGTGAAGAACCAATACTTCGCCACCATCGTCGCGGTGGACCAAGGCGACCCGGGCACCGCGGTCTGGGCGCGCAAGATCGACCTGTTGCACGGCGGCGATGCGGAACAACCGGTTCTAGGGCTCGAAGGCGCACTCGGCTTCCCGGGATTCCGTCTCGATCCGGGACAGACCAAGACATGGAACCTGCAAATTTATGCCGGACCGAAAGATCTCGGCCGTCTTTCCAAGCTCGGCCACGGCGAGCAGGAGGTGATGCATTTTGGTATCTTCAAATGGGTCAGCGAGATCCTGCTTTATTCGATGAACGCCCTGCACGGCGTGCTCGGCAACTTCGCCGCGGCGATCATCGTCCTGACCATCATCATCAAAGCGCTGCTCTGGCCGCTGCAGAACAAGGCGACCGACTCGATGCGCAAGATGGCGGCCCTCTCGCCGAAGATGACCGAGCTGCGCGAGAAATACAAAGACGACCCAACCAAGATGAACCAGGAGCTGATGAAGCTCTACAAGGACTACGGGGTCAATCCGTTCGGCGGCTGCCTGCCGATGCTCATCCAGATCCCGATTTTCTTCGGGTTCTATTCCATGCTCGGCACGGCCATTGAGCTGCGCAATTCGTCCTTCCTCTGGGTCCACGACCTTTCGCAACCCGACACAGTCGGCCATTTCCTCGGATTCCCGATCAACATCCTCCCCATCCTCATGGCCCTGACCATGCTCTGGCAGATGCACATCACGCCGAAGACGGGCGATGCCGCGCAGCAGCGCGTCTTCATGTTCATGCCGGTCATTTTTGTGCTTTTCGCCTACAATTTCGCCTCGGCCCTCTCGCTCTACTGGACCACCCAGAACCTCATTTCCATCTTCCAGCTCTACGTAACCCGCAACAAACCCATCCCCGAGCTGCAAAAGGTGGCCGTGACGCGCAAGAAAGCGCTTGAGGCGGGCAAAGGGAAAAACCGAAAGTAGGGGCATGACCCCGAAAGAGATCCTCGACACCATTCTCGGCTACCTCGGGTTCGCTGCGCAGATCGAGGAGCAGCCCAACGAGCACGGGCTCGTCCTGCAGATCTACACGAGCGACGCCGAACTTCTGACCGGTCGCAACGACGAGACGTTGGAAGACATCCAATATCTGCTCAACCGCCTCATCCAGGCGGAAGATCCCAAAGCCCCGCGCGTCACGGTCGATGTCGAACACCGCCGGGCCATGCGCAACGATCGCCTCATCGAAAAGATGCGGGCCATCGCGGAGTTGGTCAAAGAGCGCGGCAAACCGCTGCAGACCGAACCGCTCAACGCCTACGACCGCTGGCTCGTGCACCAAGCCTTCAAGGACAACGCCGAGATCCAGAGCTGGAGCCCGGATGACCACGCCCGCATGAAGCGCATCACCTTGCGCCTGCGCAAAAAAGATGCGGCCGCCTGAAAGGCCCGCTTCACCGAACTTTCATGCGCAAAGTCACTCTGGCCGCCACGCAGATGTCCGTTGGCAAGGACCGCGCGGAAAGTTTGGCCAAAGCCGAGCAACTCATCTGCCGCGCCGCGGGCGAGGGGGCCAACATTATCCTCATCCAGGAACTTTTCGAGACGCCGTATTTTTGCCAAGACCAGTTGCCGGAGAATTTCGAACTGGCGCGGCCCGTCGAAGGCAATGAAGGCATCGCCAGATTCCAGGCGCTGGCCCGCGAACTGAACGTCGTCCTTCCCTTCAGCTTCTTCGAGCGCGCCAATCAGGCGTATTTCAATTCGGTCGCCATGATCGATGCGGGCGGCGAATTGCTCGGTGTTTACCGCAAGACGCACATCCCGGACGGTGTCGGCTATCAGGAGAAATACTATTTCAATCCGGGCGATACGGGCTTCCGCGTGTGGGACACGAAGTTCGGCAAAGTCGGCGTGGGCATCTGCTGGGACCAATGGTTTCCCGAGACCGCGCGCTGCCTCGTCCTCGGCGGCGCGGAGGTGCTTCTTTATCCCACGGCTATCGGCACCGAGCCGCAATTTCCGGACTGGGATTCGCGCGACCATTGGCAACGTGCCATGCAGGGCCACGCCGCCTCCAACATGGTTCCGCTCGTTGCAAGCAACCGCATCGGCAAAGAAGAGGGCAAAAATTCCGCCATGACCTTCTACGGATCGTCCTTCATCGCCGACGAGACCGGCGCCAAAGTGGCCGAAGCCGATCGCGCGAGCGAAATGGTCCTCACC
>JBILUI010000135.1:0-5827 GCA_044371145.1 Chthoniobacterales bacterium | reverse complement strand
GACTGCCGCGCTGGCCGGACTGCTCTTCGGACTGGATGTCGGCGTCATCTCCGGCGCGAACGAATTCATCCAAAAAGATTTCCAGATCGACGACACGAAGGTTGAACACATCGTCAGCTCGCTGCTTTGGGGCGCCGTGTTCGGCGTGCTGATCAGTGGCTTTTTTTCCGCCCGCCTCGGCCGAAGGGGCACCATTTTGGTCAGCGCCCTCGTCTTCGCCGCCGGTTCCGTCTTTTGCGCGCTCGCGCCATCGCCCGGGTTTCTCATCGCGGCGCGATTCTTTCTCGGCATCGCGGTCGGCATGGCCTCGTTTGTCGCTCCGCTTTATCTCTCGGAAATCGCCCCGCAGAGCGTGCGCGGCGCGCTTATCTCGTTGTATCAGCTGATGATCACCATCGGCATCGTGCTGGCCTTTCTCAGCGACACCTTCTTTGCCACTTACGCGAACCTCACGCCGCTCGCCACGGACATCAGCCAGTCGGTCAGTTCGCTGGCCGGAGGGCGCGGCCAGATGGTGATGGAAGCCTACTTCGCCATGCCGTGGCGCTGGATGCTCGGGATCATCGCCGTGCCGGCCCTGCTCATGTTCGTCGGCATGCTCTTCCTGCCGGAAAGCCCGCGCTGGCTCGTGCTGAAGAAGCGCATCGAGGAGGCACGGCGGGTGCTGCGGCGGTTGGCTACGAGCGACGCGGACGCGGGACGGGAGTTGGAGGACATCGAAAACGGTCTGCGCGTCGAGCAAAAGGGCTACGCGCTCTTCCGGGGCAACGCGAACTTCCGCCGCGCGGTTTATCTTGGCGTCGGACTGCAGGTCATCCAGCAATTCACCGGCATCAACGTCATCATGTATTACGCCCCGCGCATTTTGCAGGAAGCGGGATTCACCACCACCGCGGAGCAGATGTGGGGCACGGTGCTCATCGGCACAATCAACGTGCTCGCCACCTTCATCGCTATCGCTTTTGTCGATCGGCTCGGGCGCAAACCGATCATGTTCGCTGGCTTCGCCGTCATGGGCCTTGGCATGATCTCGCTCGGCGTCCTGTTCCATCTCGGGATCGGCGGCGCAAGCCATAGCATGACCATGAGCTACCTGGCGGTCGCCTCGCTCGTCGTTTTCATCATCGGCTTTGCCATGAGCGCGGGTCCCATCATCTGGATCATCTGTTCTGAGATCTATCCGCTGGCCGGACGCGATTTCGGCATCACCTGCAGCACGGTGACCAACTGGGCGGCCAACGCCGTGGTAGGCATGACCTTCCTCACCATGTTGAGCGGTCTCGGGCCGGGAAACACTTTCCTGCTCTATGGCGCGCTCAACGCGGTCTTCATGCTGTTCTTCGTGCGCTACGTGCCGGAGACGAAAGGAGTTTCGCTCGAGTCGATCGAGAAGAAACTCCTCGAGGGAACACCTCTCCGCGGGATCGGCAAATAGACGAGCTCAATCGCCGATCTTCACCGGCGTTCCCACTTTGACCCGCTGGAAAAAAAGAGGGGCGATGTTGGCGGGAAGGCGCACCGCCACATCGGACGACGCGTGGCCGGGCAAAGGTCCTGCATGCAGAGCGAGGCCCTCTTCGTTCAGACGGATGTAATATTGCACCGGCACGGCGCGGAAGGTTGTGCCCGCCGGCGCGACATCCGTGCGGGCGCTGACCGGGAAACGGACGACACGCCCTTGCGCATCCGCGTATTCGCCGAACAGCGCCGAGGAGTGGGATGATTTTTTTTCCTGCACCGAGAATTGTCCCTTCGGCGTCATGGCGCGCGGCTTGCCGGTGGAGACGGGAGTGTCGATGGCCACCTCGTTGCCTACCGAGAGGTAAGCGCGTTGCCGCCCGAGCGAAATGTGGATACTCGTCTGCCCGGGATCGGCACCCTCGAGGAGGCGCGGCACCACGTTGGGCGGTTCCTGCGGCGCGAAAAGCTCGCCGAGCGGACGCGGCCCCGCCGGCGCCGGGACGTCCTCGCCACGCACGGCGGCGAGGGCGAGAATCGTGGCCAAGAAGGCTACGGCTACAGGCGACACGAGGGGCAACGTAGGGTTCCACTGGCCATTTTCAATCCCATTTGCTCTGTTCGCGTGGTGCGAACCCCCATTTGTCCCGCCGCCGCAGCAGCGCTGCTCCTTTCCGCGTCCTGCATTCTCGCCGCGCCCAAGGAAATACGCAGGCCTCCGGTCGGCGAAACGCTCTCGGTCGAAGTGATGCGCGGCGGGCGCGCGGCCATCACGCTCAAGGCCTACGAGGGACGGAACAATCCCCTCGCCTACGAAATCGTGCAGCAACCGGAGCACGGCAGCCTGATCGATTTCCGCCAAGCCGATCCCAACCGCCAGGGATTCGCCTCGGCCGTCTACCAACATGACGACAGCGAGACATCCTACGAGGACGAGTTCGCATTCAAAGCGCGAGCCGAAGGAGGAGGCGTGAGCAGTCCCATTGCGGTCAAGATCCGCATCATCGACCAACCGCCGCGACTCGCCGCGCCCTCGCGCATCGAATTTTCCGCAGTGGCGGGCGAAAGCGACTTCCGCATCGTCGGACTAACCAATGCGGGCGGGGCCGTTCTCGAAGGGCGCCTCGCACCGGAGGAACCGTTTTATGTCGAGGGTGACGGACGTTTCCGGCTGGGCCGCGGCGAGTCGGTCGATTTGTCGATCGGCTTTTCGCCAAAGTCGGTCGATGCTGTGCGCCCACAAAAAATTACACCCTCTCGCGCGGACCCGGGCAGAGTCATCGTGCTCGCCGCGGAAGCCAAAGTCCCGTTTGCCGCGGAGGCGACGGCTCTCGAGGTCCAGCCCGATGGAAGCCGCGAAGGCCGCATCGTCGTGACCAACTTTTGCTCCTACCCGCTGAACCTGTCGCTGCAACTGGAGCCCGAAGGCGTGGCGGAATTAGTGCCCGAGCGCAAAATCGCCGCAGGGGGAACCGCCGAGATTCCGGTGCGCATCGGGCTGGACAAAAAGGGCGGCTTGGTCGAATTCCGCGCGCGTCTAGTTGACGCGTTCTACTCCCTCGACCTGCCGATGCAGGCCCCTGCCGTTCCGCCCAAACTCGAATTGCTCACGCCGGAACTGAATTTTCGCAGAAGCGACGAAGCCAGCATCGAAGTGCAAAACATGGGAGGCGTCGCCGGAAGATTCACGCTCGAGCTGCCGCCGGAGGTTCAATCCCTCGAAGGCGCAACAAGTTTCGAGGTCGCCGCCGGGCAATCGAAGAGCGCGCCCCTCCTCCGCAAAAACAGCAGCGAACCAGCCGCCGACACTTTGGTGGTGGATTTGGGCCGAGGAGGACGGATCCCCGTGCCACTCTTGTTCGCCGAGCCCTCGCCCACGCCCACACAGGCACCGGTTGTCGCGAAGCCACCGGTGAACAACCCGCGGACCGCTCCTGCGATGCCGTGGGAACTGAATGAGGATGTACAGCTGGAGAAATCCGCGGACGGAAAAGTCTATGTGGTCTGGGTCGCAGAGAAAGAAGGCTATGACAACGCAACCCTAGAAATCATCGACGCCAGCGGCGTACAGCCGTATCGGCCGGAAGTCGCGGCACAAAGTTGGTGGCAATGGCTTTTTCAATGGCCTTTTGATTGGTGGTCGGGGCAGAAAACCGTGCTGGCAGAAGGCAAGAGGACTTTCGAGAAACGTTTGACCGTCCCCGGTGAAGAGGTCGACGACGCGCCCGAGGCCGATCCGGCGGAAGCAGGGAGAAAGAGCGTGGAAATCCTGCCGCAGGATTTGAACAACCCCGGCTTGCGCTGGCGGCTCACCGCGCGAGATCGCGAGTCGGACTCCAAAGAGATTGCGTCCGAGGATTTTGTTCCCGACGTGCCGCACGGCTCTCTAGCCGCTGCGGAACAGCAAACCACCGTCGGAGAAGATATCCCGGCCACGCAGGCCGAAGCTTCGCCCACGCCGGAGAGAGCAGCGCCGGCTCGGGCGCGGAAAAGCGCCGAAAGAATAGCAGACGCACGGAAAGTTTACGCGGCGGCCGTCGTCCCCGAGCGCACGCGAGCGACGGTGAACATTGCCATCGAGGCAGACCCGGACATCACGGGCTATCGTTTCGAGCGCTGCGAAGTGGTGTCAGAGCTCGACCCGGTCACCGGAATTCCGCTTCGCCCGAGATACGAGACCGTCCAGCACGAAGGGCAGGTTTCCATTCTCGGCGTGTCGCCGGCCGAACACGAGGGGAAGACGCTTTCCATTGTTGTCGCTACAATCGACGGCCTCAAGTCGGGCACCGCCACCATGTGGCGCCTTGTTCCATTGGCCGGCGAAGAGTCCCTCACCCCGACCGGTGAATTTCTCGTCCCGACAGAACCCCCATGGCGCCCCCCTTGGCGCACGATTTTCCTTGGTCTCTTGTCTGCCGTCTTGGCCGCGGTGCTATGGCTAAGGCACAAACAAAGAAGGGCGCGATAGAGCCGTCATCATCAGCAACGAGGAAAATTCGCGCACTCGAGCCACGAACTTGATAACTCAAGACGAAAGCATGTCCGAAACGCCAAACACCAGCGAAGCGGCAAGACCCAAAGAGCGGCCCGCCGACCGGCCATCGTCCGGCTCCGGGCCAGCGAAGGGAGCCATCTATCTCTCGTGGGGTGGAAAGGTCTACGGCCCTTCGTCGCGAGACGAGGTGATGGCCGGAATCCGGACCGCTTGGTTCGAGCACGATGCGCTTTATTGGCACGAGGGTCTCGACCAATGGAAACCGGTCGGCGAATTCCCCTTATCCGCCGAAGACGCCAAGAAAAATGCAGCGCACGGAGTGAAGGCTGCCGCAGTCCCAGCGGCCCCGTCCTTGCCCACCACCGCTCCGCAAGACCGGCGCCCGCGCGGAAATTCGCGCCGCAGCCGCGGACCCAGACCCGGATCACAACGACTCGGGGGAAAGAGTAAGACGATTGTGTTCGGCTTCGCCTTGCTGGCCGTGCTTTTGACCGTGGGGATTCTGTTGCTACTGACGCTGGTCTGACTTTCAGCGGCCCTCCACCGCGGCGGCCACTTTCAAACGCAGCGCGTTGAGACGGATGAAGCCGGTGGCGTCGGACTGGTCATAAGCCTTGGTCGGATCGGCTTCCATCGTGGCCATCTGCGGATCGTACAGACTGAGCGGACTGCGGCGACCCGCGGCTATGACATTGCCTTTGTACAGCTTGACCCGCACCTCACCGGTCACATTTTTTTGCGTTTCCTCGACCAACGCCTGCAGCGCCTCGCGCTCGGGAGCGAACCAGAATCCGTTGTAGACCAGCGTGCTGTAACGCGGGATGAGCGAATCGCGCAGATGCATGGCCTCGCGGTCCATGGTGAGCGATTCCATCTGCCGGTGGGCGAAGTGCAGGATGGCGCCACCCGGTGTCTCGTAAACCCCGCGGCTTTTCATGCCGACGAAGCGGTTCTCCACCATGTCGACGCGGCCGATACCGTGCTTTCCGCCGAGCTTGTTCAGAACTTTCATCACCATGAGCGGCCCCAGCTTTTTGCCGTCGCCTTTTTGACCGAGTTCCTTCAGCGCTTGCGCCACGCCTTCGCCTTCCAGACCGATGCAGTTACCTTTCTCGAAATGCAACGTCAGGTGCTCCGCCGCATCAGGCGCATCCTCCGGCGAGACGCTCAAGCGGAACATGTCTTTGTTCTCCTCGTCGCTCGCGTCGAACCATGGATCCTCGAGGATCCCGCTTTCGTAGCTGATATGCAGGAGATTGCGGTCCATCGAGTAGGGTTTTTTCGCCGTGACCGGCACGGGAATCCCGTGCTTTTCCGCGTAGTCGATCATCTCCGCGCGACCGGGGAATTTTTCGCGGAAACGCTCCTGCCGCC
>JBILUI010000020.1:0-23609 GCA_044371145.1 Chthoniobacterales bacterium | reverse complement strand
TATCCGGAAAATTCTCCAGCGGACTTGGCGGCTCGACCTCGACACGACAACCGATCCCCTCCGCGAGCAATGACGCCGCGAATTGCTCGAGTCGCGCCGATTGACTGGGCCCGCCGGCCACCCGGATCACACGGGGAGAATGGGCGGGCACCGCGGCGCGCAGGGCGGAAGCCCAATTCACCACGGAATAATCTTTGCCCAGACGCGAACTGAACGGGCAGAGCAGCCATCCGCCGCCCCCTCGCCATGATACCGATTGCAGCGAGGGCATGATTTCGTCCGCTTCCAATTCACGTCCGAGGGCGGCGGAGACCACCGCGCGATTCGAGGCGAGTTCGGAGGTCGGGTCGCCGCGAAGTTCCGGGTAAGGCAGAATCTGCGGGCGGGCGAAAACCAGGAGCAACTTCTCCGCGGCGCGCCGCCGCCAGCGCCCGTTGAGCAAAAGGACATTTTCGGGAGCAAACCTTTGCCGCGCGCCGGGGGCGGCGAAAAACAGCGTCTGTAAATAATTGCGCTGGCTGCGCAGACAGATCGACTGGTCCACACGCAGCGAGAGCAGTCTTCGCCACGCGGGAAAACAGTGGCGGATGTTGGCCGCGGTCTGGTTGTGTCCTTTGCGCCGCTCTTGCCAAGGCAACTCGACGATGGTCGAACGCGGAAATTCGCGGCGGGCCAGAGGGGCGATTTCGCTTTTGACCACCAGTGTGGTCTCCTCCTCGCCATGCCGATGCGCGAGCAGTCGAATCGCTCCCGTGGCAATGACGAAGTCCCCGATCTCGTCGGGCTTGAGAATGACGACGCTCACCGTCAGTTCCGCCCCGAACCGGCATCGGGAGATTGACCGGGCTCGATGGCGTCGAGAAAAAGATTTTCCAGCGTGGTTTGCGCGCGGCCCGAGGAAACGACGCGGACACCGAGCCGCTCCGCCGCTTTGCCCAACTCGGCCAATTGCTCGGGCGTGGCGTTTTCAATTACCATTTCGTTACGGTCGCCCACGGCGAGTAGATCCTCGACGCGGCCCTCGCGCACCAGTGCTCCGCGGGCGAGAATACCGACGCGATCGCAAACCTCCTGGACCTGCGAGAGCAGATGGGAGCAGAGCAACACGGTTTTGCCGCGCGCCTTGAGCTCAAGGATAAGATCGCGGATTTCACGCGAGCCGACCGGGTCAACGCCGGCGGTCGGCTCATCCAGAACGAGCAAACCGGGATCCTGCACGAGGGCTTGGGCCAGCCCGATGCGCTGGAGCATGCCCTTCGAATACGAACCGACACGACGCATGGAAGCGTCAGTCAGACCGACGAGCTCAAGGAGTTCGGCGGTTCGCGTCTCGAGCGCGTTGCCGGACATGCCACTGAGATTGCCGAAAAAGCGCACGGTCTCCGCACCGGTGAGGAATTTGTAAAAATAGGGGTTCTCAGGGAGAAAGCCCACGTCCTTCCGGCTGCGCACGGAGCGGCTTTCTTCCCCGAAGACTCGCGTTGTCCCGCTGGTCGCCGTGACGAGCCCGAGCAAAATTTTGAGCGTCGTGCTTTTGCCCGAGCCGTTCGGTCCGAGCAGCCCGTAGACCTCCCCCTTTTCCACGCGGAGCGAAAGATCGCGCACGGCCACGATGCGTTCCCGCCGCAGAGGCACGGGAAAAACTTTCGTCAGGCGCTCGATCTCGACCGGTGCAGCACTCATGTCCGTATTTCGAAACCGCGCAAGCCGGCGGGAGCGGCGATGTCGGCGGTCAGTTCGTTGTCGATGTGCCCGGCCAGTTCACTGTCGCGCATGGCCGCGAGAAATTCGTCCACTTCGTCCGGTTCTCCCGACGCGACCAATTCGACCCGCCCATCGGGGAGATTGCGCACGTAACCGGCAACGTCGAAGCCGGATGCCACGCGGCGCGCCGTGTAGCGGAAGCCGACCCCCTGCACGCGACCCTCGTAGAAAACTTGCATCGTTTTGCCCATTTCTCAGCCGCGCACCTGTCCCGCTCCCTCGACGAGGTATTTGTAGGTAGTCAATTCCTCGAGGCCCATCGGCCCGCGGGCGTGGAGTTTGTCCGTGCTGATCCCTATTTCGGCGCCGAAGCCGAACTCCCCGCCGTCGCTGAAACGCGTCGAGGCATTCCAGAGAACCGTGGCGGAATCGACCGCGGCGAGAAATTTGCGCGCCGAAGCCTCGTCGGCCGCGACGATGCTGTCCGTGTGGTGCGAGCCGTAATTCTCGATGTGCTCGACAGCTTCCTCCAGCGAATCGACCACGCGGATGCTGAGGATCAGATCGAGATATTCGGCCGTCCAATCTTCCTCCATGGCCGGCTTGGCGGCACTGCCAAGGACTTCGCAGGTGCGATGGTCGCCGCGCAACTCCACGCCTTTTTCGGCCAGCGAGACAGCGACCATCGGGAGAAATTTTTCCGCGATGTCGCGGTGGACGAGCAGCGTCTCCATGGCGTTGCAGACACCGGGCCGCTGGCATTTCGCGTTGATGACGATGTTCTCGGCCATCCCGAGATCGGCCGATCGATCGACGAAGACATGGCACACGCCATGATAGTGCTTGATGACCGGCATGCGCGCATGTTGCACCACGGCTTCGATCAGAGCATGGCCCCCGCGCGGAACGATCACGTCGAGATAGCGATCCATCTGCGCGAGAAGCCTGACCCCTTCGCGGTCGGTGAAAGGCACCAACTGGATGACATCCGGCGATAGTCCCGCGTTCTCCGCCCCGGCGGAAAGCGCTTTGGCGATGGCGAGGTTCGAATGGATCGATTCTTTTCCCCCGCGGAGGATGCAGGCATTGCCCGACTTGAGGCACAGGACGGCGGCATCCGCGGTCACGTTGGGGCGGGATTCATAAATGATGCCGACCACACCGATGGGCACGCGAAGCTTGGTGATTTTGAGTCCGTTCGGGCGGCTCCACGCACGAATGACTTCCCCGACCGGATCGGGGAGCAATGCGACCTCCCTCACACCCTTGGCCATGGCGAGGATCCGCTCGGGTGTAAGGCGAAGGCGGTCGATGGCCGCGGCGTTGAGCCCGCAATCCGGGGCCGCGGCGAGGTCTTCGGCATTGGCCGCAACAATTTTGCTTTCCGCGGCCTCGATGGCGTCGGCCATGGCCTGCGAGGCTGCATTCTTGGCGTCGGTCGAGCAAAGCGCCAAGGCACGGGCGGCGAGGCGCGCGCGCCGGCCCATCTCCTCGACCTGTGATGCCAAATCGGTTTTTGCCATGAACGGATAATATCCGCCTCGCGCCGCGGGGCGTCCAAGCTAAATTCGGAAAAGGATGGACGATCTTTTCGGAAATGAGCCGGCACCAGAGACGGCTGTGGCCCATGCCCCGTTGGCCGAGCGGATGCGGCCGCGCTATTTGGACGAATACGCCGGCCAGGAACACATCCTCGGACCCGGAAAACTTTTGCGCCGCGCCATCGAGGGCGATCGTTTCTCTTCCATCGTCCTTTACGGGCCGCCCGGCACGGGGAAGACAAGTTTGGCCGGAGTGATCGCCCGCCTGACCCGGGCGCGCTTCGAGCGCCTCAGCGGGGTGGAGAGCAATGTGGCTGATCTCCGCAAGACCATGGCGGCGGCCGCCACGCGCCTGGCCCGCGACGGCACGCGCACCATCCTCTTCATCGATGAAATCCACCGCTTCAACAAAGCGCAGCAGGACGTGCTGCTGCCGGACGTAGAGCGCGGCACCGTGCGGCTGATCGGGGCAACGACGATGAATCCGTTCTTCTACGTCAACAGCCCGCTCGTTTCGCGGTCCATGGTGTTCGAATTGCGCCCGCTATCCGCCGCGGACTTGCGCGTCCTCATGGACCGCGCTTTGGCCGACGAAGAACGCGGGCTGGGGGCCACGCGCATACGCACGGAGGAAGAGGCGGCCGAACATCTGGCGGAAGTCTGCGACGGCGACGCGCGGCGGTGTCTCAACGCACTGGAACTTGCCTCGCTGACCACCCCGCCGGAAAACGACGGATCGATCGTGCTCACGCGGGCCATCATCGAGGACTGCATCCAGCGCAAGGCAGTGGTCTACGACGCGCACGACGACGCCCATTACGACACGATCAGTGCCTTCATCAAAAGCATCCGCGGGAGCGACCCCGATGCAGCGCTTTACTGGCTGGCGAAAATGCTGCATGCGGGGGAAGACATCCGATTCATCGCGCGGCGCCTGGTCATCGCGGCAAGCGAGGACATCGGGCTGGCCGATTCGCGCGGGCTGCTTGTCGCGGTCGCGGCGCAGCAGGCCTGCGAATTTGTCGGGTTGCCCGAAGCGCAGATTCCCCTCGCCCATGCGGCGGTTTATCTGGCCACCGCCCCGAAAAGCAACACAGCCTACGCCGCCCTGCTCGCCGCGCAGAAAGAACTGCAGAACGGTCGGACCCTCGCTGTTCCCGAGCACCTGCGGGATAAGCACTACAAGGGCGCGGAACGTTTGGGTCACGGCAAGGGCTACAAATATTCGCACGACTTTCCCGATGCCTTCGCTCCGCAGGCTTACCTGCCGGAAGGCCGGGTTTTTTACGAGCCGTCCGACCGTGGGGAAGAAAAGCGCATCGCCGAGCGACTTGCGCACTGGCGCAGCGTTTTCGAGGCGGAGAAAGCAAAAGACACCTAGCCCAGAAGAGGGCTGGCATCGACCAACGGCCGGCCGAGCAGACGCTTGAAGACGTTGCGAAAATTGAGGCTGTGGGCGCGCGCGCCGATGCGGGGCACGAGAAACCGGTCCGTGTCGCCGCGCCACACACCGGGATCGACCGTGACCGCCGTCTCGTATCCGGCCTCTTCCACCATGTCACGGAGCTGGGGGGAATAGTCGCCATACGGATAGCAAAAATGCCGGATCCAAACGCCGAACCGGTCCTCGAGACTTTTCTTGCTTCCCGAAATTTCCTCGCGCGCTTGCGCGGGTGGAATCCGCGAAAGCTTTGGATGCGTCTTGGTATGCGCGCCGATCTCGTGACCGGCAGACATCCACTCGCGCACCTGTGCTTCGTCCATCAACCGATCCGGAACCTCCCCATGCACTGTGTCCCACTCGTTGACTCCGCCGAGGAGGCCGGAAACCAGGTAATTGATCCCGCGAAAGCCAGCCGCAGCCATCGGTTCCATGGCGTTGCGCAGGACACTCAGGCTGCCGTCGTCGAAGGTAATGAGGACTTCATGCGCCGGTGCCTTGTCCATAGTGAGGCGATCCACGGAAACGGAGCGGTAACCTTCTGCGCGGAGCTGGGACATCTGCCGCGAGAAGAGCCCGGCGCTCACGTAGATGCCGCTCAGTTTCGCGCCGGCAGGCTTGCGTCCGACTTTGTGGTAGCAAAGAACCGGCAGCCCCGAGGCGAAGAGCGGGCGGAACGGAGACAGGTCCGCGAAGTAGATATTGTGCTTCATGGCTATCGGCTCGGCGCTATCGTCTTGGGTTCCTGACGCGTGATGCAAGCAATTCACAACGGCGAGAAGAAAATGAAGATTCTCATGCTCGAGAGCAGCCCCAACTGGGGCGGCCAGGAGGATCGTTTGCTGCGGGAAGCCTCGTGGTTGAGAAAGAGCGGCCACCGCGTGATGCTGGCGTGCGCGGATGACGCCGCCATCATCGGCCGCGCCGGCGCTGCGGGTGTCGAAGCGCGCGCTGTTCCCTTCAGAAGCAACGTCGACCTTGCCGGGTTGGCTGCGCTCTCCAAGCTGGTCCGGAGCGAAAAACCCGATGTCATCCACGCACGCAGCTCCAAGGACGCATGGTTCGCGTTCTGGTTCCACCTGAAGGGTATGCCGGTTGTGCGCTCCCGGCACATGACGCTGCCTAACGAGATGCCGCGCGGACGCCGCTTCATCTACCGGCATGGCTGCCGACGTCTGATCGCCGCCGCGCAATTCATCGGGGATACGATGCGCGACTCGCTCGGCGTGCCTGGGGAACGCATCGATGTCATAGGCGAGTGCGTCGACACGGCAGAGTTCAGCCCGGGCGATGGGTCACCGTTCCGCCGGGAGTTCGCCATTGCGGACGACGCACCCCTTTTCGGCATCGTGGCCATGCTGCGCGGGGAGAAAGGACACGACACATTCCTCGGGGCCGCACAACGCGTGCTACGCTCCAAGCCGGCGGCACGCTTTATTATCGTGGGCAGCGGAACTCCCGGCGGTGAGGTGGAGACGGAGGCACGCCGCGTGATAGCCGATGGATTCGCGGATTTTCCTCAGCCGCCGGTCATCATGACCGGATTCCGCCGGGATATTCCGCGAATCATGCGCGCGCTCGATTGTCTCGTCGTCCCCTCACTGCACGAGGCACAGACTCTGGTGATCCCCCAAGCTTTCGCCTCCGGAAAACCGGCCATCGGGTCCAAGGTCGGGGGCATTCCCGAGATCCTGCAGGACGGGCGGAGCGGCTTCCTCATCGAGCCCGGCAACGAGGAGCAATTGGCCGACCGCATGTTGCGCCTTGCCGCGGATCCCGGCCTGGCGAGGCGTTTCGGACAGGCCGGCCGGGAATTTGCCGAACGGGAACTCTCGGTGGACATCAAGATGCAGCAGCTCCACGATTCGTATAGGAAAACCATCGCCGCGGCCCGCAAGCCGTGAGAGCGGGGCATTCATGGCGGTAGGATTGGCCGACCGCTTCGGTCGTCGCAAAACACGGCTTTGCGGGAGACGAAAAGAAAGGCGCTGGACGAATTGTAATCCGTTATTTGGCGCGCTCGGGATTGAGCGATCTGAGTTCGGGAAGAGTGAAGAGTCCGTCTTTCCGGACGAGCCTGCCATCGAACCACACCTCGCCGCCGCCGTAATCGGCGCGCTGGATGCAGACCATGTCCCAGTGGATCTGGCTGCGGTTGCCATTGCCGCCGACTTCGTAGGCCTGCCCCGGCGTGAAGTGGAAAGATCCGGCGATTTTCTCATCGAAAAGGATGTCTCGGATGGGATGAAGGATGTGCGGGTTGAAGCCGAGGGAAAACTCGCCGATGAAGCGCGCGCCCGCGTCGGCATCGAGGATGGAGTTGAGTTTCCCCGTGTTGCGACCGGCCGATGCGGCGGTGATGCGGCCGGCTTTGAATTCCAAGCGGACGTCCTCGAAGACCGTTCCGTGGTAGATGGTCGGGACATTGAACTGCACATGTCCCTCCACGCTGCGCTTGACCGGCGCGGTGAAAACTTCTCCGTCGGGAATGTTGCGGTCACCCCCGCAAATGACCGATCCGATCCCCTTGATGCTGAACCGTAGATCGGTCTGCGGGCCCTTGATATGCACTTTGTCGGTCGAATCCATGAGCGCTTTGAGCGCCTCCATGCCCTTGCGCATTTTGCCGTAGTCGACGGTGCACACCCGGAAAAAGTAGTCCTCGAACGCCTCCGTGCTCATTTGTGCGAGCTGCGCCATCGACGGACTCGGCCAGCGCAAGACCACCCAGCGGGTCTTGTTGATGCGGTGGTTCATCACCGGACGCATGGCCAAGGCGATCATTTTCATCGTCTCGGGCGCCACGTCGCTCATCTCGGTCGAGTTGTCGCTGCCGCGGATGGCAATGTAGGCATCCATCTTTTTCATCCGCGCCATTTCGACCTCGGCCGATACGGCGATTTGTTCTTTGACGGCTCCGATCGCGATTTCGCGCGCAACGCGCCCGCGCTGCAGCTGGACAAAGGGCAAGGCCTTGGCCCGGCGGGCCGCGCGGACCAGGGCGATGACCATGGCGTCCGGCACGTCCGAAACCTCGATGAGAACTTTCTCGCCTGCCTTGAGCGCGGTGGAATGATTCACCAACACGTCGGCCAATTTTTCGTAACGGGAATCCATAAGCGGATCTTTATGCCTGAGCAGCGGGGCCGCCGCAAGGAGCGGTCAAGGCCGGACCGTCTCGAAATCATCCAGCGCCACGCGGAAGAGTTGCCCCTGTTCGTTGGCGACCACGAGGGCGTTGTTCCCGTCGAAGGCCAGTCCCTCGCCCTGCCAGGCGAAAAAGGGCATACGACGCACCGTGCCGTTGAAAATGTCGCCTTGGCGTCGGTCGTAATCGAATACCCAGACCGAGGTGTAAGTGAGGACGGCAACCATTTTGCCATCGGGCGAAACATCGGCGGCCGTCACCATACCGTCGACAGGGAAAGACGAGACACGGCGCAACGCATTGGATCGGTGCGGAGAATCGCCGGACAACCGGTAGAGGACGGTCTGCCCGTCGCTGCGGCGTTTGGTCAGGAAAAAAATCCGGTCGTCCGCACAGAACACCGCCTCGCAGTCGAAATCCGGGGAAGGCTCTTTCTGGTCCTCATAATGCACGCGCAAAGTCCGCGTCGGACGAACCGCGGTGTCTCCGGGTTTCGGCTCACGCACAAAATGAAGCATCAATTGCTTGCGCTTCCCGCTGTTGTTGCCGACATCGGCGATGATGAGATTGCCTTTCCCGTCGAGGGCAAGATCCTCCCAATCGTAATTTTTCCATCCTTCCACCCGCACGGGTCGCTCCCAACCGGGCGCAAGCGCTCCTGCGACGGTGATCGGCACGATGACCGCCCCGCTGCCGGAATCGCCCAGCGCCCAGAAAATACCCGCGTAGCGCAAACTCTGCACGAGTCCGGAACATTCGGTCAGCAGCGACGGATCGATGCGTCCATCGGGCTTGAGCAATCCGAGCAATTGCCACGGCCATTGCGCATGCGCCGGACGCCCCGCCGCCAAGAGCAGAAGTGCGGCGCAGACAAAACGGCGCATCAGTAAGACTTGGCGAACACCACCCGTCGCGCGCTCGGTCGGCCGCTGAAAGGACACACGCCCGGCTCCTCATCGCCGCCGCGCGGAATGCAGCGGATGGTGACTTTGAGTTCTTCTTTGATTTTTTCTTCCGTCTCGCGCGTTCCGTCCCAATGCGAGAGGGCGAAGCCTCCGTGGATTTCGGGCTGACTCGCATTTTTCACCGTGAAGAAGGCGCGGAATTCCTCCGCCGAATCGATTTTGCGGGTGTGTTCGTCGCGGAACTTGGTCGCCCGCTCGAGCAGACCGGTTTGGATCGATTCGAGGAGTTGCCCGGCACCGGAGACAAATTCACCGACGGACGGAAATTCTTTTTCCTTCGGACCGCGATCGCGGCGGCTGACGGCCACGCTGCCCTTTTCGATGTCGCGCGGACCGATTTCCACGCGCAGCGGGACGCCTTTTTTGATCCACTCCCAATTTTTGACCCCGCCGCCGGCATCGCGGCGGTCGATCTCCACGCGGACCGGTTCACCGAAGGCAGTCTGCACGCGCAGCTGCGTGGCGAGACTTTCCGCCGCCTCGAGCACCGCCGCGCGGGATTCCTCCTTGGCCAAGACCGGAAGAATCACGATCTGCGAGGGCGCGACGCGCGGCGGAAGGACAAGCCCGTCGTCGTCCGAGTGCGCCATGATGAGCGTGCCGATGAGGCGCGTGCTCACACCCCAACTCGTCGTCCAGGCGAACTGCTGGCTGCCGTCGCGCGCGGCGAACTCGATTCCGGCCGCGCGGGAGAAGTTCTGGCCGAGAAAATGCGAAGTGCCGGCTTGGATCGCTTTGCGGTCCTGCACCATGGCCTCGATGCACAGCGTGCTCACCGCGCCGGGGAAGCGCTCGCTCTCCGACTTTTCGCCGGTAAAAACCGGCAGAGCCAGGTGCTCGCGGGCGAATTTCTCGTAGACGCCGAGCATCTTGTCCGTCTCGGCGACCGCTTCTTCCATCGTCTCGTGGGCGGTGTGGCCTTCCTGCCAGAGGAACTCGGCGGTGCGAAGGAACAGGCGCGGGCGCATTTCCCAGCGGACCACATTGGCCCACTGGTTGATGAGGAGAGGAAGATCGCGGTAGCTCTGCACCCATCGCGCGTAGGCCGCTCCGATGATCGTCTCCGAGGTGGGACGAACAATGAGCGGTTCGTTGAGTTCGCCCGCCGGAACGAGCTTGCCGTCCTTCTCCTCGAGGCGGTGGTGCGTGACCACGGCGCATTCCTTGGCGAATCCCTCGACGTGCTTGGCCTCTTTTTCGAGAAAGCTCAGGGGAATGAAGAGCGGGAAGTAGGCGTTGACGTGCCCGGTCGCCTTGAACATGGCATCCAGCTGACGCTGCATGTTCTCCCAAATCCCCCAGCCCCAGGGCTTGATGATCATGCATCCGCGCACATCGGAATTCTCCGCAAGATCGGCGGCCTTGATAACCTGCTGATACCACTCGGGGAAATTATCCGCGCGAGTCGGGCTGATGGCGGTTTTGGCGGGCGCGTTCATGGAGACAGGCGGCTGATGCTAGCCAATGCGCAGCCCGTGGAGAAACCTTTTGAAAAAGTCCACGCCGCGCTCGAGATCGGCGGCCTCGATAAATTCGTCCTCCGTGTGCGCCTGTGCAATGGAGCCCGGTCCGACGGCGACCGCCGCAGTGCCGCGCGAAGAAAAAATGGCGGCGTCGCAAAACCAAGCCGCTCCGGCCGGTTTTCCGCCCGCCGCAACGAGTTTCCCCACGAGGGCATGCGAAGGATCGGTATCGAGCGCTTGCGAGCCGGCGATGCGCTCGACACGGAGGCCTGCGCAAGCGCCGCGCATCACCCGGAAGACTTCTTCCGCCTCGTTCTCCTTCCACTGCGAAGGAAGCAGCCGGAGATCGACCACCGCTTCGGCGTGGTCGGGGACGATGTTGAATTTCGTCCCGCCACGGATCGTGCCGATGCTGAACGTCGGGTGCCCCAGCACGGGATCCACGATCTGTTTGAAGTAATCAGTGAGTTCCTCCTGCAGCGCGAGAAGTCCACTGGCCAGCTTGGTGATCGCGTTCTCGCCGCGCTCCGGGCACGAACTGTGGGCCGAGCGGCCGGCGGCGACGATACGCGCGGTGACATCGACCTTATGTTTGAAAACAACATCGAGTCCGGTCGGTTCGCCGACCACGACAAAATCAAACGCCTCCTTCGCAGCAAGCGCTTTGGCCCCGTCCTGGCCGGCCTCCTCACCCATCAAGCCGGCGAACCAGATCTCATGCGAGAGGGAGGGCAAAATCCCGCGGCATGCGCGCAGCGCCCAAAGCATCGAGGCCATCGGCCCCTTGGTGTCAGTCGCCCCGCGGCCGTAAAGTTTGCCGTCGTGGATGTCGCCGCCAAAGGGAT
The DNA here is from genome assembly GCA_044371145.1 of Chthoniobacterales bacterium. Taxonomy (GTDB): domain Bacteria; phylum Verrucomicrobiota; class Verrucomicrobiia; order Chthoniobacterales; family JACTMZ01; genus JACTMZ01. The sequence continues at coordinate 12,502 of JBILUI010000020.1, read as the reverse complement.
CGACGGTCATGCCGGCCACGCTCACCGTGTCGGTGTGCGGCGCAAAAAGCAGACGTGGTTTTTTCTCCGCGGCAGCGAAGCGGGCCACGACATTGGGGCGCCCAGGCAAGACTTCCTCCACGCGCACATCGGCGCCGAGCGATGCCAAAAAATCGCGCAGAAAAAGAGCACAGGCCTCCTCGCCGGTGCGATCGGTGCCGGGATCGCCGTCCGGGTTGACACTGGGAATGCGGACCAGGGCCTGCGCCAATTCGACGACGCTGGCCGGCGCGGAGTTCATGATACTGTGGTGCGGAACCACTCGACAAATTTCGGGATTCCTTCGCTGATTTTCGTCTGCGGCGCGTAGCCGAGAAGGAGCCGGGCTTTGGAAATATCGGCCCAAGTGGCAGGCATATCGCCGGGCTGATCGGGCTTGCGCTCGATGACCGCTTTTTTGCCGAGGGCGCTTTCGATCGCGGCGATGAGTCCGGTAAGCGAGGTCGTTTCTGATTCGCCGAGATTGAAGATGTCGAATTTGGCCCGGCTGTAATCCACCGCCCCGCGCACGCCCTGCACGATGTCGTCGATGTAGGTGTAGTCGCGCCGGCTGGAGCCGTCACCAAACTGCTGGATCGGCCTGCCCTCCCAGATGGCGCGGGTGAACTTGTGGATAGCGAGGTCGGGGCGTTGACCCGGACCGTAGACGGTGAAGAAGCGGAGAATGACCACCGGCAAGCCGTGCAGGCTGGAGTAGGTCGAGCAGATCTGCTCGCCGCTGACCTTGGTCGCCGCGTAGGGACTGAACGTGCGGCGCAGCGGCGCGCTCTCGCGGAAAGGAACTTCCTCGGTGGCCCCGTAAACGGAAGAACTGCTGGCGAAAAGAAACTTGCCGACTTTGTGTTTCACGGCCGCGTCGAGCACCTGCAGCGTGCCCAACACGTTGGTGCGCGCATAGAGGTCGGGGTTCTCGATGGAAGGGCGCACGCCCGCGCGGGCCGCAAGGTGAAGGACAACATCCCATCCCGGCGCGAACGCACGCTCGACGGCCGCCGGGTCGCAAATGTCCCCTTCGAAAACTTCAGGCTGACCGGACAAGGCGGCGATATTGGCCCGTTTGATCGCCGGGTCGTAGAAGTCGTTGAAGTCATCGATAATACCCACGCGCCAGCCCTCACGGAGGAAGAGGTCCGCGGCGTTTGCGCCGATGAAACCGGCCCCGCCGGTGACAAGAATACTGCGTTGCGACATGAAGAATCATTTTTGCCTTTCCGGCGCCGCCGGGCAAACCCCGAAATCAGGCCGGAACGGACAATTGCGGAGAAAGGCGCTCCGCCACGAGACGCGCGAGGGCGCGCGAACCGCGATCGAAGAGGAATCGGGCCTGCTCGCTGCCCCCTGACCAAGAGAGAACGAGCGTATCGGCGAGAAATTTCGGCTCGAGGCGCGCCGAGGACGGGGCACCGGGCGGGAGAGCAAAAGGGCGGCGCTGCCGGCCGCGGGCCACGAAATACATCATGGGCGCGGCCCCGTCGGCCATGACCAGCCAACCAAACCGGTTGCGCGGATAACCGGGGCCAGTGCCGGAAATGCAAGGCACCGCCCAAGCAATGCGCCACTCGGGCCCGGCGGCGTCGAGCACGGCATGCCGCGCGGCAGAGGGCAATTCGTCGACCAACTCGCCGACCGGAGCTTCCTCCGGGGCCAGGCGCAACTTGCGCCCACAAAGCCACAACTTCACCCACGTAGCGCGGAGCATGCGCGGAACAAAAAACCAGACGGCCGAGAGAAAAATCACGGCGATGACCAGCGCGACGAGCGGATAGGTGAAGATGAGACCGAGCCCCAACACCACCGTGGTGTCCTCGGCCACGCTCAGCGCGATGTTGGAGAGCGGCTCGGGCGACGCATTGGCCTGCAGGCGCGCGGTGGCTTTGAGCGCGTGTGTGGTGAAACCGAGCCATGCCGCAAGCAGTCCGACGACCACATTGAAGACCGGATTGCTGTCGCCGAGGACCAGCACGCCAAGCAGCGCCGCGCCGACGGGACGGATGGCGGTGTGCACCGCATCCCAGGCCGAATCAACCCACGGAATTTTGTCGGCCAAAAACTCCATGGCGAAGAGGATGCCGGAGACGGCGATGATCCACGGGTCGGCCAACACCTCGAGGCGGGCGTATTGCGACGCGAGGTTGATCCAGTCGAGGCGGATGGCCAGACCGGTGAGAAAGACAACGAGGTAAAGATTCAGGCCGGCTAGGGAGGCCAGACCCACCGCCACGCCGAGAAGTTGCAGGATTTCCATGCCGAGGTCGGGAATTTAAGCACGTGCGGCGCACTTGTCATGCGCCGTCCCGGAAAAAACAAAACCCTTCCGGCCGGAGCCGGAAGGGTTTTGCTGTAACCTATCAGACAATCAGAAGGAGAAGTTGGCGCTTACGCCAGCCCACCAGGTGTTCTCGTCGGTGCCGACGATGTCCATCCATTGGTAGGAGTAGGCAACGTAGGGCGAGATGCCGAACCAGCTGGTGATTTGGAACGGCAGAGCCACGCCAAGCTGGAAGTTGTTGCCACCGTCGAAGAAGTTGCCGTTGTTGTTCGCGTTGAACCCGAAGTTGATGCCGTAGGCGACATAAGGTTCGACCGCGAGCCAGTCGGTGACCGGAACGCTGGCGTCAATCTGCAGGAGAAGATAAGACGCACCGGGCTCCGTCCAACCGCCGTCACCCGCGTGGGGGCCGACGTTGAGGAAGTAAGTGGCGTTCGGAGTGATGGTGACCGAGCCGATCTCGAGATTGTAAGCGAGCGCCCAGTAGAGCTCGTTTTGGCTGAGATCCGCGCCGCCGAGACCGAAATTGTTCGGGTAATAGTAGTAGATCCAGCCGAACGAGGCGTCGAGAGGCCCGAAGCTGTGGGTGTAATCGACGAACACATCGAGCTCTTGATACTGGCGGCTCGAGGAAGAGCTGATGCCATACCAGACGCCGGCTGTGAAGGCGCCGTTTTCCCACGGCGTGATGCCGATGTCGCCGCCGAGCCAGTAAATTCCACGACCGTTGCCGAGGATGTTGGCACCGCGGAACATGTAGAGGCTGTCCCAACCGGTGGAGGCGTTGACCGACCACCATTTTTCGGGCTCTTCCTCAATGACGACTTTCTTATTGAGGCTTTTGCCGTCGGAAACGGTGACGGTTTCGGTGGTGGCGGCCGTTGCGCCGGCCGAGATCGGGGCAGAACGGGCCCGGTCGAGAGCGACGGCTCCGGCCGAGGTGCCGGTATCGACTTGGGCGAGAGCCATGGGAGCAACCAAGGCCACGCCTGCAAACAGTGTAAGCAGTTTTTTAATCATGTTTTTGAGTGTGGGTTTTGTTTCTTGTTTTAGACGACCTTGGCAGGACGCCGGATTGAACAAATGAGTAAAAAGCAAGTTGCGTGCCAGACGGCAAGCGCTTTTTACGTTCCAGCTTTCTACAGAGAGGAGCGGGCCGGGATTCGAGGACGAAGGGCGAATTCAGACCAGATTGTGGGCAAAAACCGCCAGAACCCTTAGGGCTCGCGGGTCAAAAGGCTGATATCCCGGGGGTGGACGGTGCACCAAACCTGTTCTCCTTCATGGAATTCCGGCCCTGACTCCCCCTCGTTGGCCATAAGGGCCCCCAGTTCCAGCCCCCCATCGGTCGCCACAGTGAGATCGTCGACCGCACCCTTGAACACCTCGCTGGTGATGCGACCGCGGAAGACATTCTCCGCTCCCTCGGGCGGCTGCCGGTGCAGGTGGATTTTTTCGGGCCGCAGCGAGACGAGCATCTTAGAACCGGGCGTCGTGCCGCTCCCGGCGATCCACAACTCGACCCCACCCTCCAAACGGCAGAGCAGCTTCCCGTCCCGGCTCTCCAGCACCTCTGCTTCGACGATGTTGGTTTCGCCGATGAAACCAGCCACGAATTCGGTGCGCGGATAGTGGTAGATCTCGGCTGCCGTGCCGATCTGTTCGACACGGCCTTTGTTCATCACCGCGATGCGGTCGGACATGCTCAGCGCCTCTTCCTGATCGTGCGTGACGAAAATGAAGGTGATGCCGAGGCGCTTTTGCAAATTCTTCAGCTCCGTGCGCATCTGCGTGCGCAGTTTGGCGTCGAGCGCGGAAAGCGGCTCGTCGAGCAACAGCACTTGAGGCTCGCAGACAATCGCCCTGGCCAACGCGACGCGCTGGCGTTGCCCGCCCGAAAGCTGCGCGGGCTTACGGTCTTCCATCCCCTGCAAGGAAGTCATGGCCACGGCCCAGTCCGTCTTTTCACGGATCTTTTCGGACGACATTTTCTTCATGCGCAGGCCGAATTCGATGTTTTCGCGCACGGTGAGGTGCGGGAAAAGCGCGTAGCTCTGGAAGACCTGATTGACGTTGCGCTTGTAGGGCGGGTCGTTCGAAACGTCATGCCCGCCGATGAGAATCTGTCCCGTCGTCGGCTGCTCGAATCCGCTGATCATCCGCAGGCAGGTTGTCTTTCCGCACCCCGACGGCCCGAGGAAGGTCATGAATTCGCCTTCGCCGATGGTCAGGCTGACATTGTCGAGCGCGACAAAGTCACCGAATCGCTTGCTGACATCGCGGACTTCGACCATGGGGTTCATCGGGCGTGGAGAGGACTAAATGTTTTTGAACCAGTTCACCCGGCCGGGCGCGAGGTTGATGTTGATTTGTTTGACCTCGGTGTAGGCCTCGAGGCCGTAGGTGCCGAGTTCGCGGCCGATGCCGGACTGTTTGTATCCGCCCCACGGCGCCTCGTTGAAGGTCGGGTGGTAAGTATTGATCCATGTGATGCCGGCGCGCAATTGTTTGATGACGCGCTGGGCTTTGGCGCCATCGGAAGTGAAGACCGCGCCAGCCAGTCCGTAAACTGTGTCGTTGGCCTTGGCGATGGCCTCTTCCTCGGTGTCGAAAAGCTCGACTACGAGAACGGGACCGAAAATTTCCTCCTTCATGATCTTGGCCTTGGGCGGCACGTCGACAAAGACAGTCGGTTCAACAAAATTCCCTTTGGCCATGGCGCCCTTGGTGATGCGCTTGCCTCCGCAGAGCAACTTGGCGCCCTCATCGAGTCCGGACTTGATGTAGCCGAGAACTTTTTCCATGTGGGCCTGCGAGACGAGAGGGCCCATCTCGGTATTTTTGCCCAAACCGTCGCCCACCACGATCTTCCGGCAGGCCTCGGCCAAGCGCGGGAGGAACTTTTTGGCGATCTTGCGGTCGAGAAGCAAACGGGAGCCCGCGCTGCAGACTTCGCCCTGGCCGGCGAAGATACCAAACATGGCGAACTCGAGCGCCGCTTCAAAATCCGCGTCGGCAAAAACGATGTTCGGGCTCTTGCCCCCGAGTTCGAGGGTAACTTTTTTCAGGTTGCCCGTGGCCGCGGTCATGATTTTGCGTCCGGTCACTCCGCCGCCGGTGAAGGCGACTTTGTCCACGCGATCGCTGGCCGCGAGAGTCGAGCCCACGGGGTCGCCGGGACCGAGGACAAGATTGGCCGCGCCAGGCGGGAAGCCGGCTTTCTCGATAAGTTCGAAAAGTTTCACCGCGGAGACAGGTGTCATCTCCGAGGGTTTCAAAATACAAGCGTTGCCCGCGGCGAGACCGGGCGCGAGTTTCCACACCGCCATGAGCAGCGGGTAATTCCACGGGATGATCTGCGCGCAGACGCCGATCGGTTCGCGCACGGTCATGCAGACCATGTTCGGGTCGCTCACGCTGTAGGTCTGGCCCTGCGGTTTGCTGGCCAGCCCGGCGTAATAGCGAAAGCAGCCGACAGCATCGGCCGCGTCATAAGTCGCCTCGCGCAGCGGCTTGCCGTTGTTCTCCGTGTCGATCCTGGCGAACTCGTCCGCATGTTTCTCGATCAGGTTGGCCAGGGCGAAAAGCTTATCCGCGCGCTCGGGCCCGGTGCTCTTGCCCCACGGCCCGTGGTCGAAAGCTTTGCGCGCCGCTGTGATCGCATCTTCGGCATCGGCCGCGCCGCTGTCCGTTGACTTGGCTATGACCTTGTTGTTGGCCGGATTGAGAATATCGCGGGTCGCGCCGCTCTTTGCCGCGACCCATTTTCCATTGATGTGGTTCAGGAGCGGTTTCATGAAGCCATTCTAGCGCGTATCAACGGGGCCTCCACAAGGCCGCGTTCAAGCAGGCCCAGAGATGCATGATCCAGCCGAGGGTGCCGATGCTGATGAACCAGAGGATCCCGGCGCCGACGAAAAAGAGGACCGCGGCGAGAAAGCGCCCCTGCACGAGTTGCCCGAGACCGGGGATAAAGAGGCTGGCCAGAGCGGCGATCACGTTTCCGGCCGAGCCTTGTCCTGCAGTCATCACAGACAATAAAAACCCGCGGCGGCGCCGTGTCTATCCCGCAAACGGCCGCTCACGTGCAAAAAATTCGATCACTTCGGGGTAAAGCACGTGCTCGGCCTCTTGGATCCGCGCATGGAGGGACTCCGGGGTGTCGCCGGGCAGGACGTCGACCTCGGCCTGCGCGATGATTTCTCCCGTGTCCACGCCCTCGTCCACGTAGTGCACCGTGCATCCGGCCACGCTGTCTCCGGCGCTCAGCGCCTGCTCCCAGGCGCGCAGGCCGCGGTGCTTCGGGAGGAGCGAGGGATGGATGTTGATGATGCGGCGCGGGAAAGCGGCGAGCAGTTGCGGCCCGACGATGCGCATGAAGCCGGCGAGGACGACCAACTCAACGCGCTCTTGCTGCAGAAGATTGACAATGTTGCGCTCGCTATCCGGATCGAGCTTCGCGCGCGACTCACCGGGGTAAACGTATTTGCTGTGTGCACGGTGCGAGCGGCCGATGGCGAGAATTCCGGCGTCGCGGACATCGGAGGCGACAACCATCACTTCGGCCGGCAAGTGACGTTCGTGGATGGCCCGGAATATCGCGTCGAGATTGGAGCCTCTGCCCGAACCGAGAACCCCGAGACGCAGTTTCTCTCCGGTGCTCACGCGCCCGCCATTTTGCCGAGCAGAGCCGTGGTCGAGCGCCCGGGCACGAGTTGGAGAATTTTTATCTCCGCGCCGCAGGCCTCGAGCGCGCCGCGCTCCTCGGCGTCGAGCGAATCCGGCGTGTAATCACCACCCTTGGCGTAAATGTGCGGCCGGACCGCACGGAGCAATTCGGTGGCGCGTTTGCCGTCGAAGATCACAACATAATCGACGCACCCGAGAGCGGCGAGAACCTCGGCGCGGTCATCCTGCACGTTGAGCGGACGCCCCTTGCCCTTGAGTTCACGGACAGAGCGGTCGCTGTTCAGACCGACAACCAACGCATCGCCCAGCGCGCGGGCTTGCTGCAGGTAGCGGACGTGCCCAGCATGGAGCAGATCGAAACAACCGTTGGTAAAGACGAGACGGCGTCCCTCGGCGTCCATGCAGTCGCGGATAACGGACATTTCCTGCGCATCGACGATCCGCCCTTGGTGCATGCGTCCGAAAATCGCATCCGGACCGACATTGCGCAACACCTTGCGCGCCGCTTAGAGTGAGGCTATGCGCATCGCGCGAGTTGCTGATCCCGAGGGCCGTGTTTTCCACGCGGTGCCCGCGGCAGATGGAAGCACCTTCCGCGAGTTGCAGGGGTCGTGGACGGGCGGATTTTCGGAGGCCGGGCGCGACATCGCCGGCGCGCGCCTGCTCGCCCCCGTCATCCCCATCGCCATCTACGCCATCGGGCTCAACTACCGCGACCACGCGACCGAAACCGGCGCGCCCATCCCGGAATATCCCGTGCTTTTCTGCAAGAACCCGCGTTCGTTCATCGGACCTGGAGAGGCAATCAAACTGCCGCGCCGTTTGCGCAGCGATGAAGTCGATGCGGAAGCCGAGTTGGCGGTGGTGCTGGCGCGGGACTGCCGCAATGCCACGCGGGAAAACGCGATGGACTTCGTGGCCGGCTTCATTTGCGCCAATGACGTGAGCGCGCGCGACTGGCAGAAAAAACGTTCGGGCGGACAATGGTGCCGCGCGAAATCTTTCGACACGTTTTGTCCGCTCGGGCCCTGGGTCGTCACGCCCGACGAATTCCCCTCGCGGCTGCATCTGTCCATCCGCGGACGACTGAACGGAGCGACGATGCAGGAAAGCAACACTGCGCAGATGATTTTCGATGTGCCGACGCTGATCGAATTTCTCAGCGGTGACACCACGCTCCCGGCCGGCAGCGTGATTTTGACCGGCACGCCGCACGGCGTCGGCATGGCGCGCAAACCGCCGGTCTGGCTGCAACCGGGCGACCGCGTGGAAGTGGAAATCGAAGGCATCGGAACCTTGGCCAATCCGGTGGTCGAGGGCGACAAGTGAAAACCGCCGCTGTCCTCCCGCGCGGCGCCGCGGTTTCCTTGGGCGCTCCTCCGGCCTGTCCCGTCGCGCGGCTCGCCGCGCTCCTGCAGGAAGAGCCGCGGCTCGAGGCCGTGGCATTCAATCCTTCGACGCGAAGACTGTCCATCGCCACGCTCGGCGGGGACAAAGACGGATATCTGGCGCGCCGCGTGACCGAAGCCATGCTCGCCAGCCATGAGCCTTGTCCTCATTACCGACCGGAAGGATGCGGCGTTTGCGGGGTCAAAGCCGAAGCCATGCCGGGCGGCGCGCGGATTCTCGTCTCCGAAAAACTCGGCACGACCCTCGTGCGCAAAGCGACTTGCGTGACGGCGATTTCGCTCTGGCAATGGGTCAAGCTCGTCTGGCCCGCTTACGCTCCGCGGCAGCAGGGCACCATCGAGGAACACAGCGAGGAGGAATGGAAATCTATGGCGGCGTTGGCCGCGGGCTGCGCGGTTTTCGGTCTGGCGGGCTGGGCGCTCGACGCGGCGCAGGCACCTTGGTGGGCCGCGCTCGGGGCCTACCTTCTCGCGTATCTTTGCGGCGGCTGGGATGCGGCGGGCGACGCATGGGATCGCATCAAGCGCGGACAACTCGACATCCATTTTCTAATGCTGGCCGTGGCGGCGGGAGCGGCGGCCATCGGCGCATGGCGGGAGGGAGCGCTCCTGCTCTTTCTTTTCTCCGCTTCCGGCGCGATGGAACACTATGCCATGGGCCGCACGCGCCGCGAAATCGGCGCGCTGTTGCGCGGGGCTCCCAAGACAGCGCTGGTCATCGATGACGACAGAGAGAGCGAAGTGCCGGTCGACGACCTCGAACCGGGCATGACCGTGCGCGTGGTGGCGGGCGGACAAATCCCGGTCGATCTCACGATCACCAAGGGTCGTTCGGAGTGCGACGAGTCGAATCTGACCGGCGAATCGGTGCCCGTTCCGAAGTTGCCCGGCGACACCGCGCTGGCCGGCACGATCAACCTGAGCGGGGTGATCGAAGGGAAAGTGCTCCGCCCGGCGACCGAAAGTTCGCTGCAAAGAATCATCCGCCTGATCCGCGAAGCGCAGGCGTTGCGCGCGCCTTCGCAGACGTTCACCGACAAATTCGGGACGACGTATACGTGGACCATTCTCACGGCGTGCGCGGTTATGTTCTTCGTTTGGTGGCTTTGGACCGGACTGCCGCCGTTTTCCGACGAAGGCTCAAAGCGCAGCGCATTTTATCGCGCGATGACACTGCTCGTGGTCGCGTCGCCCTGCGCGTTGGTGTTGTCAGTCCCGTCGGGCATTCTCTCGGCCATCGCCGCGGGGGCGCGACGCGGCATTCTCTTCCGCGGGGGCGCGCCGATTGAAAACCTGGCGCTGGTCAATGTGGTCGCGCTCGACAAAACGGGCACGCTGACTTCGGGGCAACTCAGTCTCGCCGGGATCGACATGGTGCGCGGAACGGAAACGGAGTTGCTGACCGCGGCCAACGCGCTGGCCAAGCATTCGGCCCACCCTCTGTCACGGGCCATCCGGCGACTCGCCCTGCAACGCGAAGTTGCCGACATCGCGGCGGACCGCCACGAAACGGTTCCGGGCAAAGGCGTGCGCGCCACAATCGCAGGGCGTCCGTGTGTGATGGGGAACCGTGCGTTTGTCTCCACCGAAAGCGGCACCCCGCTACCGGAGATCCACCACGACTCGGACTCGGCCGAAGTGTGGGTTGCGGGCGATGGAGCCGTTGGCTGCTTGCGTTTCCGCGACGAAATCCGTCCGCAAACGCCCGAACTGCTTGCGCAACTGAAAAAGCGCGGTATTTCGACCGTCATGCTGACCGGCGATCGGCCGGGTCCGGCGGAAGCGATGGGCAAGGCGGCGGGCGTCGAGATTGTGCGCGCAGGACTTTTGCCCGAGGACAAGGTGCGTGCCGTGGAGGAATTGAAAGACGGCGGCAAACGGAGCGTGGCCATGATCGGCGACGGTGTGAACGATGCGCCGTGCCTGGCCGCGGCCGACATAGGCGTGGCCATGGGCGCGCGCGGTTCCGATGCAGCCCTTGAGCAAGCTGAAGTCATTCTGATGAACGACAAGTTGGAGAATTTCGTGCTCGCCCTGGATTTGAGCAGGCGGGCGCGCCGTGTCATCTGGCAGAACATGGCTGTGGCTCTCGGGACGGTGGGGGTCATGGTGCTGGCCACGTTCGCCTTTCCCGTGCCCCTGGCTCTCGGGGTGGCCGCGCACGAGGGCAGCACGGTGGTCGTCGTGCTCAACAGCCTGCGCCTGCTCTTTTTCCGCCGCGCCTGACAAGGCGTCTCCGCGTTGTTACTTTGCCCTCGCATGTCCTGGCGGATCTTCACGCACCACGCGCTCAAGGGGGCACTGCGCTCGGTCCAGTTGCTCCTCTTTGTCGCGGTTCCAGCCGTGATCCTGTGGCTGCAGTTCGTCGGATTGCCCGGTTTTCTCCACGGGCCCGTGGTCGACGCGGCCCGCCAAGAAGGTCTCGACCTCGAGTTCTCGAGGATGCGCGTGAGCATTTTCCAAGGCCTTGTGCTGGACGATGTGCGACTCAGCGCGAAAAGCCTGCCGCCGGACAATCAACTCGCGGTGGACCGTGCGTCCATCGCGGTCGACTGGCGGCGGTTGCTGCAGGGAAAATTCGAAATCAGCGCGCTCGAATTGCGCGGAGCGCAGGTTTACCTGCCGGTGGCCGCAGCCGACGGCGTGACGCGATCGCTGCGCGTGACCAAGGCGCGCGGGCGTCTGGCTCTGGCCGACGGAATCATCAGCATTCCCCTCGCCCGCTTCAATCTTCAGGGCATCGAGGTCACGGCCACGGGCCAAATCGCGCTGCAGGGGGAGGCACCGCAACAACCGCCGTCGGATTTGCTTCCGCCCGAAGCGGCGCGCGCCATCGAGTGGCTCGAGGCAGTAGACTTCGGGAGCGCAGCGCCCACGCTTTCGGTGGAGTTCAGCGCGGGCGGCGGAACCGCGGGCCACTGGCAACTTCCGGTCGTGCGCTTGGAGGTGCCGCGCGCCACGTTGGGCAAAGTCTCACTGCAGGACGTGCGGCTCGAAGCTTCCTTCGTCGACAAAGTTTTCGAAATGCGCCGTCTCTCCGCGCGCGACGACAAGGGCGGATCGTTCGAGGCGAGCGGCCGCTGGGAGTCGGCCACGGGAGAAGCGCAGGCCGACATGGAATCGAACCTCGACCCGGCAGGATGGCTCGCGGAATTCCTGCCGTCGCCGCGGTGGGACGATCTGGTCTTCGCCGAGCGACCGGTTGTCCGCGCGACCCTTTCGGCCAGTGCGGAAAAGCCGCGGCGCATCCAGATTCTCGGCACGCTGGAGAGCGGCGCGTTCGGCTACCGCGGCCTGACATTCGGCAATCTGCAAAGCGGCTTTGTCTGGCGCGAAGGCGGCGAGTTTTACGCGGACAATATTTCGCTGAAGACGCCGAGCGGTCCGATCAAAGGATCAGTCATGGTGCGTCCGGACGATGCGCGCGTGCGCATCGACTGCCGCGCCAACCCGCTGCCGCTCCTGCCATTGGTCGGCCCCAAGGCGAAGGAGAGCGTGGACAAAATGCAATTGCGGTTCATCGATCCTCCGGTGATCGAGTTGGAGGCCCGCGGAACGAAGCTCGACCCCGCCGCGATGCGCGCCACCGGAAAACTGCAACTCGGTCGAACCAGCATCCACGGATCGGAGATGGAGAGCGCTACAGCCGATGTCGCCTTCGAGAATCTCGCCCTCACGTTCACCAACATGAGCGTGAAACGCCCCGAGGGCGCCGGCACGGGAACTTTTGTCTACGACTTCGGTCGCCAGCAGGTGCGCCTGCAGGATATCCGCAGCACGATGACACCGTTGAATGTCCTGCAGTGGGCCGATCCCAATGTGGCGCGCGAAACCGAGCCTTACCGTTTGAAAGGTCCGCCGCTGGTCAATGTGAGCGGAACCATCGGACTCAAAGATCCGTCCTTGACCGATCTGACCGCACAATTCGACGCACCGCAGGGACTGGATTACGACTTGCTCGGTCGCACGCTGTCCTTTGGCGCGGCGCGCGGAACGCTGCGCTTCAAGGGACGCGAGATTCTTGTCGATGTGCCGGCCGCTCGCCTCTACGGCGGCAACGTGCGACTCGAAGCCACCGTCGCCGTCGGACAGGCCG
>JBILUI010000019.1:0-23834 GCA_044371145.1 Chthoniobacterales bacterium | reverse complement strand
CGAGGTGATCCGCGGTGAGGAAGGCACCTTGCTGGCCAAGAGCCGTCAATCGTTGGCCCTTATCCGCATGCCCGGCGCCAAGGCCGAGCGCTTGCCCGTAGAATGGTTCAAGGCGCGGCCTTGAGGGCGGTGGCCACCGCAGCCAGCGCGGAGGAAAGTTTTTCCCGCACGCCGGGGGCGAAGCCGCGCTTTTCGTGCAGGACGAGCAACTGAAGGACACCGCTGCGCAAGAGGCTGGCGCTGCCCGTCTCGAGATGCATGGTGATGCCGTGCGTCTCGCCCCAACCGGCGCTGCGCGCCTCGACCGCGCGATCCATCGCCCCGGAAGCCGCATGCAAAACTTCGTGGCAATCGAGTTCGAGCGGCGGACTCCATTCGGCGAGAACTTCGTTGCGCCGCGTGAGCAGGCAGGACTGGATGCCGGGCAATCCGCAGCACAACCGAGGCACATCGGCCGGGGTGAGATGGTCGTCGGTGTGGAAAATTTCCTGCAGGGCTTTGTCCGAGCGCAGCGCGACATTGCCCCACGCAACTTCGTCCGCCCGCTCCATGCGCGGCAAGCCGGCGAGGACACGCGCGCGCAGGGCATCCGGCACGCCGGCACCGGTCTCGACCGGCCAGACCTCGAACTCCCATGTGACATGAAGCGGGTGCTTCTCTTTGGGGCGGAGGGCGAGCGCTTTGGTCATGGTTTTAGGAAAACGTGTCTGCTTTGCCTTTGCAATCCGGCAGCGCACCCGGACAATCACCGGCATGAAGACGGTCACAATCACGGAGGCGAAAAAACATCTGGGCACTTACCTCAAGGAGGCTGTGGACGGCGCCAATATCGGAATCGTTTGCGGTGCACGTATTGTCGCCCTGCGGCCGGTGGAAGTGACGTCGATGGACTTTGACGAAGTCGGGGATGCGGACACGGCCCAATTGACCGCCGGGCAGAAAGACCGCCTCTACGCGCAACTGAAAAAAGAGCGCAAGGAAGCCAAGCGGCGGCGCAAGGAACTCCTGACCGGACACCCGCCCGCTTGACCGCTGCGGCCCGCGGAGAAATACTGGACACATGTCCAGCAATCCTACCGCGCGGCAGCAGCAGATCCTCGACTACATCGGGCGGCATCGCGCCCGGCATGGCGTGCCGCCGACGGTGCGGGAAATCCAGGGTCATTTTGGATTCGCCAGCCCCAACGCGGCGGCCTCGCATTTGCGCGCGCTGGAAAAGAAAAAGTTACTTAAGCGCGAGTCCGGTTCGGCCCGGGCGTTGCGCGTCACCGGTGACAACCGCCGCGAGGTCGCGGGGATTCCCGTCTACGGCGACATCCCGGCGGGATTTCCCGACACGCGCGAGCAGCGTCCGGACGGCTGTGTCTATGCCGATCTTGATTCGCTCGATATCCGGCGCACCGCGCGGACTTTCGCCGTGCGCGTACGCGGGGATTCGATGAACGGTGCGCACATTCTCGATGGTGATCTCGTCGTGCTCGAATTGCGCGAACCAAACCACGGGAATATCGTGGCCGCGCTGATCGACGGCGAAACGACGCTCAAGCGCTACCTCGTGCGCAACAAGCGGCCGTTTCTCCGTGCGGAAAATCCGAAATACCCGGACCTCATTCCGGCGCACGAACTGGTCATCCAAGGCGTGATGATCGCGCTCTTCCGCAAGCCGAAGGATGCGGGGCGCGCCATCGAACCTTAGCTTGCCATCGGCGCGGCCGCGCTTTGAGATGCGCGCATGGAACGATCTTACGGACGCGGGACGGGCGATTTGCGCCCGGTGACATTCGAACCCGGCATCGCGCCGCACGCGGCGGGCTCGGTGCTGGTTTCTTTCGGCAACACGCGCGTGGTTTGCGCCGCGACGATCGACGAGGCCGTGCCGCGCTGGATGCAGGTGCAGAAAGTGAGCGGCGGGTGGCTCACCGCGGAATACTCCATGCTCCCCTACTCCACGCTGGACCGCAAAGCGCGCGACATTTCGCGCGGGAAGCTCGATGGGCGGACCACGGAAATCCAGCGCTTGATCGGGCGCGCGTTGCGCGCGGTGGTCGACCTGGAAAAACTCGGCGCGCGCACACTGTGGGTGGACTGCGATGTGCTGCAGGCCGATGGCGGAACGCGCACCGCGGCCATCACCGGCGCATGCGTGGCGGTCGAACTGGCCTGCCGGAAACTGATCGCGGAGGGCAAAATCAAGGAGTCGGCTCTCCGCGAACGGGTGGCCGCGGTGAGCGTGGGCGTGGTGGACGGCGAGGTGCTGACCGACCTCGATTACAACGAGGACAAGGACGCCACGGTGGATATGAATCTGGTCATGACCCAAGGCGGCGAGTTCGTCGAGGTGCAAGGGTCGGGCGAGGAAGCGACCTTCGGGGAGGAAGCGCTATTTGAGATGCTGCGATCAGGCCGGGCCGGCATCGAAAGATTGCTTGCCCTTCAGGAGGACGCCCTTAGGCTCTCCGCCCCATCACAAGCATGAAGAAAGCGCTTATTACAGGTATCACCGGTCAGGACGGTTCGTATTTGGCCGATCTGCTTCTGGCCAAGGGCTACGAAGTCCACGGCATCATCCGCCGCGCCAGCACGTTCAACACGGCGCGCATCGACCATCTTTACCAAGATCCGCACGTCAACGGCGTCCGGCTTTTCCTTCATTACGGCGATCTGTCCGATTCGGTCAGCATGACCAAAATGCTCTACGATTTGCAGCCGGACGAAGTTTACAACCTCGGGGCGCAGAGCCACGTGCGCGTCAGTTTCGACATTCCCGAATACACGGCCGATGTGACTGGTGTGGGCACCATCCGCATTCTCGAGGCGATCCGCGAATCCGGAGTGAAGCCCCGTTTTTACCAGGCCTCCAGCAGCGAGATGTTCGGCAAGGTGCAGGAGATTCCCCAGAAAGAGACAACGCCCTTCTGGCCGCGCAGTCCGTATGGTTGCGCCAAGATGTTCGGTCACTGGGCCACGGTGAACTACCGCGAGAGCTACGACCTGTTCGCCTGCAGCGGAATCCTCTTCAACCACGAGAGCCCGCGGCGCGGCGAAACCTTCGTGACCCGCAAAATTTCGCGCGCGGTGGCCGCGATCAAGCTCGGCCTGCAAAAAGATTTGTATCTGGGCAATATGGACGCCAAGCGCGATTGGGGCTATGCGCCGGAATACGTCGAAGGCATGTGGCGCATGCTCCAAGCCGACCAACCGGACGACTACATTCTGGCCACCAACGAGACCCATACAGTGATGGAATTTGTGCAGGAAGCCTTTGGGCACGTGGGACTTGAGTGGGAAAAGTATGTGAGATACGATGCCCGTTACGAACGCCCGGCCGAGGTCGATCTCCTGATCGGCGACCCGGCCAAAGCCAAGCGCGAACTGGGCTGGGAACCCAAGGTCCGCTTCAAGGAGCTGGTCCAGATCATGGTGGACGCCGATGTGGAAATGCTTGAAGGCAAAGGGCTGGTCCACCAACATCAGGGATAGCCAACAGAGAAGGCCCGATTTTTATGTCCAGAGTCTGCAGCATCACAGGAGCCAAACCGAAACGTGGTTCGACCATCCATCGTCGCGGTATGGCCAAAAAGAAAGGTGGCGTCGGTCGCCACGTCACGGCAAACACGCCCCGCTATTTCACCCCAAACCTTCAGGAGAAGCGCATCTGGGTTCCGGAACTGAAGCGGTTCGTCAAAGTGAAATTGACCGCGCGCGCCCTGAAAACAATCAACAAGAACGGAGCATACGCCACTCTCAAAAAGGCAGGTCTAATCTGACCGGCCTGTTTGAAATCCCACCAAAACAGAAAGGAAAAAACCACCATGGCATTCAGCACAGTTAGCAAGAAAAGCGGCAAAACCTACTTCCTCCACGCGCGCCTGCAAAAGTTGCGCGGCGGTCAGGAAGTCACTCTCTACTACTTCGCGGGCCAACCCGGTGAAGGCGCCATCGACGCCCTTCCGGCCGGCTACGAAGTTTCCGAGAACGAGCGCACGGGACTGCCCCTGCTCAAGAAAAAGAAATAAGGC
Source organism: Chthoniobacterales bacterium (assembly GCA_044371145.1). Taxonomy (GTDB): domain Bacteria; phylum Verrucomicrobiota; class Verrucomicrobiia; order Chthoniobacterales; family JACTMZ01; genus JACTMZ01. Next base: position 19,815 of record JBILUI010000019.1, on the reverse strand, counting down.
GCAGACGGCAATTTAACGCAAGGCGGTCCGGCAGTGATGCGGGGCCGCCTTTGCTTTTGGCGCGATGAGCACGAGAGCGGCACATCCCATCATCGTCGGCGGCGGCCTGGTCGGCCTCGGCACGGCATGGCAGATACTGCGCGGAGGCCGGGCGCGCGACCTGACCCTGCTGGAGAAAGAATCCCGCGTCGGCGCGCACCAGAGCACGCACAACAGCGGCGTGCTGCACGCAGGGCTCTACTACAAACCGGGCTCGCTCAAAGCGCGCCTCGCCGTCGATGGCATCCGCGAGATGACCGCGTATTGCGTCGAGAAAAACATCCCGCACGAAATCTGCGGCAAAGTCGTGGTGGCGGTCGACGAAACCGAAGTCCCGCGCCTGCGCGCGCTGGAAGAACGCGGGCAGGCCAACGGCTTGGGCGGACTGCGTTGGCTGGACCGCGATGCGCTGCGCGCCATCGAACCCCATGCGGCCGGCGTCGCCGCGCTGCATGTGCCCGAGGAGGGCATTGTCGATTATGCGGCGGTGTGCGAGGCACTGCGCGCCGACATCGCACAGATGGGCGGACAGATCGTGACCGGTGCCGAGGTTCGCGCGCTGCGCGAAACGGCCGGCGGATGGACCGCGCAGACCACGGCCGGCGAATACGCGGGTGATTTTCTCATCAACTGCGCGGGGCTGCAGTGCGACCGCGTCTGCCGGATGGCCGGAGAGAAACCGGCCGACCGCATCGTTCCTTTCCGCGGGGAATACTACCAACTGCGCGCGCAAAGCGCGCACCTCGTGCGCAACCTCATTTATCCGGTGCCGGATCCTAAATTTCCCTTCCTCGGGGTGCACTTCACGCGCTTGATCTGCGGCGGTGTCGAGGCCGGCCCGAACGCCGTGCTCGCTTTCGCCCGCGAGGCTTACCGCAAGACGCAGTTCAATCCGCGCGATATGGCCGATGCGCTGACCTTTCCCGGATTTTGGAAGTTTCTCGCCGCGCATCCGCGCATGGCTTGGGATGAGGGCGTCCGCTCGCTGAGCAAAAATCTTTTTTGCCGGTCGCTACAGCGCCTCGTGCCCGATCTGCGCGAAGAAGATCTCGCGCCCGGCGGGGCCGGCGTGCGCGCGCAGGCCATTTCGCCCGCGGGCGAGTTGGTCCAAGATTTCAGCCTGGTGCGCGGCGAACGCGCTCTCCACGTCCTCAACGCCCCCAGCCCCGCCGCGACGGCCTCTCTGGCCATCGGCCGCCACATCGCGGGGACCATCTGGAAGAACTGAGGCGCGCTAAATTCTTCCGCGGCGCCGCGACCCGAGGTAGCTTTGCCCGATTCCCATGAGCCGAGAAGCATCCGTCGCACGCAAAACAAAAGAGACCGATATCCGACTGCGGTTCAACGTGGACGGAGCTGGCCGGTCGGAAATCCGGACCGGCATCGGGTTTTTCGACCACATGCTCGTGCTCTTCGCCAAACACGGCTTGTTTGACCTCGACCTCGAGGCCAAAGGCGACCTCGAGGTCGATGCGCATCACACCGTTGAAGACGTCGGCCTCGCCCTGGGGCAGGCCCTGCGCGAGGCGATCGGCGACAAGCAGGGCATGAGCCGCTACGGATGGTGCCTCTTGCCGATGGACGATGCCCTTGCCCGCATCGCGCTCGATTGCAGCGGGCGACCCTACCTCGCCTACGAGGCGCCGGAGGAGGCCGGACCCATCGGGGATTTTCCCTTTCAATTGATCGAAGAATTCCTGCGCGCTTTCTGCGTGCAGGGCGGGCTCAACCTGCATGTCGCTCTGCTCGACGGACGCGATTCGCACCACATGGCGGAGGCGGTTTTCAAGGGATTGGCCCGCGCCCTGGACCAAGCCACGCGAGTCGACCCGCGCGTGCAGGGCGTGCCGAGCACCAAGGGTTCGCTTTGATGGCCCCGCGCGTCGCCGTCATCGACTACGGCAGCGGCAATCTGCGCAGCGTGGAAAAAGCGCTGCAAAAAGCGGGGGCCGAACCGGTGCGGTGCGAAGATACCGGCAGCATCGCGGCCTGCGATGCCGTCGTTCTCCCTGGCGTCGGTTCGTTCGGCGATTGCGCGCGCAGTCTGGAGGAACGCGGCATGACATCTGCCCTGCGCGAGTGGCTGGCCGCGGACCGTCCGTATCTCGGCATCTGTCTCGGATATCAGATCCTTTTCGATTCGAGCGAGGAGTCGCCCGGAGTTCGCGGGCTCGGGCATTGGCGCGGGAAGGTGACCCGCTTCCAAGATGCGCCCGGACGCAAAGTCCCCCATATGGGATGGAACAACCTGAAGTGGGGCGCGCAGGACAAAATTTTTTCGGGTATCCCGGACGGTGCCTATGTCTTCTTCGTGCATTCTTTTTACCCAGCACCGACAGACCAAACCCTCGTGACCGCGTGGTGCGACTACAGCGTGCAGTTTGCCGCCGCCGCCGCACGCGGACGCGTTCACGGCATGCAATTCCATCCCGAAAAAAGCCAGGATGTCGGTCTGCGCATTCTGGAAAATTTCGTGCGCGGATTGCGCGGAGACAAATGAACATGCTGCTTTACCCCGCTATCGACCTCATGGGAGGACAAGTCGTCCGTCTCAAACAGGGGCGCGCCTCGGAAAAAACCGTTTACTCGGACGATCCGGCGGCCGTGGCCCGCGAGTGGGAGGCGCGTGGAGGCGATTGGTTGCACATCGTCGATCTCGACGCCGCTTTCGGCGGCAAGCACGCGAACCTGGACAAGGTGCGCGCCATTGCCGCGAATGTCTCCATCCCGGTGCAAATGGGCGGGGGCATGCGCGACGAGCAGGCTATCCACCAGGCACTTGAGGCCGGCGTGTCACGCGTGGTCATCGGGACAAAAGCAGCCGAAGACCCGGACTTTGTCCGCCGTGCGGTGGAAAAATTCGGCGGTCAGAGGATCGCCGTCGGTATCGATGCGCGGGACGGCCGGGTCGCGGTCAAAGGCTGGGCGGAGACGACCGCAATCGAGGCCGGTGCGCTGGCCAAGGAACTGGCCGCAGTCGGCATCGGGGCGCTGATCTACACCGACATCGCAACCGACGGCATGCTACAAGGACCGAATTTGACAGCCACGGCGGAGATGGTGCGGACCGCCTCTTGCCCCGTGATCGCCAGCGGGGGGGTATCCTCAGCCGCGGATCTGGCTGCCTTGGCCAAAATCGAGGGGCTGGCCGGCGCCATCGTCGGGAAAGCCCTTTTCGACGGACTCATTCCAGGCAACCTGCGGGAAGCCTGCCGCACGGCCGCCGGAAATGCAGATTCGCCTTGCAGTTCTTCGTAAGGTCTGGTGACTTCTAGCTTTATGAAATTTCCGAGCCTGGCCGTCATAGCAGCCGCATTGGCGTCCATCGTATTCCTCAGCGCCTGCCAGCAGGAAAAACCGCAGCCGCAGCCTCGAAATCGCTACGGGTTCGGCGGCACGCAGACCCTGCAGCAACCGACGACAACGACGACCAACACGCTTCCTCCATTGACCGACACAAACTCGATGAGCGGAATGACGGACACCGCGCTGGTCAATCCCGTGCCCACACCAACCCCCGCCGCGACTCCGCCACCCGCCAGCCTGCCGACGCCCGAAGTTTCCTACGGAATTCCCGTTCCCGGAAAACCCGGATTTGTGACCAGTCCTCACGCTCCGAACGCGGGCTTTGTCGATGTGCGCGGATTTCCTCCCGGCACGGAAGTCAAAGATCCTTACACGGGCCGCATTTTCCTCGTCCCCTGAGCGCGCCGGTTTTCCGGCGTGAGGTTCTCCACCCGCGCTGCCATAGTCTGCGGGCATGAGCAGCGGATCGCAGCATATCGCCGTCTTCGGTCCGGGTCTCATGGGCGCTTCGTTGCTCATGGCGCTGCGCGCAAAAAAGCCGGAAACGAAATTGTCTGTCTGGGCGCGAAGGGATGAGGCCTTGCGCGAAGTGATGCGGCGGGGACTGGCTGATTCTGCTTCCAGCGATGCAGCAGAGACCATCCGCGGAGCCGATGTGGCGGTGCTCTGCGTTCCGGTCGATCGCATGGCAGAAGTCGCCGCGGCCATCGCGCCCCACACCGGCGCGGATACGCTCGTCACCGATGTGGGAAGCACAAAGGAAAAATTGGTCTCCCGACTCGAAAAGGACTTCGCTGCCAATCGCAATTTCGTGGGCAGTCACCCCATGTGTGGATCCGAGGAATCAGGCTTGGACGCCGCACGGGCCGATCTCTACGAAGGCGCGCTCTGCGTGGTCTGCCCAACCTCCGCATCGCGCCCCGAACTGATTTCGAGGGCGGAGGAACTCTGGAAATCTGTGGGCGCCAGAGTCACGCAACTCTCCCCCGCCGACCACGACGCGGCGGCTGCGGCCGCCAGTCACGTCCCGCACGTGGCAGCGGCGGCGTTGGTCGAATTGATAGGCCGGGAGCGGCCCGAATTCCGCGAGCTTTGCGCCACGGGGTTCCGCGATACCACGCGCATTGCCGCGGGTTCCCCTGATCTCTGGTCAGCCATTCTCGCGGAGAACGCGGAGAAAACCGCTGTCGCGTTGAGCAAACTCGAGGCGATTCTTGCCAGCTACCGCGAGGCGATCATCAAAGCCGATCGCCAGCAGATGACAAAACGGCTGGGTTCCGCCGCGGAAACCCGCGCCGAAATTTTCCAACGGACCTGAGCATGAAAATCAAAGTCCGCCAGTCGCCCGCTTGGCGCGCGACAATCAAGGTCCCGGGCGACAAGAGCATGTCGCACCGCGCGGCCATGTTGTCCGCACTTTCCGACGGCCCGTGTCTGATCCGCAATTACCTTGCCGGCGAGGATTGCTTGGGCACGCTGCGCGTCTTGAGACAGCTCGGCGTGCCGATCGAAGACAAGGGCGATGGAGATTGGTTGGTGCATGGCGTTTCCGGAAAATTCCGGCAGCCGGCGGCCGACTTGGATTGCGGAAACTCAGGGACCACCATGCGTCTTATGTCCGGCTTGCTCTCCGCCCAGACTTTTCGCAGCCGTCTCGTCGGTGACGCTTCGCTTTCAAAGCGCCCGATGCGGCGCATTATGGAACCCCTCGAACAAATGGGTGCCGACCTCTCGACCGAGGGAGCCGATGGACGACCTCCTCTCGTCATCCAGGGGAATCCCAAACTCCACGCGATCGAATACCTCCTGCCCGTGCCGAGCGCGCAGGTTAAAAGCGCTGTTTTACTCGCAGGGCTTCTCGCCGAGGGCGTGACGACAGTGGTTCAACCCGTCCAGACTCGCGATCATACCGAACGCATGCTGACGCATTTCGGGGTTCCGGTGGAACGAGACGGCGATCGTATTTCTGTCCAAGGCGGAACTCTGCCCCGCGCGCGCGACTTTGATGTGCCCGGAGATGTTTCGAGCGCCGCTTTCTGGCTCGTGGCGGCAGCCGCGAAGCCCGGTTGCCATTTGACGATCGAAGGTCTCGGACTCAATCCGACAAGAACCGGTATCGTGAACGTCCTCCAACGTATGGGAGCGCAGATCGGCATCAGGGATCGAATATCCGGTCCCGGCGAGCCCTCCGGGACCCTGGAAGTCCAAGGCGGCGAATTGCACGGCACGAAAATCGAGGGAGCGGAAATCCCCAACGTCATCGACGAGATTCCCGTTCTCGCTGTCGCCGCCGCTTTGGCTAAAGGAACGACCTTCATCAAAGATGCGGCGGAGCTGCGGGTCAAAGAATCGGACCGTCTCGCCGTTGTCGCTCATCATCTCAGGGCAATGGGTGCCGAGGTCGACGAGCTTCCCGATGGTCTGGTCATCAATGGCGGGCGCCCGCTACGTGGAGCATGTCTCGAAAGCCACGGCGACCATCGCATCGCCATGGCCTTTGCCATCGCCGGTCTTTTTGCGGAAGGTGAAACGGTGATCACGGGGACAGAATGCGTCGAAACTTCCTACCCGCGATTCGTCGAGCAACTCGGGGAGCTGAACCATGACTAAGCCCGCCTTGTCAAAAGAGACGGTCGTCATCGCCATCGACGGCCCTGCCGCTTCGGGCAAGAGCACCGTGGCGCGGGAACTGGCCAAGCGGTTGGGCTACAGGTTCCTCAACTCCGGCGATCTTTACCGCGCTATGACCTGGTCCTGCCTGCAAAGCGGCATCGACTGCAAGGACATCTCGGCGGTGGCCACAGCGGCCGGCAACGCGCGAATCAAGGTCGCGCACGTGGGCAACGAATATTATCCGAAAATCGACGAAGAAGACGCACGCACGCACCTGCGCGATCCCGCCGTCAACGCCAACGTTTCACCCGTCTCCGCCGTTCCGGCCGTGCGCTACATTCTTTCCGCCGCCATACGCAACCATGCCCAAGGGCGTCAGACCGTCATCGAGGGACGTGACATCGGTTCCGCCGTCTTTCCTGAAACGCCCTACAAATTCTATATCGATGCACATCCGCAGGTCCGCCAGCGACGCCGGCGCAACCAGGGACAAAACGAAGAGATCGCCCAGAGGGACATGATCGATTCCACCCGCAGCACAGATCCACTCACCGTGGCCGCCGGCGCAACAGTCATCGACAGCTCAACCCTCGACGTGAACGGAGTGGTCAGCGCCATAATGAAACAACTCTGCAGCCAGGGACTGTCCACCGCTTTGTTATGCAGCAAAGAATGACGTTCTGGTATCTGCTCGGCTACTCGCTGAGCAAAGCTCTGGCCAAGACCTTCTTCAATTACCGCGTCATCGGCGCGGAAAACATGATCGAAGAAGGCCCCTGCATCATCGCGGCCAACCACTGCAGCTTTTTCGACCCGCCGCTGGTTGGCGTGGCATGCAAGCGCGCCATCCACTACCTCGCCCGCAAGTCACTCCTAGAATGGCCGATCTTGGGACCGATATTTCCCGAACTGAACGTCATTCCCGTCGACCGAAAGAACGCCGACCGCAGCGCCCTGATGGGTGCGATCCGCGTGGTCAAAAACGGAGGCGCCGTCCTTATTTTTCCCGAAGGCACCCGCAGCCCCGACGGAAATCTTCAACCCGCACAACCCGGGATCGGCATGATCGCAGCCAAGACTGGCGCACCTATTGTACCAGTGCGGATTTTCGGATCCTACGAAGTCTACAACAGGAAACAACGGCGACCTAAGATCGGCCCAGTGACTGTAAGAATCGGGAGGCCCATCAAGATTTCGGCAGTCGACCGAAAAAACGACAAGTCTAGGGAAGATTACCAGACGGTCAGTGAGATGGTCGTGGCAGCGATAGCAAGAATCGACTGAGGCCGGAGGAGGAGCTATTCGGCTCCGCCGGGAAGTTGCCCAATCTGATCCGTCTCGTCGCCCTGAGAGATTTTATAGACCGCCCCGTCTCCCCCCTTACGGATGACGACAAAACCGTTGTCTTTGAAGGGTGTGGTTGTGCTGCCCTTTTCGATGTCGGAGCCGTAGGTGTAATTTTTGGTGAAAGCGAATACCGTAGTTCCTGGATCTGACTCCGAGACAGGTTGGAAGGTGAAGCCAATATTTTCCTCCGGAACGGAGTCACCTACTCCGGTGGCTGCCCTGATTTCACCGGCGGCGAAAACTTTAGCGGCATCGGCTGCTTGCAGGTAACCATTCGCGATCAACATTTGCGAAAGCGCTTGGCCACCCGAAACGTCGACATCGCCGGGCCACCCGAATTCAGTGCTTTGCGTCGTAAATGCATCCAAAGCGGCGGACTGAGTCGCGATGTGGATCTGGCGAAGGTTAGAAAGAGCAGTATTCATTTGCGCTTTGGTCAATGCGCCGCCGATGGCCGGAAGAGCCAAGGATGCCAAAATCGCAATAATGGAGATAACGACCAGAAGTTCGATGAGCGTAAAGGCGCGGATGGAGCGGGGATTGAATTTCATAGCTTGCCAAAAAATAGCAGCTTGGAGCGTTTTGGCAAACGACAAAAACTAGTTGTCAGAAAAATCCTCAAGAGCAAAGCCGACAACCGCCAGAGGCGGTAGTTCAATCTGCACAGAGTGCTCGCGGCCCTGCCAAGGAACCTGTTCCGATTGTGCGCCGCCCATGTTGCCCACATTGCTTCCCCCATAAACTTCGGCGTCCGTATTGAGAATCTCTTTGTAATGGCCCGGCTTCGGCACGCCCAGACGGTAACCACCGCGCACGACCGGGGTGCCATTCATGACAAAAACGACTATCTGCCCGTCGCGCGACTTGCGCATGAAGGCGACTACGCTGTTGTCCGAGTCGTGAAAGTCGATCCACTCGAAGCCCTCGTAGCTGTCGTCGAGTTCGTAGAAGGCCGGATAATTTTTGTAGGTATGGTTGAGGTGCTGAACGAGGCGGGACAACCCGGCGTGCAGCGGAAATTGCGTCAGGTGCCAGTCGAGGCTCTGATTGTAGCGCCACTCTTCCCACTGACCGAACTCGCCGCCTTGGAAGAGAAGTTTCTTCCCGGGGTGCGCCCACATCAGGCCGTAAAGCATGCGCAGGTTGGCGAACTTCTGCCACATGTCGCCGGGCATCTTGCCGAGCAACGCGCCCTTGCCGTGGACCACTTCGTCGTGACTGAGCACAAGGATGAAATGCTCGTGGAATGCGTAGAGCAGCGAAAAGGTGATACTACCCTGATGGTAACGCCGATAGATCGGATCCAAGCTCATGTAATGGAGGAAGTCGTGCATCCATCCCATGTTCCATTTGAAGCCGAAACCCAACCCGCCGAGATACGTCGGACGCGAAACGCCGGGCCACGCGGTTGATTCCTCGGCGATCGTGATGATACCCGGGAAGCGCTCGTAGCTCACCTCGTTGAAACGCTTGAGAAAATAAATCGCCTCGAGATTTTCCCGTCCCCCGTAGCAATTCGGAACCCACTGGCCGCCCTCGCGCGAGTAATCGAGATAGAGCATGGACGCCACGGCATCCACCCGCATCCCGTCGATGTGGTATTGCTCGAACCAGAAGAGCGCATTGGCGATAAGGAAGTTCCGCACCTCGTTGCGTCCATAGTTGAAAATGTAGGTTCCCCAATCGCGATGTTCGCCTTGGCGCGGGTCGGAGTGCTCGTAAAGATGTGTGCCATCGAATTCCGCCAGCCCGTGCGCATCCTTTGGAAAGTGCGCCGGCACCCAGTCGAGGATCACGCCGATGCCGGCCTTGTGGCAGTTGTCGACAAAATGGCGAAACTCATCGGGATTACCGAAGCGACTGGTCGGCGCGTAGTAGCCGGCGACCTGGTAGCCCCATGAACCGTCGAACGGATGCTCTGCCACCGGCATGAGTTCGATGTGGGTGAATCCCATCTCGAGGCAGTAAGGGATGAGGCGGTGGGAGAGTTCGACATAACTGAGCGGCCGGTTGTGATCGTCGGCCATGCGCTGCCATGAACCGAGATGGACTTCGTAAATACTGAGCGGTTTGCGGTGCCATTCCTGTTTGGCGCGGTAGTTCATCCATCCCTCGTCGGACCACTTGTAGCGGTCCAGATTGTAAACGATCGAAGCCGTCTGCAGTCCGTGCTGACCGTAGAAAGCGAAAGGATCACTCTTGAGGAAGACATTGCCGTGCTGTCCCTTGATCTCGAACTTGTAGTGCGCGCCCTCCTTGACCCCGGGGACGAAAATTTCCCAGATACCGCTGCCGAGGAGCTTGCGCATGACGTGCACGCGACCGTCCCAGTTGTTGAAATCGCCGACCACGCTGACGCGCTGCGCGTTGGGGGCCCAGACACTGAAACTGACGCCGGACACGCCTTCGACCGTGCAAAGATGCGCTCCAAGTTTGCGGTAAATGTCCCAATGGTTACCCTCGGCGTAAAGGTGCACATCGGTTTCGCCAAGAACGCGGCCGAAGGAATACGGGTCGCGCTCTTCCCACTCCTCGCCTCCATGGCTCTTCAAGCGCAGCAGATAAGGGAACTCCGTCGTACCCTTGGGCAGCACCGCTTCGAAAAATCCGTCGGGATGGATTTTCGAAGCGGCAAAAACCTTCGTTCGGTCTCCGGCATCGACCACACTCACCGCAGCGCAATCCGGACGGAATGTGCGAACCGCGACGTAGTTGCCCGCCCGGCGCATCCCCAGCGTCTGGAAGGGATCACCGTGCCGGGCCTCGAGAAATGCGGCCAATTCTTCGGGGGATACGGTTGGTTTCATGGAAAAAAGGTGCGCTGGGCGTGGCACGCGCGAATGGCAACAAATATCGGGCCGGGGTCCTCCCGGCAAGGGACGAAAGGACTGTCTCCTAGGCGGCTCCTCCGGCCGAGTTGGCCAGCTGAGCCTCCTCCTCCGGCAGGAAAGCTTTGAATCGGCTCTTGTCGATCGCCTTCATGAAAGCCTCGTGGGGAGACACATGCCCCTGCTGGAGCTGGGCCCAGATGGCATCGTCCATGAACTGCATACCCTGCGCCTTGCCGCCCACGATGGCGTCCTGCAGCTTCTGCGTGGCACCTTCGCGGATAATGGCCGCCACCGCGCTGTTGACGACGAGAATTTCGTTCACGGCAATACGCCCGCCGCCGTCGTGGCGCTTGAGCAACAACTGCGCCACCACGCCGCGCAGCGAAGCGGCGAGCATGGTGCGCACCTGCGCCTGCTGGTCGGAAGGAAAGACATCGATCATGCGGTCGACCGTCTTGCGCGCGTTGTTGGTGTGCAAAGTTCCGAAAACAAGCAGGCCTGTTTCCGCAGCGGTCAAAGCGAGCGAGATTGTCTCCAAGTCGCGCATCTCGCCGACGAGCACGATGTCGGAATCTTCGCGGAGCGCCGCTTTAAGTCCCGCGGGAAAATTCGCCGAGTGCTCGGGAACCTCGCGCTGCGTGATAATGCTGTTCTTGTTCGAGTGCACGAACTCGATCGGTTCCTCCACCGTGACAATGTGGCGGGCGAAATTGCTGTTTATGTAGTCCATCAGCGCGGCCAAAGTCGTGCTCTTGCCGGATCCGGTCGGACCAGTGACCAGAACAAGCCCGCCGCGGAGGTGACCGAATTCCTTGATGACCGGAGGAAGCCCCAATTCGTCGATCGTGGCGATGCGCGTCGGGATTAAACGGAAGACCGCACCCAACCCGTGCACCTGCTTGAAATAATTGCAACGGAACCGGCTGTTCTCGTTCATCTCGTAGGCGAAATCGAGGTCGCCTTTTTTCTGGAACCGCTCCCAGTTCTTCGGCGTGCAAATCTCGCTCAGCATGTAGTTCATCTCGTCCGCGGTGAGCACCTCGTCGCGGATCGGAATGACGTCGCCGTGGCGGCGGATTTTCGGCGGTTGGCCCTCGGCAAGGTGCAGATCCGACGCACCCGCGTTGATCAGCACCTGGAAAAGTTGGTCGATGTGGGCCATGGAATCAGACGATGCCACAAACTTGTTTCATGGTGGGCTTTTGCTCCGCGCGGGACACCGCTTCGTCGGCGGAGATCAATCCCGCACGGTAGAGGTCGGCCAACGAATCATCCATTAGCTTCATGCCGAGCTTTTTGCCGGTCTGGATGATCCCGGGCAGCATGAAAGTCTTCGATTCGCGGATGACGTTGGCCACCGCCGGGGTGTTCATGAGGATTTCGATGGCCAGCGCGCGGCCCGCTCCGTCCGCGCGGGGCACGAGTTGCTGGGAGACGATCCCGCGCAAGGACTCGCTGACCATGATGCGGATCTGTTCGCGCTGGTCGACCGGGAAGACGTCGAGCACGCGGTCGAGCGTTCGCGCCGCGTTGCCGGTGTGCAGGGTGCCGAGCACCAAGTGGCCCGTCTCCGAGGCCGTAATGGCCAGCGAGATCGTTTCGAGGTCGCGCATTTCACCGACCATGATGACATCCGGATCTTCGCGCAGCGCGCCGCGCAGCGCGGCGCCGAACGATTCGGTATGGGTGTGCACTTCGCGCTGGTTCACCTGGCAGCCCTGCGGGGTGAAGAGATATTCGATCGGATCCTCCAAGGTGATGATGTGATCGTGGCGCGTGCGGTTCACCTCCTCGACCAGCGCGGCGAGCGTCGTGCTCTTGCCACTCCCGACTGATCCGGTAACGAGAACCAGCCCGTTCTGGTATTGCGTGAGCATCTTGAGCTGCGGCGGAAGACCAAGCTCATCCATCGTACGCACATTGGTTTGGATGATGCGGAAGACGAGGTCGTATCCCAGCCGGTGGCGCACCACGCTTGTGCGGTAGCGGCCGCTTTCATTGGCATAGGCAAAGTCGACATCACCCCGCTCCTCGAGCAGCTTTTTTTGGGCCTCGTCGATAAAGCTCATGGCGAGCCGCTCGGTGTCCGCTGCAGTGAGTTTGTCCGCCTGCAACCAGATCGGTTCTAGCGTCCCGAATCGGCGCCACGTCGGCCGCAGGTTGACGCTCAGATGGATATCCGAGGCGCCGGATTCCTTGCCGATGGCCAAATACTGGTCCACATGGTGCAGCACATGGACGGCGGACGGATTCTCCTCGACGACTTCGACGATGCTTTGTTCCGGGGCGGCAGACACAGCGTTGTCGCGAAGGTTTCTACTGCTTGCGCCCCGAGCGCAAACTCAAAAGAAGAGGAGCCAGTTGCGCCAGAGCGGCCGGCACCCATTTGACCAGCAGCGGAATCCAAAAAGCGGCACCCGTCTGCGCGGCATCCGGCCCGGTCGCCTTCCCTTGACGTGCAGGACGCCGGAGGAGACGTGCCAAGGCGAAACCCGCGACCGAAGCACCCGGCAACCACCATTTCCACTCGTGGGCCACACCGTGGCGAAGTTGGTTGATGGGATTGGCCGCGGAAACGAGATTCGCGCCGCTGCGCTTGAGTTCGCGTCCGGCGGAGTCCAACTCGCGCAGATAGTCTTCCCGGTTCATGACAAGCGTTCCGCTTCGCGTCGCACCGCCTCGCGCGTTCCGGGGAAGAGTGGACGTTTGGCGCGCACGCGCAGCACGAGCACCAGCACCACGGCAACGAGCACATGGAACAATCCCAATCCGAGCAAGGTGGACATCAGCCCAGCCCCGAATGCTTTGACCACCGCGAGTCCCGCCGCCAGCAGGAGAAAAACATAGCCGAAAACCAAGGCAAGCAGGAGAGCGATCCCGAGAGCCGTGAGAACGAGCGCGTGCGATCCCGACTCGCGCAATTCCAGACCGAGAAGTCCGGTCAGTGCGCGCGAAAAACGGATGGCCGAAGAGGAGAAGTCGGAAGCCGCGCCGGAAAGCCCGGGCGGCTCCGGCGACGCCGGTTGGTCCGCGCCGGGTGAGGATTGCATTTGGCGTCCGGTCAGCGGCGCAGGATCAGGCCGATCATGAATCCCGCGGCCAGGGCAATACCGACGGCCTGCAAAGGATTCTCGCGGATGTAGTCCTCGCCGTCATCCTGAAGGCCGCGTGCGCGCACGGACGTGTCCGACCAAACGCGGTTGGCCCGCTCACGGTATTCACCCGCGCGCTCGGTCAGAGTTTCGCGCAAATCGTGGGCTTTGGCCGCCGCCGCCTCGCGCAATTCGCGCGCCGCTTCGGCCGCGTGGGTTTTGCTGCTTTGGAATTTGTGATTCGCTTCTTGGGATGTTTTTTCGCTCATGAATAGCCTTTTTTTGATTGGCTTCCATTTTCGCAGGCTCCCCGCAGGCTGGCAAGCGCCGCGGGGCGCCCGAAGCATCGTTTTTCTTGAAGCGGACGTATCCTTGAAGGACTAATTGCCGTTCATGACCGCCACGTCCCGCCAAGCCGACAATATCCCGCAGGGCCTTCTGGCCGCCGTTGACGAGGCCGTCACCCACTACCCCGTCTCGAAGCGGAGCGCATCCCTCCCCCTTCTCCACCTCTGGCAAAATCACTTCGGCTGGATTGATGACAGCGGGGTCGACTGGATCGCCCGCCGTCTCGACCTTGAGCCGATCAATATCCTCGAACTGGTCACGTTTTACCCGTGGTTCCGCCAGACGGCGCCGGGGAAGAAAATCATCCGCGTTTGCCGCACTCTGTCGTGCGCCATGGCCGGATCTTATGACCTGCACAAGAATCTCTGCCGCGCGGCGGGTTGCGACACCAGCCACGACGATCATGCGCACGAGGTGACCGCCCCGGACGGAAGTTGTACCATCGAATTTGTCGAATGCCTGGCCAGCTGCGGCAGCGCACCGGTCGCTTTGGTCGGCGACGATCTGCACGAACGTATCGCGCCCGACGATGCCGCGTCGTTGCTCGGACGCGACACCGGTTACCGCAAAACGGTTCGCGCGCCGCATCCTGCGGAGCGCCGTCTGGTTCTACGCCATATCGGGCGTGAAGACTACGACGCCTCGCTTGACTGTTACCTGCGAAACGGCGGCTACGAGTCCTTGAAAAAAGCGCTGGCCATGAAACCGGAAGAAATCGTCAACGAGGTGAAGGCCTCGGGCCTGCGCGGACGCGGCGGGGCAGGGTTCCCGTGCGGCGTGAAGTGGAGCTTCATCAAACGCGAAGACGGCAAGCCCCACTATCTCGTGGTCAACGGCGACGAGTCCGAGCCGGGCACCTTCAAAGACCGCTACATCCTGCACGAGGATCCGCACCAGTTGCTCGAGGGTATGATGATCGCCGCCTGGGCGCTCAATGTGCACCTCAGCTACATTTACATCCGTTGTGAGTTCCCCGAAGCGGCGCGCATCGTGACCAAGGCCATCGCCGAGGCCCGCGCGCGCGGTTTCATCGGCAAAAACGTCCTCGGCTCCGGATTCGACTGCGACATCTATGTCCATCAGGGAGCTGGCGCCTACATTTGCGGCGAGGAGACAAGCCTCCTCGAATCGCTCGAGGGCAAGCGCCCCTACCCGCGCATCAAACCGCCTTTCTTCCCCGCGGTCTTCGGCCTCTACAACTGCCCTACCATCGTCAACAACGTCGAAACCCTTTGCCACGTGAAGCACATCATCGCGATGGGCAGTGCGGAATTTGCCAAACTCGGGTCGCCGGGCGACGGCGGCACGCGCACGTTAGGCGTCAGCGGCGACGTGCGGAATCCGGGGTTCTACGAACTCGGATGCGGCCAAGTCACCGTCGGCCAGCTCATCGAACTGTGCGGAGGAATGAAGCCCGGACGGAAACTCAAGGCCATCATTCCCGGCGGCAGCTCGGCCAAAGTGCTCAAGGCCGGCGAGAAATTCAAAATGAAGCGCAAGGGTCCCGATGGCGCCGAAATCACGGTCGAGGTCGACCTCATGGATCTGGTCATGGACGCCAACTCATTGGCCGCCGCCGGCTCCATGATCGGCAGCGCGGGCGTCATGATCCTCGACGACTCGCGCGACATGCTGTGGGTGCTCAACAACATCAACGACTTTTACGCGCACGAGAGCTGCGGGCAGTGCACGCCTTGCCGCGAGGGCAGCCTGTGGATGTCCAAGGTCACCACGCGCATGCTCCACGGCGACGTCAAAACAACGGACGCCACCCAACTCGTCGGCATCGCCGACAACATCGCGGGCCGCACGGTCTGCGCTTTCGGCGAAGCCTGCTCCTGGCCGACGCAAAGCTTTGTCGGCAAGTTCCGCGAGGAATTCGAGCCGCGCGGCACTGGGACCAACGGCAACGGTGCCAACGGGCACTGACCAAGTCTAGCGTCAGGGTCGACTTAGCTACAACAGGTGGATCGCGACGTCCCCATCGCGATTCCCGAATAGGACAAATCACGCCCGCGGACTACGCCGCTATTTCTGATATTCCGGCACCACGTAGACGATCCGACCGCACTGCTCGCAGGAAACAACGTGTGAACCGACTTTGGCGTCGCGCAGCGTTGCCGGGGTCACGGTCATGTGGCAACCGGAGCAATGGTTTCCCTCGAGCGGAACGACAGCCCGTCCCATCTTCGAAAGGAAGAGTTTCTCGTAGAGATCGAACAAATCCTCGTCAGCCGCTTTGACCTCGGCGGCGACCGCCTCGCGCTCGACTTTCAACTCGTCCGCGCGCCCCTGCAGCACGCCGACCTTTTCGTCGGCTGTCTTCACCAGCGCGGCCACGCGGCTCTTCTCGGTGTTGTATTTTTGGTCGGCCGCGGCGATGACCGGCTTGAGGTCCTCGAACTCCTGCATCAATTCGAGTTCGCGGTCTTCGATCGATGTGATGTCCGACTGCGCGCGCTCGATCTCGTGTTTCAACGCGGAATACTCCTCGTTCTTGCGCGTCTCGAGTTGCTGCGTCTGATATTTGGCGATCTGCGCACGCTTGCCGTCCGCCTCCACTTCGAGCCGCTTGCGTTCGACTTCGATTTGAGTGGCGCGGGATTTGTCGTTTTCCAGCGTGCGCTGGGCAGCATCGAGCTCCCTCTGCAGAGTAGCTTTCTCGCCCGGCACGCCGTTGATCTCATGGAGGAACGCCTGCAGTTTCTGATCGCGCTCCTGCAGGAGGAGAAGTTTCTCCAAGATTTCCACCATTGCCCAAGTTCTAGGCAGGCAAGCACGGCTAGGCCAGCGGGAATTACTCTTTTATCTCCAATTCCTTGAACCGGCCGCTGCCTCCTTGGGCCGAGATGATCCGCCGGATCTCCTTGCGATTATCGTCCCGCATGCCCACCCCGATAAAATTCACCGTGGCCGGCTGGGGCAGCGACTTCTGTAATTCGCGCAGCGTCGAGTTGATCTCGTCGAATTCTATGAATTCGCCCCGCTGCTCACCCCGCTGAAAGCTCCCGTCACCGACGATATAGATCAGGTCCGGGTTCAGCTTGAATGCTTCCTTCAGCACGCCGATGAAGCCGACTTTTTCACGCACGAGATTGGGCGTGTTAGACTTCAGACCGCGGCCGGTCGAAAACCACTGGTCGAGCCAGGCCTTGGCTTCCACGCGGTTGGGTTCGCTGGACGGCACCAGCTGCGTTTTGAAAAAAGCATATTGGCGGCTGAATTGCGCGATACCGAACGTCGTGTTGATGCTCAGAGACTTCAACAGTTCGGCAATTTTGTCCTTGATCACCGTCATCGGGATACCTGCCTTGTCCAACGCGTTTGTCACCGTTCCCGAAACGTCGAAAATAAGCACAACCCTCTGACCCGTTCCCGGAACACCCAGAAAACTCACCGCCGAGCCACCCTTCCCTCCACCGCCCGATCCGGTTCCCGAGCCGGCACCGGCGCCAGCAAGAGCGGAGAGTTGATCGGACACGATGTCGCTCGGATCGACCGTGGTCGCCGCGTCCACCGGCATGAGCGGCAAATCGGGCAGCGCGAACTCCGTCGGCCGCGCCGAAGACATTTTGTCGGTGAAAGACGGCTTGGGTTGCGCCGCGTCGAACTCCGCCATGTTCATGCGGTGCTCGCGCTCTTCGGCGGCGATGCGGATTTCCTTCTTCACCTCGAATGTGGCGGTCGGCGGGAGGAAGTAACGCGCCACGATCCAGATGCCGGCTCCGATCGCGCCGATGAAGTGCACGGCGACACTAGCTATGATGACCGTGATGATCAACCGCTTGCGTCGCTGGCGGGCGGCGATCTGCGGATCGAGGATTTCCGTCGTCATCGGAACGCTACATCTCCTCCTCGCTTGCGCTGTCGGAAAACGTCACGCCACCAATGTCGGCTTTGCCGCAGGCGTTGAGCACATCGACGATGCGTTGCTGGTTGGTCCCGTCCGAGGCGTCCAGCGTGACCAAGGCGTCGGCCTTGTTTGCATCGGCCGATTCCTTGAAGCGTTTGAGCGTCGCGACCAATCCAGTCAACGCGGTGTCGGCCGGCGGCCCGATCACCGAGTCGTTGAGCACGACGCTGCCGTCGTCCTCGATGCGGATGCGCTGCTCGTCGGGCAACTCCACCGTTTCCTCCGCAGAGACCGTGCCGGGCAGGCCGAGACTGATGTCGCTTTCCTGTTTCACCGGCTTGGCCGTGACCATGAAGAAGACGAGGAGCAGGAACACCATGTCGATCATGGGGCCCATCTGCATCTCGACGAGTTGCTGGTCGCGACGGCGGACTTGCATTGTTCAGGTTTGGTAGCTGCCGAAGATCACATCGATCGCCCCGGCATCCGCGGCCATCTTCATGATTTCTTTGATTTTTTTGGCCGGCGTTGTTTTGTCGGCCCGGATGTAGAGGCGCAGCGGTGGCGTGTTTTCGAAGCGCTTCTTCAGGTAGTCGGCCAAAGCTTTTTTGTCGGTCGGCTCGGCGCCGATGAAATACCGACCCTGCTCGTCGATGCTGATGATGTCGCGGTTGCTGACATCCTTCGGGATGACGGCGTTGCTCGCCACCGGCAGCTTGATCTCCTCTTTGATCTGCTCCTTGGAAATCTTCGTCGTCACCATGAAGAAAATGAGCAGGAGGAAGGTCATGTCGATCATCGGAGCGAGCTGAAAGCCCATCTCGTCGTCCGGTCGGCGGGAGATCTTCATGACGGCATCAAAGACGCGGGATTATTCGGCAGCCGGCTCCTCGGGCGCGGCCTCGTGCGAGTGGACCGCGCTCTCGAGCTTCAATTCCCCGGAGAGCACATCGATCATGAAGGTGGCCGCTTTCTGGATGTTGCCGATCGCCACCTGCAGGAGATTGCGAAAGTAAAAGAAAAGGAACATCGCCGGGATACCGACGATGAGTCCGCCCGCCGTGGTGATCATGGCCTCGCCAATACCGCCGGCCAGATCGGCCGGTTCGCTGCGGCCCGCGGCCAGCTGGTCGAAACTTGCGATCATGCCGGTCACCGTGCCGAGCAAACCGAGCATCGGCGCGATGGTGGCGAAGATGTTGAGGTAGTTGACCCAGATCATGAGCCTCTGCTCTTCCTGCATGAGCGTCTCGCCCGCGGCCTGTTCCATGGAGGGCTTGTTGGCCAATTCCCGCTCGAAGTTCACTTTGAGCAAGGCCGCGCTCATCGTGTTGGCGAAGACGTTGGGCTGGCTCTGGCAGAGCTGATAGGCCGCGTTCGGGTCGCGCTGCTGCATGTATTGCGAGACGGCGGACTCCTGCGCCTTCGGCATCATCTTCTTCTGGTTGATTTGGACGAAACAAAACGCGCCGACGGCAATTGTTCCCACCGAACAAGCAAGGATTGGCCACATCAGTGCTCCGCCGGCGTAAAATGTGTCGAGCAGGCTCTTCTCCGTGACGGGCGTTCCGGCGGGCGGTGCGGCAGGAGGCTCTTGGGCCACGGCGGCGGCCACAAGAAAGACAAGCGCCAGAGCGGCGGGCAGGAGGAATCGGGTGGTTTTTATTGTAGTCATGATTTTTTGTCGGGAGGGGCCGAGGCTTTGGCTGCCTCGGGCGTTTCGGAATATATCGACGTGAGGTCGGTGGCAACCTCGCGCGCCGCATCGTCGTCGGCGGCGAGGGCGTAAATTCCGTGGGCCAACCAGAGACCGCGGGCCGCCTGGGCGCGTTTGGTGCCGTGGAAAAGAAAAGGGAAGAGGGCAAATTCGACGCCTTCGTGGATGAGGCGTGCCCGCTCGGCACGCACCGGCGGATCCTCGTTCCAGCGGGGATTGTCGACCAACAGTGTCTTGAGCGAAGCCATGCGGGCCTCGGCGAGGAGCAGCTTTATCTCGATGACCAGATCCGGTTCCTCCGCCGTGCGCTCGATCTGTTCCGCCTCGAGCGAAGCTTCCTCGAGTTGTCCTTTTTTGATCATGGACATGAGGCGCCCGCGCGTGGCGCGCTGGCGGTCGGCGACATTCCACGCGCCCGCCTCGACCGTTTTGAAAACGGCCAGCGCCTCCTCGTGGCGCGCCGGGTCTTCGCCGAGCAAAAGAATTTCCCCGACGAGACAACCCGCCTCGCCGGCGCGCGACTCCGGAATGCCGAGGAAAGGTTGCAAGTTCTGCCAGCGCGATCGGGCGGAAGAGAGAGAACCCGCCACAACATTGGCGGCCACCGCATCCAAGACCGGGTCAGGCCCGAAAACGATGCGCGAAACGGTGTCACGCTTCATGGTCGTT
>JBILUI010000122.1:0-6811 GCA_044371145.1 Chthoniobacterales bacterium | reverse complement strand
GATCTGCGCGTTGGCCGCGGCTTGGTAAGGCGAGGAGAATTCCTCGCGGTATTTTTTGACCAACTCGGCTTCGGTTGTTTTCGGATCTTTCGATTCCTTGATTTCGCGGCGGAAGACGATTTTCACCGCGCCCTCCGCGCCCATTACGGCGATTTCCGCGGTGGGCCAGGCGAAGACCATATCCGCTCCCATGTCGCGGCTGCACATGGCGAGGTAAGCGCCGCCGTAGGCTTTGCGCATGATGACGGTGATCTTCGGCACGGTGGCCGCGGCGTAGGCGAAGAGCATTTTCGCGCCGTGGCGGATGATGCCTCCGCGTTCCTGCGCGATGCCGGGCATGAAGCCGGGAACGTCGACGAGGGTGACGATAGGAATGTTGTAGAGGTTGCAGAAGCGGATGAAGCGCGCCGCTTTGTCCGAACTGTCGATATCCAGCGTTCCCGAGCGCACCATCGGCTGGTTGGCCACGATCCCGGTGACGATGCCTTGGATGCGAGCGAAGCCGACCACGATGCTTTTGGCCCATTCCATGTGGACCTCGAGGAAATCGGCGTCATCGACCAGCGCAGCAATAACTTGGTGGACGTCGAAAGGTTTTTTCGGATCTTCGGGAATGATTTCGTCGAAGGCGGGAACATCGGAGAGATCGAGTTCCGGAGAAGGACGGTGCGGCGGATCGACGAGATTGTTCTGCGGGAGGAAGGAAAGGAGTTTGTGCACGATCTCGATCGCGTGCGCGTCGTCTTCGGCCACAAAATGCACGTTGCCGCTCACCGTGGCATTGGCCGCCGCGCTGCCGATTTCATCCATCGTGGCGACTTGTCCGGTGGCCGCCTTGATCACTTCCGGGCCGCAGATGAACATGCTCGCGTCGGATTTCGTCATAATGAGGAAATCCATCAGCGCCGGCGAGTAAGCCGCGCCGCCCGCGCAGGGTCCGCAAATCACGGCGATCTGCGGCACCACGCCGGAGAGGAGCACGTTGCGGAAGAAAACCTGTCCGTATCCGGCGAGGGAAAGCACACCTTCCTGGATGCGCGCGCCGCCCGAGTCGTTGAAGGCGACGATGGGAACACCGGCCCGCTGCGCGTAGTCCATCACATCGCAAATTTTCTGCGCATGCACGCGACCCAGCGATCCGCCCGCGACGAGAAAGTCCTGGCTGAAGACGGCGACGGGGCGTCCGTCGGAAAGACCCACGCCGGTGATGACGCCGTCGGCCGGCAATTTTTTGTCCTGCATGCCGAAGCCGGTGCACTGGTGCTCGGCGAACATACCGAATTCCTGGAACGAGTCGGGTTGGAAGAGCGCTTCGACCCGCTCGCGCGCGGTGAGGAGGCCTTTGTCGTGGCGTTCCTCGACTTTGGCCGGAACGCCGCTGACCAGCGCATTGGCCCGCCGGTCGTCCAGTTGGTGCAGAAGTTTTTCGTCAATGGCCATGGGATGGGGAGGGCGCACAGAATTCGGTCAGGACTCCGTGCGTGGATTTGGGGTGGAGGAAAGCGACGAGTTTGCCGCCCGCTCCGTCCACCGGGGTTTCGTTGATCAGTTGGCAGCCGGCGTTCTTGGCCTGGGCCAGCTGGCCCCCGATGTCGCTGGTGGCAAAGGCGACGTGGTGTATCCCGCCGCGGGGATTTTTCTCGAGGTATTTGGCGATGGGACTGTCGGGCGAAGTGGGCTCGAGCAACTCGAGATGCGTGTCGCCGACGCGGAAAAAAGCGGTGCGGACTTTTTGGTCGGCAACTTCTTCGATTTTCTCGCAGCCCAAGCCGAGGGCTTTTTCGTAATAGGGCACGGCCTCGGTCAGCGAAGGAACGGCGATGCCCAGATGGTCGATCCGATCCAACATGAGGCTATTGTCCTTTGGTTGCCCTGCGCGCGGCAAGGATATGTTGGCTCAGGCGAAATAGGTGTCGCCGTGGTCGTAGGGAGGGGCGCAGCAGCAGAGAAAGCGGAGGTCGGTCTTGGCCGTGATCTGGTGCCACGCGCCTGCCGGAATGAGGATGGCGTCCCCGGGACCGACCTCGCTGGACACGCCGTCGATTTCCATGTGCGCGGTGCCTTCGAGGAGGAAGTATAGCTCTTCGCTGAGCTTGTGATGGTGGCGGTCGGTGGCCTGACCGGGCTTCATGGTGGCTTCGGCCAGACTTTGCTTTTCCACCGGGGCATTGGTGCGGTCGAGGATGCTGCGGATGGTGGATCCGTCCTTGGTAGTGAACGGGCTTTGATTTTCGATTTGCTGCACTATCATGGGAGTGAGGATATGAGATTTTTCGAAGGTTGCACCGCCCTAATTACGGGGGCTTCGGCTGGCTTGGGCGCGGAATTCGCGCGGCAGTTGGCGCCGGTCGCGGACACGATCGTATTGGTGGCGCGTCGCGGCGAGCATCTCGACGGGCTCAAGGCAGATCTGGAGAGCCGGTATCCGTCCGTGCGGATCTTTGTTTATGTGATGGACATCACGCGCGAAAACCAGAACCGCGATTTCCTCGCTTGGCTGGATAAGGAACGAATTCGCATCAATTTTTTGGTCAACAACGCGGGCATGGGCGATCGCGGTCCTTTTACCACCGGCGATTGGGCCAAAATCCACGCCATGCTCGAGTTGAACATCGTGGCGTTGACCCGTCTGACGCATCATCTGCTACCCATGCTTCGCGAAGGCGGGCGCGGCGCGATTTTGAACGTCAGTTCGATCGCCGGGCTGATCCCGCTGCCGCATATGTCGGTTTACGCAGCGACTAAGGCCTACGTGAACAGCTTCAGCGACGGGTTGCGCATGGAATTGCGCGACACGGGTGTTACCGTGACAGCCGTGCTGCCCGGACCGGTCGAGACGGAGTTCGGGCAAGTAGCCTCGCGCGGCACCGGCGAACCGGAGTGGACGACCCCGGAGGAGCTGACCATTCCGGCTGAAGAAGTGGTGCATTCGGCGCTGTCCGCCGTGGCGGCCGACAAAGCCCGGATCATTCCCGGTTGGAGGGTGGCGCTTCTGATGGGGCTGGCCGTTGCCCTGCCGTTGGGTATTTTGCGCGCCATTCTGCAGAGGAAGGCCCGCTGAGCGTGGGGTCATCTGAAACTGCACCCCGCGCGTAACCTTTGCGTCGTGAATCCTGCGAAGTCCCGAAAAATCCCGGTCGATCCTGCCGCGCTGGAGCGGTTCAAGAAGACATTTCAGCTGATCAATACGCACCTCTACAGCGTGGAGGAGCGCATCCGCGCCCAAGCCCGCGCTTTCGACCCGGCCATGGAGGGCTACGTGGATTATGTCTGCAATTCCTCCGGCAAGCGGCTGCGGCCGGCTCTGGCCCTCTTGGCCGGCGGATCGACGGGCAAAATCGCGTCGAGCCACGTGGACTTGGCGGTGATTCTCGAACTTATCCACATCGCGACTCTGGTGCACGACGACATCATGGACGGCGCCGACCTCCGTCGCGAACAACCGACGGTCAATGCCAAATGGGGCAACGCGATCAGCGTGCTTCTGGGAGATGCGCTCCTCGCGCACGCCATGCGTCTGGCCACCAATTTTTCCGAGACCGAAGTGGTGCGGCGTATCGCGGACGCGGCAGCGGAAGTCTGCACGGGCGAAATCATTCAGACGCAGCGGCGTTTCGATCTCAAGCTGTCGGTGGCGGATTATTACAAAATCGTCGAGATGAAGACAGGGGCGCTGTTCGCGGCGGCGGCGGAGTTGGGGGCGTTTTTGAGCGAGACGACACCGGAGCGGATCGGGGCGCTCAAGCAATTCGGGTTGAAGCTCGGGACGGCTTACCAAGTCTACGACGATTGTTTGGATCTGGTCGGCGACGAGGAGGAAATCGGAAAAACCCTCGGGAGCGATCTGCGCAAGGGGAAGCTGACCTTGCCGTTGATCTTTCTGCTGCAATCGGCGCGTCGCAGCGGGGATCACGAGAAAGTGAGCGCTCTTTTGCTTGGGGGCGAAGAGGTGGAGGCGGAGCAGATTGTGACCATGTTGGCCGAGCGCGGGGCGCTGCAGCAGACGGCGGCCGCGGCGGCGCAGTTGGTCGAAGAGGCGCTGCAGGGGTTGTATGCTTTGGATGACAACCGGTTCACATCCGGTTTGCGCGGGGTGGCGGAGTATTTGCAGGCGTTGATCAAGCGGGTTGCGGGGGAGGCTTGAGGCACCGGCGGTCTTGTCAGTTGGCTTCGCTTTGCTTCGGCCCGTCTCGCTTCGCTCGGCTGACCGCCTCTACAACGTGACGAAGTCGGGCCAGAGACTGGCGCGCATAGCGGGGGGATGCTTATGCTCCATGGCGTGGCGACGCCGAAAATCAAGGATTGGCCGGAGGACGAGCGGCCGCGGGAGAAATTGATGCATCGCGGGGCGGACGCGTTGAGCGATGCAGAACTGTTGGCGATTTTTTTGCGCACCGGGACGCCGGGGCGCACGGCGATCGATGTCGGGGAGGAGATGATCAAGGCGGCGGGCGGATCGCTGGCGCGGATGGCGCCGATGACCGTGAAAGAGTTGCGCAAACTGGCCAAGGGCGTGGGTCTGGCCAAGGCATGCGAAATGGCTGCGGGCTTTGAGGTGGGCAAGCGGTTGGCGCGGCAGACGGCGCAGAGCGAGCCATTGGGGACACCGGAGAAGATCTACAGTTTTATGGGACCGCTGCTGCAGAACCTGCCGCGTGAATCTTTGCGCGTTGTGCTTCTCGATACGCGTCACAGGTTGATTCACACGGAGGAGGTATCGCTCGGGACGATCAATGAAAGTCTGGCGCATCCGCGGGAGATTTTGCGTCCGGCGATCAGTCATGGCGCCTACGCTTTCGTGCTGGTGCACAATCATCCTTCTGGCGACCCGACGCCCAGCGAGGCCGACCGCGCGCTGACGCGCAGAATCCGTGAGGCTGCGGATTTGATGCAGATTCACCTGCTCGATCATGTCATTATCGGCCGAGAGCGCTCCGGAGCGCCTCCCTACTTCAGCTTCAAAGAACACGGATTGTTATGAAGATTCACCCCACCGCGATTGTGGCCGACGGCGCCAAACTGGCCGCCGACGTTGAGATCGGCCCGTTCTCCATCGTGAGCGCGGAAGCCGAGATCGGTGCGGGCGGTGTGTTGGGAGCGAATGTTATTCTGGAACACCGCGTGGTGCTGGGCGAGGGCACAAAAGTCGGCCATGGGACGATTCTGGGTGGGAACCCCCAGGCTTTGGGTTTTGACCAAGCGCGACGCGATACCGGCGTGCGGATCGGGAAAAACAACACCATACGCGAGCACGTTACGATCAACCGGGCGACCGCGGAAAACAGCGACACCGTCGTCGGCGACGACAATTTTCTCATGACCGGGTGTCATTTGGCTCACGATTGCCGGATCGGCAACGGGGCGATTCTGGCCAACACCGTGCTGATGGCCGGGCACGTGGAAGTGGGTGACGGCGCCTTCCTCGGTGGCGGTTCGGTATTTCACCAATTCATCCGCATCGGACGCCTGGCCATGGTGCGGGGCGGGTGCCGCTTCAGCAAAGACATCCCGCCTTACTGCGTGGGTGCGGGAACCAATTTGGCGATGGGCTTGAATTCGATCGGCCTTCGTCGCGCGGGGTTGTCGGCCGAGGCGAGAATGCAACTTAAGCGGGCGTTCCGGTTGCTTTACCTGTCCGACTTGAATGTGAGCCAGGCGCTCGAAGCCGCCTCGGCCGAGCAATGGGGGTCTGAGGCCACCTTGTTTTTTGACTTCGTGCGCGCGGCGAAGAAGAAGGGGATTTGCGATTACTCGGGGAAGGAGCTCGGGGCGGACGAGTGAGCGTGCTTAATCGCGCATCAGCGTGATGGTTTTCTCGTAAGCTTCGTAGACGATTTTCCGGCGCTCGACGAAGTCGCAGCGGATGAGGCGTTTGCCGTGGGTGAGGATGTAACGGAAGATCACGCGGAACGGTCCGACACGCAGACGGCAGAATCCGTGGAGGCGCTCCTCGAGCTGTTTGATATCGCCTTGCTCGGTGGCAAGTTGGCGCAGGGCACGGCGGAGCATCTTGCGTCCATCGGGCGCTTGGCGGGCGATGAAGGTCGAAACTTGTTCGCTCAGTTCAATCTTCATCGCCGGGTTCGTCGAGGATGGAGAGGGGGTAATACTTTGTTTTGCCTTCCTCGGCGTCGCGGATCGCTTTCATCGCTTCGGGATTGGCCAGGATTTCCATGGTCTCCATCAGCATCTCGAAACGTTCGGGCGAGAGGAGGTAGCCGACCACTTTGTCGCGGCGGGTGATGATGATCGGTTGCTCGGCGGCTTCGCGGACTACGGCGGGGAATTTGGCCTGGGCTTCGGTGACGGAATACGTAGTTGCCATAGAGAACTACGTAGCACGGGATCGAGGGTATGGCAATGGAGGGCGGATGGATTAGGGCGTCGTGGGCGAGATGATGCCCATGACTTGGGAATTGGTGCGACGGACAGAGTCCGCCGCTACAAGTGCCGGAGGAAGTCGGCGCTGTTAGGCTTCGACGTTTTCGGCGGCCTCTTCCTGGCTCTCGCTGACGACGGGGGCCATGGCTTGGAGGTGTTCGCCGTCGCTCAGGCCGATGAGGCGGACGCCTTGGGCGTTGCGGCCAGTCATGCGGATTTCGCTGACACGGGTGCGCACGCTTTGGCCGCCGCTGGTGATGAGCATGATTTCGTCGACTTCGCGGACACTCAAGGCGCTGACCACCTCGCCGGTCTTGTCGGTGACCTTCATGGTGATGATGCCTTTGCCGCCGCGTTTCTGCAGACGGTATTCGTCGAATTCGGTGCGCTTGCCCACGCCGTTGGCGCCGGCCACGAGGAGCGTCGCATC
>JBILUI010000121.1:0-6826 GCA_044371145.1 Chthoniobacterales bacterium | reverse complement strand
AGGCGGACCCTATGATTGGGCGTTTTCCGAGGCGCTGGCCTTCGGTTCGCTTCTGATCGAAGGAACGCCGGTGCGTTTGTCGGGACAGGATTGCCGCCGCGGCACGTTCAGCCAGCGGCATGCCGTGTTCTACGACGCGGAGAATGGCGGGTCTGCGCCGCATGAAACCCATTTTTCCGTCGGCTACATTCCGCTGAATCACCTGCGGTCGGACCAAGCCAAGCTCTGTATTTACAACAGTCTCCTCAGCGAAGCGGCGGTGCTCGGTTTCGACTACGGTTACTCGCTCGATTACCCCTCGATGCTCTGCCTGTGGGAAGCGCAGTTCGGCGATTTCGCCAACGGCGCGCAAGTCATCATCGACCAGTTTATCGCCTCGGCCGAATCGAAATGGCAGCGTCCCAGCTCGCTCGTCATGCTGCTGCCGCACGGATACGAGGGTCAGGGTCCCGAGCATTCGAGCGCGCGACTCGAGCGTTTCCTGCAACTGTGCGCGGACAACAACATGCAGATCTGCAACCTGACCACTCCCGCGCAGTATTTCCACGCGCTGCGGCGCCAGATCCACCGCGATTACCGCAAGCCGCTCGTCATCATGACGCCGAAGAGTCTGCTGCGGCATCCGCTCGCCGTTTCCAAGGCGACCGATTTCACCGACGGACGTTTCTACGCCATCATGGCCGATCCGCTGCCCGCCGATCCGGCGCCGGTCACGCGCATGATCCTCTGCTCGGGTAAAGTTTATTACGATCTCAAGGCGGAGCAGGAGAAACGCGGGGCGACCGACGCGACCATCCTGCGCGTCGAGCAGTTGTATCCGCTGCACGTCGAGAAAATCAAACGCATCGCCAACGCCTGTCCGAACCTCAAGCGTGTCGTTTGGTGCCAGGAGGAGCCGCAAAACATGGGCGCGTGGTTTTTCATGCAGCCTCGGTTGCGCGATCTGCTTGGTCGCAATATCTCCTACGCCGGCCGTCCGGAGAGTCCGAGCCCGGCTGTCGGTTCGCTGGCCATCCACCGTCTGCAACAAGCGGAACTCGTCAGCCGCGCTTTTGAAGTGTAGATACGGCGCGCACATGGGCAGCACTGACATCAAAGTTCCCGCCGTCGGGGAATCCATCTCATCGGGGATCATTTCGTTGTGGCACCGTCAAGACGGAGACTACGTGCGCGCGGGCGACGCGCTCTTCACGCTCGATACGGACAAAGTTTCCACCGAGGTGGCCGCGCCGGCTGCGGGGGTGGTGCGCATCGGCGTTGCCGCCGACCGAGAGGTGAAGATCGGCGAAGTGGTCGGCGTGATCGAGGATGCGCCTGCGCCGGCTGCTGCTCCCGCATCCGTTCCCGCGGTTGCTCCTTCCTCAGCGGCGCCATCGCCGGCGCCGCAAGCACCGCCAACACCGACTGCTCCCGTGCAGCTCGAGCCGCAGGATCGCCGCGTGACCCGGAAAAAGCTTTCGCCGCTGCGCAAAAAAATCTCCACGCAGCTGGTTGCCGCGCAGCGCAATGCGGCCATCCTTACCACCTTCAACGAGTGCGACATGTCGGCCGTCATGCGCCTGCGCTCGGAAGTGCAGGAAGCCTTCCAGGCGAAGTTCGGCGTGAAGCTCGGTTTCATGTCGTTCTTCATCAAAGCCGTGGTCGACGCGCTGAAGAGCGAGCCGCAGCTCAACTCGCGACTCGATGGCGACGAGCTGGTGCAGAACCACTTCTATGACATCGGCGTGGCCGTCGGCACCGAGCGCGGATTGATTGTCCCGGTCATCCGCGACGCCGATCGCAAAACATTTCCCGAGCTGGAAAAGGATCTGCTCTACTACTCGAACAAGGCCCGCGAAGGCGCCATCACCATCGAGGACCTCCAAGGCGGCGTGTTCACCATTTCCAACGGTGGCGTCTACGGATCGCTCATGAGCACGCCGATCCTCAATCCGCCGCAAAGCGGCATCCTCGGCATGCACAAAATCCAGGAGCGCCCCGTGGCTGTCGAGGGCAAGGTGGTCATCCGCCCGATGATGTATCTTGCCTTGAGTTACGACCACCGCGTGGTCGACGGGAAGGAGGCGGTGACTTTCCTCGTGCGCGTGAAGGACGCGATCGAAAATCCGCTCCGCCTCTTCGTCGAGTCGCAGCCATGAGGCTTCTGTCCGTCCTGTTGCTCCTCACGTCTTTGTCGTTGCGGGCGCAGGACGCGGCTTCGTCCGACCCGCTCGTTGCGCAGCACCGCCTTGCCGCGGTGCTCCGGCAGGCCACGGAGAACTACGATCGTGGCGACTACAAGGGCGCGGTGGCTTTGCTCGACGCCCTGCAGGGGCCGACGGCGGGAGATCTCAGTGTGCTCAATCTTCGTGCCGCGGCCTTGACCAAAGCCGGCGACTACGAGCAGGCGGCGCGGATCTTTTCCGAAATTATCGAGGCCAACCCGGATTACTTTCCCGCCGCGTACAATCTGGCCGAGGTGCGTTTTCTCGGCGGCGACCGTGAGGGCGCGCTCGAGGCGTTCCGTCAGTTGCGTCAGCGCGATCCGCGCAACGAGTTGCTGCGCTTCAAAGTTTTCCTCTGCCAATACGCCCTCGGTCGCGACGAAGAGGCGGCCAAGACGGCGCGCGCCATGCAGTCCGCGGGGAGCACGCCGGCCTGGTATTATGCTCAGGCTCTTTTGGCGCGGCGCGGAGGCGACGAGGGCAGTGCCCGCAAGAATCTCCGCGCGGCCCGCTCGCTTTATGGTGAGGATGGCTGCCGGCTTTTCGACGAGTCCATCGCCACGGCAGGACTCTGAGTTGTATCCGATGCAATTAAGCAACCGAGCGGCGGCCGTGGACGGCCGCCCTCCAGGGTAAGGGATATCTGGAGGGCGAGCGTCCCCGGGAGCCGCAATGTTAGGGTGGATCGCGATATCCTCATCGCGATTTACTGATTGAAACATCGCGCCGGGACGGCGCGATCCACCCCATACTGTTTTCTGTAGCCGCGGCTACAGAAAATCTGAAACTGCTACATAATGCCGGCGGATCCGCCCGATTGTTCTGTTTGAGCAATTCAGGGCGCGGACACTGTGTCGCCGCGATCTTTGTAGTATTCGTAGCGGTTGCGCACCGCCGCCACATAGGCGCGTGTGCTGGCGATGTCCATGGCCTTAGCCAACTCCTCGGCGCTCATGCTCGCGCCGCCTGACCAGCGTTTCACGCGGCTGCGTCCCGCATTGTATTCACCGAGGGCGAAGGGCAGCGGATCTTCCTGCCGGGACCAGTGCTGGAGTGCCTGCGCGAGATACCATGTCCCGACTTCGATGTTTGTTTTCGGGTCGAGCAGGTCCTCCGGGACAAAAGTTTCCACCCCCAGCGCCTGCACCCAATCCTGCGCCGCGGGCTCGGTCACTTGCATGAGGCCGCGTTCGCCGTGGGCTCCGAGTTTCTCAGGTTGGAAACGGCTTTCCTGCCAGATGACCGCTTTGACCAGCAACGGATCGACTCCGTGCCGCGCGGCGGCCGCAGCAATGAGCGCGTCCTGCGAGTCGTGGCGTCCGAAGCTTGCGAGTTCGGACAAGCGGTAGACCGGATCCTTGTCTGTCAACACCAGTGCGCCGGCCGCCAGCGCAAGGGCGATGGCGACAAATCCCAGGATGTAGACCCAGCGCGCGGACATCAGCACACGATAACGGCGCGTGCCCTTCGAGTCATCGCCAAAGCGTAGCGTAGCTCCCGGCGAAGCGTTCGCTGGCTGCCGCATCGGGAAGAATTTCCACCATGCGCGGAGTGGCTGCCGGCCAAGAATCCGCGGCGCAATGCATTTGCCCGTAATGCCAGCCGAACATCTCGGCCCATCCGCGCAAATGCAGCGCATGGGTGTTGAGGAACGACGCATTTTTGAACATGCGCTCAAAAATCTTTCCTCCGCCATTGTTCACCACCGCGAGCGTGATGTCCACGCCGTCCAATTGCGCGGCGGGCCACAAACCGGCGAGATCATACAGCGCGGACAAGTCGCCGATCAGCGCGGCGGTGGGGCGGTTGTTGTCCGCCAATCCAAGCGCGGAGGAGACAAGCCCGTCGATGCCGTTGACCCCGCGATTGGCATAGAAGTTTTGTTCCGACTCCGCGCGCGGTGCGATGAGGTCCCATTCGCGGATAGACAGGCTGTTGCCCAGAAAGATGCGGGCGTTGCGGGCGATGTTTTCCGCGGCAGCGCGCACCAAGGCGGCCTCGCTCCGGGGCTCCTGTGCCAGCAGTTCTTCCGTGGCCGCGGTGATGGATCGATCCCGGGCCAAAAGCGCCGAGTTATTCCCTCCGGATGGTATGACATCGGTCAGCGTTCGGAAGAGGTTCAGCGGAAGGACCGGGGCTTCCCGCGCAAGTCCGGGCAAAGGTGTGCGGGAAACGTGCAGCACGGGCCGCGGATCTTCATCCAAGTCCCGCCAGAGGCGAGGAGTGGGCACGCCGCCGATGCGGAGAATTCCGTCGCAGGCCGCGCGGCATTCGGGTGAGGAAAGGATCCGTTCGCCGGCCTGCAGGGAAAACTCCTGCAGGTTGCGGTGACTGCGCAGCTGCGAGACGGCCTCGAGATAAAGCGGACTGGAGAGCGAGGCTAGCCACGGAGCCACACTGTGCGCCTCGGACTCGGTGAGCGACGAGACGAGCACGAGCGGATTGCGCACGCGGGCGAAAAAATTTTCCCAGTGTTGCCGCGCGGATGTTTGCGTCATCCAAGGAGCGGCGTCCTCCGGCGTTCCTGCTTCGGCGGGCGCAAGCGCGACCGGTTCGCCGGTGAGCGGCTCGTCGAAACAGACATTGAGATGCGCAGCGCCGGGCGGAAGCGCCGACAACTGCCCCGGTGCATCGACATCGATGACCGGGATGCGGCAGGCGGCGAAGATCGGCAGTTGGTTGATGGTCTGCGGTGCGCCGGTGCCACGCAGATTGCGCGGACGGTCCGCCGTCACCGCGATGAGCGGCCATCCGCCGTGCACCGCTTCGAGCATGGCGGGTAAAAGTTCGGCCGCCGCGGTGCCCGAAGTGGTGAGCACGGCGACCGGCCTGTTGTCGCGCCGGATGCGGCCGAGCGCGAAAAAGGCCGCGCTGCGTTCCTCGAAAAAGTTGAGCACTTCGAAAGCGCCGCGCGATGCATCGGCGGCGAGGACGAGTGGTGCATTGCGTCCGCCCGGACAAACCAGCAGTGTTCGCACGCCCGCGCCGCGCAGGACGGCGAGCACCTCCGCGGCAATGACGGCGTTCGCGTCGGCCGCGCTCAAAGCCCGAGATTGCCGCGGGTGGCGGAAAGTTTCAGACGCAGTTCGGCCATCTCTCGCGCCAGATCGCTGCCCGGCACGAGGCCGCATCCCGCGCCGCAGCGTGTCGTCTTCGCGTCCCATTGCACGCCGCGGATCGCGACGAGGCAGCGCGAGCGTCCGCCGGGCAGAGCGAGGCCGAAGGGCGCGGAGAAGTATCCGCGTTCCCCGCCGTCGATCGTGGGGAGAATGCTGCGCCAATCTCCGCGCGGTGCCACGCCGACCGCGGGCGTCGGGTGCAATCGCGCGACAAGGCCGGAAAATTCCGCGCGGCTTTGTGGCAGGACGCGCAAGTCGGTGCGCAGGTGCGAGAGCATGCCGATACGCCAGAGGCGGGTTGCTCCGCGGGTGACGTGTCCCAGCGGCGCGATTTGCGCGGCGACGTCTTCGAGCACGAGGCGGTGTTCGTTGCGTTCCTTGGGATCGTCCATCATGGCTTCCGGCATCGCCCCGGAGCGCGAGGTGCCGGCCACCGCGACGGTGTGGATTTCGACACCGTCGTCCTCGAAAAGCAGTTCGGGGGAAGCACCGAGCGCGCCGCCCTTCTCATCCCAGAATCCGTAGGGCATCAACCCCGCGGGCAGGTTGGCCAGGTTGCGCAGGGCGCGCTCGCGCTCCGCCGCGGTCAGTGCGCCACGGCTTGTTTCGAACACCGCGGGCACCGCTTTTTGCAGGCGATCGTCGCGGAATTCGCCGGTCACTTTGGCGAAGGCGGCGGCGAAGGATTTTTCATCGAACGGTTCCCAGCGGCGCGCCATGTCGCGCGATTGCAACATTTGCGCGAGGCTGTCGGGCGAGACAGCGGCGGCGTGCGGATAAATCCGCCACGGCTTTTCTTCGCGGAGAAAAAAGTCCGGCGCATAAAAAGAAGGACGCTCCGGGTCGGGCCGGTTGGCGCGCGCGGCTTCCCCCCACGCGATGATCCAGCAGTCCTCGGACCACGCCATGAGCGCGCCGCGGTCGAGGAACGCGCGGATCTGCGCCGGTTCCGGCAGCGAAAGGCGGAGTTGCTGCCAAACGGGTGCGGCCGGCGCGGTGTTCATCATACAGCGTTACGCTCCGCCGGGGCCGCGGGATTCGCGCTTTCAGCCGCGCAGTTGCCGCTCGGCCTCGAGCCAATCCGCTTCCGGGTTGCCCGGCAGGCCGCGGTGACGGCGGTCCTCCCCGATGAAATAGGCGCGCAGGGAGATATCCTCGGTCGTGACCGAGCCGATCACCGCGGTGATCTCGCTCTTGCCGCCGCGGCGTTTGCTCATCACGCGGGCCGGCGTGGCGGTGACGGCTTTGGTCCGGACCGCCGCCGGATGGGGCGCCTTTTTGGCGGCGGTTTTTTTCTTGGCTGGTTTGGCGGCGCTCTTCTTCGCCGCCTTCTTTTTCACGGTCTTGGGCATAAATGTTTCCTTGGACCGGGTATGAAACCAGCGACCTCGCGCGCGGGCCAAGTTTTTTCGGTTTCACCAGAGTGGATGTGGGCTTAATCTTTCCCCGTGGGTATTTCCTTGGGCGAGTTTTTCATCCGTTGGTTCGTCACCGCGGTGGCGG
>JBILUI010000120.1:0-6991 GCA_044371145.1 Chthoniobacterales bacterium | reverse complement strand
CCTTCCCCGAGCACGCGGACATCACTCCAAAACTCCTCGCGGATCTCGTCGAAGCGCTTGATCGCCTTTTCGAGTCCCTCCTTGCTCCGCGCCATGCCGCATTCGTCCCACAGCAGCTTGCCGATTTCCTTGTGGAAACTGTCGACCGTGCGCTTGCCTTTGACTGCGAGAAGTCGACTGATCCGCTCCTGCACGTCCTGCTCGGCTTGCTTGAACTCCGGACGACTCTTGTCCGGCCTCGTGCCGCGCAGCGGCGCGAGATAGTTACCGATGGTGTAAGGCAGCACGAAATACCCGTCAGCCAAGCCCTGCATGAGCGCACTGGCCCCAAGGCGGTTGGCTCCGTGATCGGAAAAGTTGGCTTCGCCGATGACAAAAAGACCCGGGACATTGCTTTGCAATTCGTAGTCTACCCAGAGTCCGCCCATCGTGTAATGCACCGCCGGATAAATCCGCATCGGCGTTTGGTAGGCATTCTCCCCCGTGATGTTTTCATACATCTCGAAAAGGTTGCCGTAGCGCTCCCTCACCGTGTTCTCACCGAGTCGCTTGATTGCATCGGCAAAATCCATGTAAACGCCAAGCCCGCCGGGACCGACCCCGCGGCCCTCGTCGCAGACCTCCTTGGCCGAGCGCGAGGAAATGTCACGCGGAGCAAGGTTGCCGTAACTCGGATACTTGCGTTCGAGGAAATAATCGCGGTCCTCCTCAGAAATGTCTGACGGCTTTTTCCCGCAGTCCTCTTTGCGCTTCGGGACCCAGACACGGCCGTCGTTGCGCAGGGACTCGCTCATCAAGGTGAGCTTCGACTGGTATTCGCCGCTCACCGGGATGCACGTCGGGTGGATCTGGGTGAAGCAAGGATTGGCGAAGAGCGCGCCGCGGCGGTAGGCACGGTAGGTTGCGGTAACATTGCAGCCCATCGCGTTGGTCGAGAGGAAGAAGGCGTTGCCGTAGCCGCCGCTGGCCAGAATGACGGCATCTGCGGCGTGCGCCTCGATTTCGCCCGTCACCATGTTGCGCGTGATGATTCCCTTGGCGTGACCGTCGACGATAACCAGATCCAGCATCTCGTGACGCGGATGCATCTTGACCGTTCCGGCCGAGATTTGGTGGCTCAGTTCGGAGTAAACCCCGAGGAGAAGCTGCTGCCCCGTTTGGCCGCGGGCGTAGAACGTCCGCGAGACCTGCGCGCCGCCGAACGAGCGATTGGCCAGCATGCCGCCGTATTCGCGCGCAAAGGGCACGCCTTGGGCCACGCATTGGTCGATGATGTGGCTGCTGACCTGCGCCAAGCGGTAAACGTTGGCCTCGCGCGAACGGAAATCGCCGCCCTTGATCGTGTCCATGAAGAGGCGATCGACGCTGTCGCCGTCATTCTGGTAATTTTTCGCCGCATTGATCCCGCCCTGGGCCGCGATGCTGTGTGCGCGGCGCGGGCTGTCCTGATAGCAAAAACATTTCACGTTGTAGCCCTGCTCGCCGAAAACCGCGGCTGCGGAGCCACCAGCCAAGCCGGAGCCCACGATGATCAACTCATAGCGCCGCTTGTTGGCCGGACTGACCAATTTGCTCGCCGCCTTGAAATTGGCCCACTTGTCGGCCAGCGGACCGGCGGGGATTTTCGGGTCGAGAGTGATAGTGCTCATAAGTCAGCGCAAAGCGGTCAAAACCGGTTGGATGCGCCGGTCGTCGGGGAGAACTTTTAGATAACCGGACACCGCCGCCACAGGAATCGAGGCGAAGCCGGCCATCAACACCCAGGCCACGACGAGGGCGCCGTTTTTGATGAGGGCCGCCGATTTGCGTCCGTTGAGGCCGAAGGTCTGGAAAACGCTCGAGATGCCGTGGCTGAGGTGCATGCCGAGGAGCAGCAGGCTCAGAAGGTAAAACCCGGAGACCAGCGGATTGTGGAAGCTCAGGATGATCATTGCGGCCACATCATGGCGTCCCTCGAGATCATAGAGATGCGAATGCGGGCTCATCCCGGCTGCGAATTGCAGCACATGAAAAATGAGGAAAGACAAGACGACCAGACCGCTCAAGGCCATGGTTCGCGCGAAGATGGTGCTCTGGACGCGCGCCTTGACCGCGTAGCGCTGGGGCCGTGCGCGACGGTTTTCCAGAACAAGCGAGAGCGTGGTAAAAATGTGAACCAGAAAAACAACGAGCAACCCGAGACGCGCCGCCCAGAGAAAAAGAGGGCTGGCATGCAGCGCCTGCGCGTAGACGTTGATCCCCTCACCGTAAGGCCCGATGTAAATGGTCAGGTTTCCGGCCAGATGCGCGAGGACGAAGAGAATGAGAAGCAAGCCCGAGATGCCGACCACCCATTTCTTGCCGATAGAGGACCCGACGAAGGCCAGCAAAGGGTTGGGCCGGCGCACGTTCGGGACGGCGGAGACAGCGCTCATATCTGAAGAAAGGTATAAGATCAGCTAATAGTTGCAACGTCTAAAAGCCCCCGACGGACGCCTCCCGCTTGCCTCTCGCCGGTAGTGCGTCTTTATTCGTCTCCATGAAAGCCATACTCCTCGTCCCCCTCGCCTTGGCCATCACGACCACCTTTGGTTTTTCCCGCGGAGGTGGCGGCGGCGGATTCCATGGCGGTGGCGGCGAATTCCGCGACGATGCGGTCGAGGACGGCGGCTTCAGCGGCGAGGCCCCGCGTTTGGACGGAGGATTCGATCCCGTGGTGCGCGATGATGCCAACGTCGAACGCACGGGCGACGACAGCTTCCGCATCAACGACGGATCGGATGCCGCCAACGTGCGCGTCCGTTCCGACGGCGACGCGGCAGCCAACGTCAATGTCCGCACGGTCAACGGCGCCGACTACGATGCCACCGTGGTGGGGCCGGACGGATTCCGCAACGGCTACGTCTGGCGGAATGGCGATTACGTCGCGGTGAACTGCGATCCTTGGGTTCCGTATGCCGTTCCCTTCGGCGCGTGGGCCGGGTGGTCCATCGTCACGCAACCGGACTTCGTCCAATATCCCGTCTACTCCACCTACCCCGTGGAGACCGCGGTGGAAGTCGCGCTGCAAAAACTCGGACTCTACAGCGGCCCGATCGACGGATTGGCCGCCTCCTGCGCCGGTGCCATCGAGCAATACCAGATGCAAAACAGCATGCCGGTCACCGGCACGATCACGCCGGAATTGCTCACTGCGCTCGGCATCCAGGCTAGTTTCGGTCAGTAGGTGGATCGCGATGTCCTCATCGCGATAACCTCCCTCACCGATCGCGCCCGGAGGGCACGATCCACCTTGGGCATCCCAAGCCAGCTTTCGGTAGTCACGCTCAACGCGGCGAGAGGATCCCGGCCACCGCGCCGGTCATGAAACAGGCGAGGTTCGCGCCAAGGAGCGCCTTCCACCCAAGCTGCGCGAGGGTCGGACGCTGCGAAGGCGCCATCGCGCCGATGCCTCCGATTTGCACGCCGATGGAGACAAAGTTGGCGAAGCCGGTCAGGGCGTAGGTCAGGATCATCAAATTGCGCGGATCGGTGTAGAGACCTTCCGCTTTCATCTCGCCCAAGCGGACAAAGGAGACAAATTCGTTGAGCACAGTGCGCAGACCCAGGAATTCGCCCGATTGCAGGACGGCATCGCCGCTGATCCCCATGAGCCACGCGACCGGCGCGAAAATAATACCGAGGATGAACTCGAGCGAGAATCCGTCATAAGTTCCGTTCGTCCATTGCACGATGAGCGCGTTGAGCCCGGTCGGCCCACCGACGCCCTGCTCGAGAATAAAATTCACGAAGGCAACGAGCGCGGTGAACACGAGGAGCATCGCGCCGACATTGACCGCCAATTTCACGCCCTCTGTCGTCCCGTTGCAGATGGCGTCGAGCAAGTTCACCCCGTTGCGCTCCTGCGCGAGATGGAGCGAGCGATCCACTTCCTCGGTCTGCGGCAGCAGAATCTTCGACATGAGCAGCGCTGCAGGAACGGAGATAACCGAAGCGGTGAGCAGGTGCGTGGCGAAAACAAGCTGTTGCTGCGGATCGCCGCCGCCAAGCAGGCTGATATAGGCCACCATCACGGCGCCCGCCACCGTGGCCATGCCGCCGACCATCACGCAGAGGACTTCAGATCGCGTCATTCCGGCCAGCCAAGGGCGGATAAGCAAGGGAGCTTCGGTCTGCCCGAGAAACACATTGGCCGTGGCGGAGAGCGTCTCAGGGCCCGATAGCCGCATGGTTTTGGAGAAGATCCACGCCATGCCGCGCACGATTTTCTGGAGAATCCCGAGGTAATAGAGTGCCGCACTAAACGCGGAGAAAAAAACAATCGAGGGCAAAACCGCGAGGGCAAAAATCACACCGTGAGACCGCTCGTCGAGGAGCGTGCCGAAAAGGAACTGCGTTCCCTCCCTCGTGAAACCGAGCAGTTTGACAAAAAACAACCCGACCGCTTCGACCGCCATGCGCACCGGCGGGAGGTGGATGACCATGGCGGCGAGGAGGAACTGCAGCAAAACGCCGACCGTCACCACCCGCCACGGGATATTTTTGCGGTCGGAGCTGAAGAGCGCAGCTACGCCAACGAACACGGCGATGCCGAACAAGCCGCGGCAGGCATCGAGCAACGTGTCCATGGCTGGCAACTCTCCCGGAGCCGGAAGAGCGGAAACATCAGCGCCCCCTGCCGCGCGTGTCGCGCCGCGCCTGCTTACGGGCGTGTGCCGAGCGCTGGTGGTTTGCGATCCGGCGACTGACCGGACTCTTCTTCGCTTTTTTCAGACTTTTGCTTTTTTTCATGAAAATGTCCGCGCCGCGCTAGAGGCCAGGGAGAAATTGCGCTGCTGGGCTTATAGGCTGGTTGACGGCGGACCGGCAACGTCATTGTTGGAGACGTTCCTCAGCGATGATACGACGGATCGTATCCGCCGAAACGCAATCGCGAAACACCATCTGCACATCCTCGGCTTTCGGTTCCTTGTCCTGCTCCGTGTCGGCCAGCAATGCCGCGGTGCTGGAGACCATACCGACCACCTCGCCCGCGGCATTGAGCACGGGCGCACCCGAACTCCCGCTTCCGTAATCAGCGGTCACCGTGATCCATGTGCGCCTGTCCTTGCCTTCCTCGTCTGCCGCCTCGGTGAACACCCGCGAGACAATTCCCTCGGTAAGGCTGTAAAAGCGGCCGTCGGGATGACCGATGACCCGGACGCGCTCGCCTGTCCCGACCGAGCCGGCCAAGGGAAAGGCGCGCAGTTCGGCGCCGCCGGTATCGACCTCGATGATGGCCGCGTCGCCCGCGCGGTCGGCCGCGATAACTTTGCGCACCGGATAAACTTTTCCGTCGAGATCCATCACGCCGATCTCACCGGCTTCCTTGTCTTCCATCACATGGTAATTGGTCGCGATGAGGCCACGCGGGTCGATCACCCATCCGCTGCTCACCGCTCCCATGTGGAATTTGTCGCACTCCTTGCAGTGCTCGATCGAACCGATCACGACCACCGCGCGGGAAGCATCGGCGTAATCCGCGGAGGGGGCAGGCCCGGTGTTCTTGCCAAGTGAAGCTTTCTTGCCGTCCGCCTCTTCCACCGCCTTGGTGGATTGCTCACCACTAAGCCCGACAACCGCCGGCTCGTTCAGACCCTGCGCAAATTTTTCTTCTAGCGCTGCATCATCGATGACCGGCGACGAAAAGGCGCACAGCGCCGAACCAAGTAAGACAAAAATAAAGCGGCGCAAGGGCTTTGGAAACGGGAACATGAGGCACGAACCGCTCAATGCATTCCCGAGTCTCCCGCCAGCGCCTTGGCCATGTCGCCGACCACCGCCTTGGCATCGCCGAAGACCATGAGCGTCTTGTCCATGGTGTAGAGTTCGTTGTCGATGCCGGCAAAACCGGGCTTCATCGAGCGTTTGACGGCCAGCACAGTCTTGGCGCGGTCAGCTTCGATGATCGGCATGCCGTGGATCGGGGACTTCGGATTGTTCTTCGCCGCAGGATTGACCACATCATTCGCACCGAGCACGAGCACGACATCGACCTGCGGCATCTCGGGATTGATCTCATCCATCTCGACCAGGTCCTCGTAGGGAATATCCGCCTCGGCCAGCAGCACATTCATATGCCCTGGCATCCGTCCTGCCACCGGATGGATGGCGAACTTCACATTGATGCCGCGCTTGGTCAGCTGGTCGTAAAGTTCGCGCACCCGGTGCTGCGCCTGAGCCACGGCCATTCCATAGCCGGGAACGATGACCACCGTGTCAGCCTGCTCCATGATTTCCGCGGCCTCCTCCGGCGTGGCGCTCTTGACCGTCGCCCCCGCCGCGGCTCCCGTGTCCGCTTGAACGCTGCCGAAGGCGCCGAAGAGCACGTTGCTGAAACTTCGGTTCATCGCCTTGCACATGACAATCGACAGAATCAGCCCCGAAGAACCATCCAACGCGCCCGCGATGATGAGCAGTGTGTTGTCCAAGACAAAACCCATGGCAACCGCCGAGAGTCCGGCGTAGGAGTTGAGCAAAGCAATGACCGTCGGCATATCGGCCCCACCGATCGGAATGATGAGCATCACGCCGAAAGCCAGCGCGAGGATGATGAGGATCGGGAAAAGAAACGTCCACTGCGGGTTGATCAGCAATCCGACCCCGCAGGCGATGGCACCACCCAAGGTAAGAAAGTTGACGATCAGCTGGCCGCGGTAGGTGATCGGCCGACCGGGCAGGATTTCCTGCAGTTTCCCTGCGGCCATGAGACTGCCGGTGAAGGTGAGAAATCCGAGAATGACCTCCGCGGCAATGGCGAACATGCGGAACGTGGTGAGGTTTTCCCCGCCCTCGTGAATCCAAAGATAATATTTCGCCGTTCCGACCAAGCCGGCAGCCAGGCCGCCGAAAGCATGCGAGAGCGCGGTCCGCTGCGGAACGGCGGTGAGCGGCACTTTGGAAAGCGGCACGCCGATCAGGCCGCCGACCATCACGGCCAGCGCGATCCACGGGAGACTCGAGACGGCCACGG
>JBILUI010000141.1:0-5515 GCA_044371145.1 Chthoniobacterales bacterium | reverse complement strand
GGTCTGTGACCGTCGGTGCATGAAAAAGCAAAGGTTCCGACGGTCACAGACCGCCGCTACACCTCAGTCCCATCGCCCTTGGTCCTTTAGTCCCTTCGTCCCTCATTCCCCCCGCAACCCTCGCGCATAGTTCCCGAAAACGCGCCGGATCGCGTCCCGCGGACGAGCGCTCGCCCTTATTTTCTGTCGCGCACCATGGTCTGACGCACCGCGCGGCAAGCTTCGCTCTCCAGGAAAGCACGGTCCGGATCGGACAAAGCTTCCTCGCCTGAACGATCGGCTTCCTCGATCACTTCACGCGGGAAAAATTTCCGCCGCCACCACAGCGCGACGTGAACCAGACCGATCAGCACCGGCACTTCGATGAGCGGTCCGACCACCGTGGCGAAAGCCACCCCGGACGCGATCCCGAACACGGCGATGGCCACCGCGATGGCCAATTCGAAATTGTTGCCCGCCGCGGTGAAAGCAAGCGTAGCGCTGCGCGAGTAGTCGGCCCCGGCGCGGCGCCCGAGGAAAAAGCTGAGCCCGAACATCAGGATGAAGTAAATGGTCAGCGGCACCGCGATGCGCAGCACATCAAGCGGCAGCCTCACGATGGCATCGCCCTTGAAAGTGAACATGACGACAATGGTGAAAAGCAGCGCGACCAGAGTGATCGGCGAAATCACCGGCACGAATTTCCGGTCATACCACTCGCGACCCTTGAGCGGAATGAGGATGACCCGGCTCAGCACGCCCGCGGCAAAAGGGATCCCGAGGTAGATCATCACGCTGGTGAAGATTTGCCCGATGGTCACATCGGCCAGCGATTTGCCGCCGAGACCCTGCACGCCCGACAAGTCGATGCCCAGCAAGCCCGGCAGCCACGTTATGAAAATCCACGCGTAAAGACCGAACGTGAGAATCTGGAAAACACTGTTGAGGGCCACGAGTCCGGCGCAGTATTCACTGTTCCCCTTGGCCAATTGGTTCCAGACCAGCACCATGGCGATGCAGCGGGCGATACCCACCAGGATGAGACCGACCATGTATTCCGGTTGGTCGCGGAGAAAGAGCACGGCGAGCACGAACATCAACACGGGGCCGATGACCCAGTTTTGCAGCAGCGAGAGCCCGATGATTTTCGGGTTGGCGAAAACCTTCGGCATCTCCTCGTAGCGCACCTTGGCCAGCGGCGGATACATCATGAGGATGAGTCCCGCGGCAATGAGCAGGTTGGTCGTGCCGACCGTGACCGGCGCGAAAAACACCACCGGATCCGCAATCAGAAAATTCCCCGCCAACACCCCCGCCGCCATCGCTGCGAAAATCCACAGCGTAAGGTAACGGTCCAAAAACGACATCTTGCGTGCGACAGTCTCAGACACAGCCAATATTATCCGCATCCAGCCGGGGATTTGAAAAGTAGAAGCGGCAGCCGCTTGCAGTTTTTCCACCTGACTACACCTTGGCGCTCATCGCTCCCCTTCCTACCAACGCCTGCGCTGCCTTGGTTGCGGCATCATCTTTTAGTTCTGCCTGCGAATGACACGCCGCCGAGGCGGCGGCGATGATCGAGCGCGCGATTTTATACGTAAGCTTTGCGCAGCATCTCCGCGACCGGGGCATCGAGTTGTTCGCGCCGCCTCACATCCTCGAAACGCTGCAGGAGGTCCTCGGGCCGGGCCCGCGCCTTTTCCGCTCCCTGGATATCGTGGAGGATGCTCCCGCGGTTCATCATGATGAGACGGTCGCCGAGGCGGACGGCCTGCTGCATGGAATGCGTGACCATCAGCGTGGTGAGTTTGTCGCGCTTGATGATCTCGTGGGTCAGGCGGATCACCTGGTCTGCGCTTTTCGGATCGAGAGCCGCCGTGTGCTCGTCGAGCAGCAGGAGATCGGGCTTGAGCCACGATGCCATCAGCAAGGTGAGAGCCTGCCGCTGTCCGCCGGAAAGTGTGCCGATGTCGTTGTCCAGCCGGTCCTCGAGGCCCATGTTCAAAGTCCTCACGCGGTCGCGCAGTTCCGAGCGCAAGGCGCGCGGTATGGCCCAGGCCAGTCCGCGACGCAATCCGCGGCGCGCGGCCATGGAGAGATTCTCGGCGATGGTCATGTTCGGCGCGGTGCCGCTGTAGGGATTCTGGAAAACCCGGCCGATGAGTTTCGCGCGCCGGTGTTCCGGCCATTTGGTGATGTCATGACCGGACAAAGTCACGGTTCCCCGGTCGAGGGGAAACGTTCCGGCCACGGCATTGAGCAGCGTGGATTTTCCCGAGCCGTTCGTGCCGATGATGATGAGGAACGACCCCTCCACAAGGTTGAAAGAGACATCGCGCAAGGCGGACACCTCGTTGGGTGTTCCCGCGTGGAATGTTTTTCCGATGGCGGAGACTTCGAGCATGTCAGCGCGCCCTCCCTGCCCGCGAACGCAGAGCGGTCAGCGCGCCCGGCACGACCAGCGCCAGAAAGACAAAGACCGCGGTGATGAGTTTGAGATCGTTCGGATCGAGCCCCCAGCGCAGGGCGATGGCGACAATCAGACGGAAAAGCAGCGAACCCATGATCGCCCCGGTGATGACGATGCCCGTGCTTTTGCTCCCGACCAGCGCCTCGCCGATGATCACGCTGGCCAATCCCCACACAACCATACCGATGCCCATCTGCACATCGGCGAAACCCTGGTATTGCGCCAGGAGGGAACCGGAGAGCGCGATGAGGCCATTGGAAACGGCCAGGCCGAAGATCAGGATGAAGTCCACGCTGCCGCCCAACGCGCGGATCATCTGCGGGTTGTCGCCCGCCGCGCGCATGGCTGTCCCGAATTCGGTGCGGAAGAAAAGGTAAAGGATCATCCCCACGCCGGCCACCATGGCGGCGGCCAGGCAAAGCGCCGCAGCGTCCCGTTGGTCCACTTCCCATCCGAAGACCCCCACATCACCCGGCCCGAAAAGCATGCCGAAGAAGGATTCGGACTGCGTGACGAGCGTTGTCTCGTCGAGCAGCGGCAGGTTGCTTTTGCCCATGACGTGCAGGTTGATGGAATAAAGTGCGGTCATGACGAGAATGCCGCTGAGCAGTCCATTGATGCGGAATTTGGCGTTGAGCAAGCCCGTCGCCGCTCCGGCGAGCGCACCGGCGAAAAATCCCGCCAAGGTGGCGAGGGCCGGAGGCCAGTTCATGACGAGCAACGAGGCAGTCACCGCGGCACCGAGAGTGATGGATCCGTCGGCCGTGATGTCGGGAAAATTGAAAATTCGAAAGCTCAGGTAAACCCCGAGGGCGAGCAGTGCGAGGATCAACCCGACGGTGGAAGCTCCGAGCAGCAGGGTCATGACGGTTCCTCCCCGCCGGAAAATTCCACCGGCGCCATCCATACCGCACCGCGCATCAACTCCGTCTCGCCGACGCCCTCGATCTCGCGATCGTCGCGCAGTAGGTGCAGCACTGTCCTGGCCATGCCGCTGGAAGCGAGGCCCTCCGCAGTGGACACCAGTTCGAGTTTTCCGGAAGGAAGCGGACGGTAGGGAAAGACGGCCGCGTGGAAGTGTCCGGCCAGATCGCCGCGCGGATCAAGCGGCCGCAAAAACGGCGAAAGATCCGCATCGGGTTGCCGCGCGACGAATCCGGCAATGATGACCACGGTGCGTTGTTCGTCGCGTTCGCCGGTGAAATTGAGCCAATCTCTCACCCCGGGGAATGCGAAGGGAGAAACGCCGGCCGCCGCGACGGGAGAGCGGAGCAAAGTGGCGCCGATCACCCCCGCGCTCTCCGCAACGACAACGAAGGCGCAGGCCGCGTATCCGCCGCGCTTCATCGCCGCTGCGACCAGCGGGGAAAGACCGATCGTGCCGCGCACACTCTGCGATGCTTCGAAGCGCAGTTGGCGCGAAAACTCACCGCGGGCCGACAGACCGTAGAGCAACGAAGCCTCGGGAACCATGCGCGCTTCGGCCAGTTGGAAATCGGGAACACTGCTGCCATCCGTCGGCATAGCCAGGGATGCACCGCCTGCGCAAAGCAACTCCCCGAAACGTGTGCCCGTGGTCC
This sequence comes from Chthoniobacterales bacterium, assembly GCA_044371145.1. Classification (GTDB taxonomy): domain Bacteria; phylum Verrucomicrobiota; class Verrucomicrobiia; order Chthoniobacterales; family JACTMZ01; genus JACTMZ01. The sequence goes on along the minus strand of JBILUI010000141.1, from coordinate 1,486 downwards.
CGGCGGGGCCGAAGGCGCCGAGCCCGACGACCACATCATCCAATCCCAACCGCACTTTCGTCCCTTCGCCGGCGCATGCCCCCGTGGATAATTTTTCCGGATCACCGTGCATTCGTCCGCGTAGCACGGCAATGGGCGAAAGAACGTGCTCCTCGAAACTGGTGCCTTCCCATTCCCAAGCTTCGGCCGCCGGTTCCGGCGCGGAAACTTGTTCGAGAAGCACGGCGGCCAAGCCGGAAAGTTCAAGCACGGACATCACGTTCTCGTCCGCCCCGACGATGCGCAGATTGCCGCGGGCGGTGCTCAAAGTGCGGTGATATTTGAAAAGAATCCGCACACCGGCCGAGCTGATGTAGTTGACCCCGGAGAGATCGAGCTCAATCTGCCGGTGACCGCCCCGTATCGCTTCCTCGATGGCCGAACCGACATGCGGCGCCCAGTTACCGTCGAAACGCCCGGCCAGCTTGAGGCTGAGAAAATCTTCACCGCGGTTCGAAGTGATGTCCATGCCTAAGGTTTCTCCTCTTTCGCGGCCCGCGCGGCAAGTTCCGGCGGAAATACAATACCGAGTTTACGTGCGGCATCGTCGTTCAGCCAAACGACATTCTCGGCCACGTTGAGCATGGGGATCGAGCCCGGGCTTTCGCCACACAGAACCCGTGCGGCCATCCCGCCGGCCACCACGCCGGGTTGGCGGAAACCGAGACCGACACAGGCCAGCGCGCCGCGCCGCGCCGCGAGGGGATCGTCGGTGAAAAGTGGGAGTTCCGCGTCGCGCGAGACCTGGATCACCGCGTCGAAACCCTGCATGACCGTGTTGTCGGTCTGCGTGTAGATGGCGTCTACGCCCCGTGCGACGAGGGCCTGCGCGGCCGTACCCACTTCCGACGAACTCGCCACGGTCACTTCCTCGAGCGTGAATCCCGCGGCGCGGAAAATATCGCGCGCCACGCCGATCACCTTGACCGAATTCGCCTCGGAGGCGTTGTAAATCGTCCCGATTTTTTTGGCGCTTGGAAGGATCTGGCGGATGGCATCGACCATGTCCTGCACCGGAGGAAAAGATCCGGTTCCGGTCACGCCGGGTAAATGGTCGTCCAACGACTTGCCCGCGCCCGCCGCCACCGGATCGGTCACGGCGCTGAAGACGACGGGCTTGTTTTTGACCAGGCTGCAGGCGCCTCCGAGCACGGGTGTGGTCATGACGAAAATCAGATCGCGGTCGGAAGATTCGAGATTTTTGAGCATGGAGGGAATATTGGCGATCTCGCCCTGCGCGTGCGTGCGCGTCACGTCGAGATTTTTTCCTTCCTCAAAACCGGCGGCGCGCAACCCTTCGAGAAAACCGGCCAGACAATTCTCCTGGTTCTCCTCGGAAGAGAAGTAGGCCACGCCGATTTTGTAGACGGTGCCGGGCCGCGGTTTGGGCAGGGCGGGGGCGGTGGCGAAGCGGGAAAGATTTGTCTCGGTGGCGGTGATGTATCCG
>JBILUI010000123.1:0-6711 GCA_044371145.1 Chthoniobacterales bacterium | reverse complement strand
CGAAGAGGGTCTCTGACGGATCCAACCCGTGCACCGCTTCGGCAAAATCGTCGCTGTCGACATTGGAGACGAATTCACAACGCAGCGCCCGGTCGCTGTAAAATTTGAGGGCCTCGTAGGCCATGACCGGGCCGAGGTCGGAACCGCCGATGCCGATGTTGATCACGTTGCGGATCTTTTTGCCCGTGTGGCCGAGCCATTCGCCCGAACGGACGCGGTCGGCGAACGCCGCCATTTTATCGAGCACCCCGTGCACAGCGGGAACAACATCTTGGCCGTCGACGAGGATTTTTTCCGTGCGCGGCGCGCGCAGGGCCGTGTGCAACACCGCACGGTTCTCGGTGCTGTTGATCTTTTCTCCGCGGAACATCGCGTCGATACGTCCGCGCAATCCCCGCTCTTCGGCCAGGGCGAGAAGCAAACGCAGCGTCTCGCCCGTGATGCGGTTTTTCGAGTAATCGAGAAAAAGACCGCAAGCTTCGGCGGAGAACGCGGCCGCCCGCTTCGGTTCCGCGGCGAAAAGCTCGCGCAAATGCAAGCCGGCCACCTCGGTATGATGCTTTTGCAAGGCGTGCCAGGCGGGAGTGTCGGTCAAAGGTTTCATGCTCATAAGCGAGCCATGAGGGAACCAGAGACCGCGAGCCTGTTGAATCCCAAATTTCAGCCGCGCGGTCCTTCTATCGCCCCACCCGCCATGGTAGTTTGACGGCCGAAAAATGAACCGCCCGCGCAGCCTCGCCATCGCTCTCCTCTGCTGCGCTGCTACAGCATCGGCGACCGCGACCACCAACTCGACATCCGGCACGCTTTGGGAGCGCATGGTGTCGGAGGATCGTGCGCTCGATGCGCTGATTCCTTTGCGCAAGACAATCTCGGACGAAGGCCTCGGTTTCGGCGGGTCCTACACCACCGATCTATTGGGCAACCCGGTCGGCGGCCGGCGGCAAGGCTTCACTTATTACGGTCAGCTGCAGCTGATCCTTGCCGCGGATCTGGAGAAGTTGGTCAAATGGCCCGGCGCTTATTTCGTCGCCAGCATGTTCGACTCCGCGGGGAACAATCTCTCGCGAAATTACATTGGCAACTATTTCAATGTGACCGAGGTCGCTGCGATTCCCACCATCGTGCTCGGCGAGCTCTATTTCGAACAGCGCTTCCTCGACGAAAAAATCACCCTGAAGCTCGGGCGACTTGGCATCGGGACGGATTTCGTCGTCATGGATATCTTCGACCTCTACGTCGGAGGGATCGACGGGCACACGCCGGTTTTCGTCTGGAACACTTTCTGGAGCGGAGCCCCGGTCTCGAGCTGGGGCGCCTTGCTCAAAGTCGAACCGCACGAGGATTGGACGCTGCGTGCCGGTGCCTACCAGGCGACCAAAGCCAACCGCGTCATTGCCAACCACGGGCTCAACATGGAGATCGGCGCCTCGGACGGCATCGCCTTGTTCGGCGAGGTCGGATGGAAATCTAAGATCCGCGCCCCGTGGGACGGCAGCGCGGCATTGCCCCGCGAGCACAAGTTCGGCGGCTATTGGACGAGTTGGAATTACCCGGCGTTCGACGGCGGCACCGCAGCGAACACCTGGGGTTGTTATTGGATCGGCCAACAGATGGTCTGGCGCGAGCAACCCGCGACCGACGAGGGAGTCACGCTATGGTATTCATTCGTCTACGCGCCGACCGATAACGTCTCGCGATTTCCTTTTTTCACCGGCGCGGGCGGCGGGTGGCAGGGCGCGCTGCCGGGGCGCGGGGAGGACTGGATTCTATTCGGATCTTATTTCGGCACGATGAGCCGCAAATTTGCCGCGGCGCACGAAGCGGAGGGACTCGGCGACCCGACTTACGAGTGGGTCTTGGAATGGGATTACCGCGCGCAGATCACGCCCTGGCTCTACGTGATGCCCTGCGTGCAATGGGTCATCAATCCGGGCGGCACGGGGCGCACACCCAACGCTCTCGTTCTCGGGGCGGAAATCGGGGTAACCTTTTGAGCACAATGAAAACACTCATCGCCTTGGCAACAGCCGCCTGTCTCGCTGGCTGCGCCTCTCCCGCCCCCGACAATGCAGCCACGCCGCCGCAGCAGCCGATGCCCGACGGCCGGGCATTGACCGAGCATCCGCTTGATGTGCTCGGCTTGCCCCAGCCGTAAAGATAATCCGTTTTCGCTTGGCGCGGCCGCCCGTCCGCACGAAACTAAGGCTTATGAAAGCAATCCTTCCCCTCGCCCTCGCCGCCGCCCTTCTTACCGGCTGCGCCGCCATCGACAAAGCCGAACGCAAAGGCACCGAGCAACAACTCGCGGCCGCCGGGTTCAAGATTCTCCCGGCCAACACGCCGCAACGCCAGAGCGCCTTGGCGCAACTCAAGCCCTACACCATCTCGCGCCAGTTCCGCGGCGACAAAGTCTACTACGTCTATCCCGACACCGTAGGCAACTTCGCCTACATCGGTGACCAAGCCGCCTATGCGGCCTACCAGCAACTCGTCGTGCAGCAACAGATTTCCGATCAGAACATGATGGCCGCGCAAATGATGGATATGCCCGGTCCCGGCATGTGGCCCGGTTGGGGATATTGGGGATACTAGGAGCTAACTCGAGTTTTCAGTGACGGGCCTGTCGGAAGACGGGCCCGTCTTTTTTGCCTTCCGCGGGGGAAAACGCACGGCAACATTCACTAGCCATGACAAACGCTCTCGCGCACGAGTTCGACCGGCGCGCCTCGCAATACGAGGACCACGCACCCGTGCAACGCGAGACCGCGGCTTGGTTGGCGGAATGGCTGCCGGAAAAAATCGAAGGCCCTGCCCTCGAACTTGGCTCCGGCACCGGCCTTTTCACGCGTCATCTGGTCGGACGCACCCGAAAACTCATCGCCTCGGACGCCGCCCCGCGCATGGTCGCCGCCGGGATCGCGGCTTTGCCCGACGCCAAGTGGTCGGTGGCCGACGCGGCCACTCCCCCCGGAGCCCGTGGTTACGGTTGGATCTTCAGTTGCAGCCTCGTGCAATGGCTGCCAGACCCCTTGGAGGTTTTCCGCGCGTGGCACCAGGCCTCCGCCCCCGGCGCACGCCTCGTTTCCGGATGGTTCGTCCGCGGCACGCTCGGGGAATTCTTCGCAACCTGCCCCGAAGCCTCCCCGTTTCCTTGGCGCGATGCCGCCGAGTGGAGCCGGGTGCTTGGTCAGGCCGGATGGCAATCCGTGCGCAGCGAAGTCCGGACCTTTCACCGCTACCATGCGGACTCCGCCGCGATGCTGCGCGAAATCCACAACGCCGGCGCCGTCATCCCCCGCCGCATCGGTGCGGGCAAACTGCGCGAGGCCCTGCGCCAATACGACCGCAACCACCGCGGAGAAGCCGGCGTCCGCAGCACTTTTGAATTTCTGCGCTTGGAGGCTGTCCGGTCGTGAATCCGCCGGACAACATCGAAGCATCCACGCGGCTCATCCTGGCCAATTACCGCCGTCTGCTGGGAGGAGACCTGGCCGGAGTTACCGAAGGACCCGCGGCGGCGGAGCAGCTTTTCGCCGCGCCTTGCGCCGTGCTCAGCGCTCTCGGACCTCTCGGTTCCGACCACAATTTCAATTACGCCAACCGCACCGCCTTGGAACTCTTCGAATATTCTTGGGACGAATTGATGGGGAAACCCTCCAGCGCCAGCGCCGAACCGGTTCATCGCGACGAACGTCGTAAACTCCTCGACGAGGTCGGGCGACGCGGATTCATCGAGGACTACTCGGGCATACGCATCAGCAAAAACGGCCGGCGCTTCCGCATCAAAAAAGCCACCGTCTTCAATGTCTCGGATGATGCCGGCCGCTATGTTGGCCAAGCCGCCACCTTCGCGGATTACGAATACTTGTAGCGGCGGACAGCCGAGGCTTGGCGAGACATGTCGCTGAGGCGACCAACTGCTACGTCCGTCGCAGCCGCCAATTCAGCCAAATCGTCGAGATTCCGGCCGAAATAAATGAGACAGAGAGGGCCACACCAAGCACCCACGCCGCGGCCGAACCTTCTTTGTGGATCCACGCGATCCAGGCCGTGGCTAAGAGCAGAAATCCCGTCAGGAAAGTTCCGATCCACGCGCTGAACGGCCGGCTGCGCACGGCCACGGCGATGCGCGCGAACCCGACCACCGCGAGCACGATGGCCATGACCCCGTTGCTGTTGGTCAAAAGGAAATGGTCGCTGATCCACACGGCAGCGCCGCCGAGCATGGAGAGAAGGCCGAAGAAGGTCGTGGAGAGGAAAGTTCCCCATGCGCGCGAGGAGAACGCGTAAATGATGTCGGACGCGCCGATGGCAAAAAGCAACAAAGCCACGAGCTTGAGATAGTGAGCCCCGGTGATGAGCGGCGCGCCGAGGCCGAGGACACCGACAATCACCGCGATCATGCCGAAATACCACGCGGCCGGAACGGTCGGTGCGACCTCATGGTAGAGCGCACCATAAGATTCGCGGCCCGCCGGGGGAACGAGGTGCTGCTCCTGCTCGATCTGCTCCGTCTTGACCCGCACGCGGTTGGCCCAGTCCTGACATTGGTTGCTGAAGAGCGAGTAATACGCGCCATCCTGCACCTCGCCGAGCGCCTCATAAGCCGCTTTGGCATTGAAGCGCGGTTCGACAAACCAGTAACCCTGCGCCGTGATGTCCTGCGGCGTCTTCATGACCTTCCCCATGTCGCGCTCGTGGAAACGCTTCCCGTTGTCGCCGTAGCCGATTTCGTCGACCACGCGCCCGTCCTTCATGAAAAACAATTGGTCGTGGCGCAGTTGGAGATGCAACAACGCGCCGAGCTTGTTGTTCACCAGCGGATAAAGCCACGAGAGCTTGTCCAAGTTCCGCTGGGCGAACTGGGCATAATCCGCATCCGCCGCCGCCGGGTTCACCGTTGCCTCCACCGCTTCCATCACCGGGGAGCATCTCTGTCCGCCTCAGGGACTTCAAGCCTGCGGACGCTTGCCGCTGCCCAGCTCGGAGGTTATTCTCCCCGGCTAGCTTATGGGTAAAACCTTGTTCGACAAAGTCTGGGAAGCGCACACCGTGCGCGAGCTTCCCAATGGCATGACGCAGTTGCTCATTGGCACGCACCTCATCCACGAGGTGACCAGCCCGCAAGCCTTCGGCATGCTGCGCGACCTCAATTTGAAGGTCCTCTACCCGCAGCGCACCTTCGCCACCGTGGACCACATCGTGCCGACCGACGAACGCGAGGAGCCGTTTTCCGATGCTTTGGCCGATGCCATGATTAAGGAGTTGCGCAAAAACTGCGCAGACTCCGGCATCAAGTTTTTCGACATCGCCTCGGGCAAACAGGGCATCGTGCACATCGTCGGCCCCGAGCAGGGCATCACCCAGCCCGGAACGACCATCGCCTGCGGCGATTCGCACACGTCGACGCACGGGGCCTTCGGCGCCATTGCCTTCGGTATCGGCACGAGCCAGGTGCGCGACGTGCTCGCCACCCAAACCATGGCCCTGCGCAAACCCAAAGTCCGCCGCATCGAAGTGCATGGCAAACTCGCCCCCGGCGTCTACGCCAAGGACGTCATCCTGCACATCATCCGCCAACTAGGGGTCAACGGCGGACTCGGCTACGCCTACGAATACGCCGGCTCGACGTTCGACAATTTCACGCAGGAAGAACGCATGACCGTTTGCAATATGTCCATCGAGGGCGGGGCGCGCGTCGGCTATGTCAATCCCGACCAGACCACGTTCGATTATCTGCGCGGACGGCCCTACGCTCCCGCTCAGGGCGATTACGATGCCGCCGTGGCACGCTGGAAGTCCTTCGCCAGCGATCCCGACGCGAAATACGACGACCTCGTGAAATACGATGCGTCCGACATCGCGCCGACCGTCACATGGGGGATCAATCCCGGACAAGCCATCTTCATCAACGAGAACATTCCCGCCCCGGCCGAGCTGCAGGAAAAAGACCGCTCCACCGCGGAGGAAGCCTACGCGCACATGAAACTCCAGCCGGGCAACCCGATCAAGGGCACCAAGATCGATGTCGCCTTCCTCGGATCGTGCACCAACGGCCGCCTCAGCGATCTGCAGGAAGTGGCGAAATATTTGCAGGGCAAAAAAATCAAATCTGGCATCAAAGCGATCGTTGTTCCCGGTTCGCAGGGCGTCGCCGCCCTCGCGGAATCGATGGGACTGGCCGAAGTTTTCCGCAACGCCGGTTTCGAATGGCGCGGCGCCGGCTGCTCCATGTGCTTGGCCATGAACCCCGACAAACTCATCGGCGACCAACTCTGCGCCAGCTCGAGCAACCGCAACTTCAAAGGCCGCCAAGGCAGCCCGACCGGACGCACTGTCCTGATGAGCCCGCTCATGGTCGCCGCCGCCGCCGTCACCGGGGAAATCAGCGACGCCCGCGAAATCTTCGGCCTCAGCTGATCAACTCGTTACTTTCCTTATGGCCCTCACCAAAATCTCCCAACTCGCCGGCACCGGCGTCTATGTCCCCGGAGACGATGTCGATACCGACCGTATCATCCCCGCACGCTTCATGAAATGCGTCACCTTCGACGGGCTTGGCGAATACGCTTTTTATGACGAACGCTTCGAGGAGGACGGCAGACCCAAGGCCCACCCGATCGACAATCCGAAGTATGCCGGGGCGACCATTTTGCTGGGTGGACGCAATTTCGGCTGCGGCAGCTCCCGCGAACACGCCCCGCAGGC
>JBILUI010000119.1:0-7124 GCA_044371145.1 Chthoniobacterales bacterium | reverse complement strand
CCATTCCGCTGACCCTCCCGAAAGCTGCCGCAGCCGAAAATCCGCCGCCGGCACCGGTGTTTGTCAGTGTTGATGCGAGCGGCGCGGTCTACATCAATCAGGACGCCGTCCCGCGCGAGAACTTCTCCGCCGCGCTCGGCTCGCTGCTCGCGGGGCGCGAAGACCGCACGGTGAATTTTCGCGGTGACCGCGCCATGCCCTACGAAATCTTCGTCGGACTGATGGACGAAGCGCGGCAGGTCGGAGCGACGCAGTTCAACATCGTGCACGAAAGCAAGTAGCGATGACTACCGCCGCGATGACATTTCCGAGCGAACGTTCCGCCGGTCGCGCCCTGTGGTTTTGGATTTTCGTGGCCCTGTCCATTGCCGCGCACGCCGCATTTCTGCTTCATGCACGCTGGGAGCGTCAGGCCGCCGCGGTTGAACTGACCCCATCTGTCATGGCCGTGCAAATGGTGGAAGTGCTCCCCGCGCCACCCCAACCCGTTGTCCTTCCGGCGCCTGCTCTGGAACCGGTCGTCAAGGAACCGCAACCCGTCATCACGCGGAGACCCGAGCCGGAAGTCGCGCCGCCCCAGCGCGTCCAACCCCAGACGCGCCCCAAACCGGCTACATCCAAAGTCCAGCGAGCAGCGGCCACCACTCCAAAGGCCGCCGTTCCCGCATTGGTCGAAGCGCGTCCCTCGGCCCGCGGCAACCGGCCGCCATACTATCCGGAAATGGCGCGCCGCAACGGATGGACCGGTCTTTGCATGGTCCGTGTCGCGGTGACGGCGCAGGGGCGGGCGGGTGCGGTCTCGCTGGCCCGGAGTTCCGGCCACGGAATCCTCGACCAAGCCGCCCTGGGCGCGGTGCGCAAATGGAAATTCAGCCCCCGAATGGTGCGGGGCAATGCGGTCGCTTGCACGGTGGAAGTTCCAGTCAACTTCAGCCTGCGCTGATTCCTCCCGCCGGGGCTTTGGCATTGCCAAAAATCCCCGCCCGTGGTCTAGTTTCTCCTCGCTTCGGGGTCATAGCTCAGTTGGTAGAGCGCCTCAATGGCATTGAGGAGGTCTGGGGTTCGAATCCCCATGGCTCCACGCCCCCGGAAGCCCGCGTTTGCTACTGCACCCAGCGGCCTTTGGACAATCCCGGCAGCCAGTTGTTGCGATACATCACCGAGTAGTCGGTTTTGCCGATCGCGCCCTTCATGGGAACACCCGTCGTGCGCTTCCATTTTTTCGACATGCTCTCGCCGGTGTGGCATCCCCAGCTGGTGACTTGCGCGCCTTTGGCGAAGATGCCCCGGCGGATTTGTTTAAGCTCATCCTCGTGCAGCCAGGACTTCGATCCGCTGTCGATCTCGTTGCTGTAGTCGAACATGAAGCACGCTTTGTTCGAGTGGAGGAACCAATCGAGGCTGGCGATCTTGACCGCAGTGCGCGGTTGTCCGGCGTTGAGGTAGTTGATCACCGTGTCGGGCGAACTAAACCAGATGAGGCGCACATTGTATTTCGGGGCGATCTGCGAGATCCACGTGGTAAGGGGGCCTTCGCTTTGGCGCAGGCGGCGCTCGTAACTCGGGCGGTGGACCAACCAAGTGATGCGCGCGTTGGGATCGGCAGTGCGGATCTGCTGGAAACGGGTCACGGCCGGCCGGATGAAATTGCCCCACCAGCGGTCATGCGGCGGATTTTTGAATTTCTCCCACTGGTAAAGCGAAACCCCGCCGCTCACCACGATGTATTCCTTCTCGTAAGCCGCATGCAGCGGCGCAGCAGCTGTGATCAGCAAGGCAATGGCAAGCAGGCGTTTCATGAGACGAAGAATGTTCCGCGAAAAATGATCGAGGGCAAGAGGATCCGGAACAATGAGGGTCCCTAGCGGCCCGAGTCGAAGACTGCGCGGCGGCCCCTCACTCCCGCATCTTGAGCAGGAGGTCGCCGGCGTCGACGGCGTCGCCTGCCACGACGAACAGTTCCTCGATCATGCCGTCGCAGGGGGCGTAGATCGTGGTCTGCATCTTCATCGCTTCCATGGTGAGAATCTTGTCGCCTTTAGACACTTTGGCTCCGTTGCCGTGGTCGAGGTTGGTCACCATGCCGGGAATAGGTGCTCCGATTTCGAGCGGCTTGGCAGGATCGGCCTTGCGGCGGACTTTTTGCGTGGTCTGCAGGGATTTGTCCGTGATGGTGACCTCGCGTGGCATGCCGTTGAGCTCGAAGAAGACAACGCGGTGGCCGTCTTTGTCCGGCTCGCCGATGTTGATCAGCTTGATGAAAAGGGTTTTGCCCTGCTCGATTTCAACGGCGACCTCTTGGCCCGCCTTCAGTCCGTAGAAAAAGGCCGGGGTGGGCAGGACGCTGACGTCGCCGTATTCGCGCTCGAACTTGGTGAAAGCAGCGAAGACATCCGGATACATGAGATGGCTGTAAAGCTCGTCCTCGTCGGGGGCGTGTTTGAGTTTAGCCGCAAGTTCCTTGCGCACGGCGGGCAGGCTGACTTTCGGCGCGCGGGCGGGCTTTGACTTCGCTTTGCCGAGCACGGCTTTGACCACGTCCTTCGGCCATCCGCCCAGCGGTTCGCCGAGTCCGCCGGCCAGCATGTCTTTGACCGATTCGGGGAAGGGTGTGCCCGGCTGGAGGTTGGGCACGTCGGTCGGCTTGATGCCGCGGGTGAAGAGGAAGAGTGCCATGTCGCCGACGACTTTGCTCGAGGGCGTCACTTTGACGATGTCGCCGAAGAGCTGGTTCACCTCGGCATAGCAGCGTGCGATCTCCGGCCAACGATGGCCCAGTCCCATCGACGCTGCCTGCTCTTTGAGGTTGGTGAATTGTCCGCCAGGCATTTCGTGCAGATAAACCTCGGCGCTCCCGGTGCGCGGCGACGTGTCGAACGGCGCGTAGAACGTTCGCACCTGCTCCCAGTAGTCGGCGAACTCGTTGAGCGCTTCCAGATCCAGACCGCTGTCATGCGGGGTGTTTTGCAGCGCGGCGACGAGGCTGTTCAGGTTTGGCTGCGAGGTGGAGCCGGACATCGAGCTGATGGCCGAATCAACGATGTCCGCCCCGGATTCAATCGCGGCAAGGACGGACGCGGCGTTCGCGCCGCTCGTGTCGTGGGTATGGAAATGGAGCGGCAGGTCGGTTTCGGCCCGCAGGGCTTTGAGCAGGGCGCGGGCCGCGAACGGACGGCAGAGCCCCGCCATGTCTTTGATCGCGATGAAGTGCGCCCCCATTTTTTCCAACTCCTTGGCCAGCTTGACGTAGTATTTGAGCGAATACTTGGTGCGCTTCGGGTCGAGGATGTCTCCGGTGTAGCAGATGGTACCCTCGCACACTGCTTTGGTCTCGCGGACCGCTTCCATCGCCGCGCGCATGTTGGAAAGGTCGTTGAGGGAGTCGAAGACGCGGAAGATGTCCATCCCGCTCTCGGCGGCATGGCGGACAAAGCCGGCGACGACCTCGGGCGGATAATTCGAGTAGCCCACCGCGTTGGAACCGCGGAACAGCATTTGGAAACAGATGTTCGGAACTTTCTCGCGCAAGGCGCGGAGGCGCTCCCACGGATCTTCGCGCAGGAAACGCATGGCCGCGTCGAATGTCGCGCCGCCCCACATCTCGAGGCTGAAAAGTTGCGGGGTGCGGCGCGCCACGGCGTCGGCCACCAGCAGCATGTCGTGCGTGCGCACGCGGGTGGCGAGGAGCGACTGGTGCGCGTCGCGGAAGGTGGTGTCGGTGAAAAGGGCCCGCTTCTGCTTCCGGGTCCACTCGGCGAATTTCTCCGGTCCGAGTTTGAGCAATTGCTGGCGCGTGCCCGCGGGCGGATCGATGCGCAGGTCGACCTTGGGTAGCGGGGCGGGCGCCAAGCGCGAAGCCGGTTGGTATCCCTTGGCCTCGGCGTTTCCGTTCACCGTCACATCCGCCAGGAAATGCATCAACTTCGTCGCTCGGTCGCGGCGGGGCTTGAATTCGAAGAGGGCCGGGGTTTTGTCGATGAAGGTGGTCGTCGCATCCCCCGAGCGGAAGACGGGGTTCGTCACCACATTCTCGAGGAACGGCATGTTCGTCTTAACGCCGCGGATCCGGAATTCGCGCAGGGCGCGGTGCATGCGGTCGAGGGCGGTGGGGAAGGTGCGGCCGGACGCGGTGATTTTTACCAGCAACGAATCGTAGAAAGGTGTGATGGTGCTGCCTGTCGTTCCCATCCCCGAATCAAGACGCACGCCGAAGCCGGCGGAACTTCGGTAAGTGACGATCTTGCCGTAGTTCGGCGTGAAATTGTTGGCTGGATCCTCTGTCGTGACGCGGCATTGCACGGCGAAACCGTTGCGCGGCACGGCGTCCTGCGCTGGCAGGGCCAGTTCGGGTCCGTGCAAGTGAGCGCCCGCGGCGACGAGGATCTGCGCACCGACCAGATCGATACCGGTGATCTGCTCGGTCACGGTGTGCTCGACTTGGATGCGCGGGTTCATCTCGATGAAGAACCACTCGTGGCGGTCGTAGTCGTAGAGAAACTCCACGGTTCCAGCGTTGTTGTAGCCGATGCCCTTGGCGATTTTCACCGCGGCGTCGCAGAGTTCGGTGCGGACTTTGTCCGGCAAGTTGATCGAGGGCGCGACTTCCACCACTTTCTGGTGGCGGCGCTGCACCGAGCAATCACGCTCGTGCAGATGAAGAACGCCGCCGTGCGAGTCTCCGAGAATCTGCACCTCGATGTGCTTGGCGCGCGGGATGTATTTCTCGAGGAAGACTGCGGGATTGCCGAAGGCGCGGCCGGCCTCGTTGCGCGCTTCGTCGAGCAGCGGCGCGAGATCGCTTTCTTTGCGCACGACGCGCATGCCGCGTCCGCCGCCGCCAAAGGCCGCTTTGATGATGAGCGGGAAGCCGATTTTCTTGGCCACGCGCAAAGCTTCGGCGCGCTCGCTCACCGGTTCCTCCGTGCCGGGCAGGACGGGCACATTGAGTTTGATGGCCAGTGCGCGCGCCGCCGTTTTGTCGCCCATCATCTCGAGCAGTTCGGGTCGCGGACCGACAAACGTGATGCCGGCTTCTTGGCACGCGCGGGCGAACTGCGCGTTTTCCGAAAGGAATCCGTAGCCCGGATGGATCATGTCCACTCCGCGCTCTCGGGCCAGTCCGACAATGCCCTCGATGTCGAGGTAGGCGCCGACCGGACCTTTGCCCCGTCCGACGACATAGGCTTCGTCCGCTTTGAAGCGGTGGATGGAGAAACGGTCCTCCTCCGCGTAGACCGCGACAGTGCGCATGCCGAGTTCGGTCGCGGCGCGGAAAGCGCGAATGGCGATTTCGCTGCGGTTGGCCGCCAGCAGCTTTTTGCCCGTTACGTCGATGGCGGGTTGCTCTTTTTTCTGGCCGGCGCGGGAGGGCATAACCCTGTTTTCTAATCGAAGCAAGTGCCCGATGGCAATGGCCTGGGGAGTCTGGATCGCTTGTCGCGCGGCGTCGCGGGCGTTTAGATAGGGGGATGCGCCATCTTTTGGTTTTCTTGGTCATCGCGGGTCTCCTTGCGGGGGGCTATTTCCTGCTGGTGCCGCAAACTTCCCAGTTGGAAGGGCGCGTGTTTCTCCGCGGTTTGGATGATCAGGAGACTCCGGGCGTGGGCGCCAAGGTGGGATACTATCCCCCGGGAGTGGTGGATGAGGCCCTGAGGCGGTGGTTGCGTGACTACGAAGAGAATCGCTCCCGGAACCGCCTCGAGGTGCAGGCTGCCCGGCGTCTTTGGGAGCAAATGGCCAAACGTCGCGACGAAGCAGCGGGAATCCTGCGGGCGGCGGAACGGGCCAACTCCGCGGATCTCGAAATCTGCCGTGCCCGGCACCGCGAGGCCGTGGCCGATGCCGAGGACGCCCTGCGTCGCGTGGAGCAAATGGATGCCGGTTTGGACGAGACAGCGGATCCGGTGCGTTTCGTTGCCGAGTTGCCTGCGGCCTCGGCGGAAACATCGGCCGCCGCCGATGGTGTTTTCCGTGTCGAACTGCCCGGTGATGCGGAGATTTATCTCGTGGCGCGGCTGCCCGGCGGAACGCCGGAAGCGGAAACGCTCGTCTGGTTGCGTCGTGGGCCCTTCGAGAACGGCGAAAAAGTGCAGCTCTCCAACGCCAACCTGCTTACTGTCGAGATGCTCGCAGGTATGGCCCGCGCCATAAAAAAGCCGGAGAACCCCGAAGCCTCCCCGGCTGAGTAACACGCGGCGGAAAGCTCAGTCCGTCAGGCTTTTTCTTTGCTCCGAAACAGCGTCACGGTGTGGCCGACGAGGAGGATCTGGCGGGAGTGGGTGCGTGTGGCGAGCTCGGCGGCGAGTGGCTTGCGCTCTGATTTGTGGTCGGTGAAGCGGACTTTGATCAGGCCGTGGTCGGAGAGCGCTTGGTCGAGCGCGGCGATGACGGAATCTGTCACGCCTTCGTGTCCCACATGGATAACGGGCTTGAGCTTTTGCGAGCGGGCTTTGAGTTCGCGGAGGGTGGGTTCGTTCATGTGCGGAAGCGGAAGAGGGAGTAAAAGCGATGGCTTGGTTCGGTGAAAAGTATTTCGCCGGTCGCGAATCCGGCGTCGCGGGCAGAGGAGAGGTATTCCTCCGGTGTCTCCGGGCGTTCGGAGACGCGGACATGTTCGCGCAATGCCTCGCGTGCGCTGGCGGGGAAGGCATCGTAGGGCCCATCCATAGCCCGGGCCCACCGTTCGACGTATTCCTCGCGCGACTCGTCCGGTTGGAGGATGGGTTCGAAGAGATAAAATGTTCCTCCCGGCGCGGTGGCACGGTGCAGATGTTTCATCGTCTCGCGTTTGACTGCGCGCTCGAGATGATGCAGCGAGAGGCCGAGGTAGATGACGTCGAATTCATCGTCGTTCGCTTGGAGGAAATGCGTGAAGTCGGACTCAGCAAAGGCGCGCGGACAGGCGAGTTTCGCGATTTTGTTCGCGGCCAGCGCAAGAGCCGCCGCGGAAAAATCGACCCCAGTGTAGGCGCTCACCTTGGTTCCGCTCAGGGCGGTCGCGGTTAAATCCGCATCGCCGCAGGCGAGGTCGAGGAAGGTGAATGGTTTGTCACGCTCGAGCAATTCGTGATGGAGGATCTCGCCGACTTCACGGTGGAAGAGCGTGTTGTGATCAATGCAGAGAC
>JBILUI010000018.1:0-25228 GCA_044371145.1 Chthoniobacterales bacterium | reverse complement strand
GGTGTCCTCCACGCTCGGTTCCTTGACCATGACGGGCTGGAAGCGGCGTTCGAGAGCGGCGTCCTTCTCGATGTATTTGCGGTATTCGTCGAGGGTGGTAGCACCGATGGTCCGCAATTCGCCGCGCGCCAATTGCGGTTTGAGCATGTTCGACGCATCGGCCGATCCTTCGGCCGCGCCTGCCCCGACGATGGTGTGCAACTCGTCGATGAAGAGAATGATCTGCCCCTCGCTCGAGGTGACTTCTTTGAGGAATGCTTTGAGCCGCTCCTCGAATTCACCGCGAAATTTTGCCCCGGCAATCATCGCACCGATGTCCATGGCGACGAGTTTCTTGTTTTTGAGCGACTCGGGGACGTCGCCGCTGACGATACGACGGGCCAGACCCTCGACGATGGCCGTCTTGCCCACACCGGGTTCGCCGATGAGAACCGGATTGTTTTTCGTGCGGCGCGAAAGCACCTGCATGGTGCGGCGGATTTCCTCGTCGCGCCCGATGACCGGATCGATCTTGCCGCGCTTGGCCAGTTCGGTGAGATCGCGTCCGTATTTTTCCAGCGTCTGGTATTTTTCCTCGGGATTCTGGTCGGTGACGCGCTGCGATCCGCGCACCTCGACGAGCGCGGCCATCAATTTGTCGTGGGTGGCCCCGTCCTCGCGCAGGAGTTTCCCCGCGGCATCGGAAGCCTGGGAAAGGGCGAGCAGGTAGTGCTCCGCGCTGAGGTATTCGTCCTTCAGCTTGGCCATGACGCCCTCGGCGGCGTCGAGTGTCTTGCGCAGGTCGCTCCCGATATGCGGTTGCGATCCGCCGCTCACCTTGGGGCGCCGCGCAAGCTCGGTATCGAGTTGTTCGCGTAGGCGGGCGACGGAGACTCCGACCTTCTGGAGCAGCGGGACTGCGACGCCCTCCGATTGGTCGAGAAGGGCGAGAAGGAACTGCTCGTTGCCGATCTCCTGTTGTTGGAGTTTGCTGGTGATGTCCGCGGCGGCGTTGAGCGCCTCCTGCATCTTCTGGGTGAAACGATCCGGTCTCATGCGACCGGAAAACTACCACTATTTGAGCCGGATTCGCATCCGAATAAATGTCGGAACGTCGAGGTCCTGCCCGTCGACCATGGTCGGGTCGAGATCTTTGAAGCGTCCGCGCATGGCTTGATCAAGGGGGAGTTCTTCCTGCTTCTGCTCGCCGGTGTCCGTCTTGCGTGAAGTTTTTGTTTTGCCTTTGGATTTCGCGGGTTTGGTGGTCGCCTCTTCGCCGGACTGCCCGGCGGACAACTGCTCGTCCGCTGTCTCCTCCTCTTCCTCGGCGTCGATGGCGACATCGCGAGCGCCGCCCGAGGTGGCGCAGGCCATGATGACCACACCGAAGAGGTCTTCGTCTTCGGGATCGACAGCCACTCCGAGCATCACTTGCGCGCTGTCCTCCAATTGTCCGGAAATTTGCCGCAGGGCGGAGTGGACCTCGGTGAGTTTCACCGAGTTGTCCCCGGTGATATGGACGAGCACGTTTTCCACTTCGCCGAGAAGCTTGCCGTTTTCGAGAAGCGGGCTACGTAGAGCTTCCTCAACCGCGGTGCGCACGCGATCGGGCCCGGTGGCGAAACCGCAGCCGAATTCGCAGCGCGCGCCCGATCCGTGGAAGACGTTGACCAATTCGTCCACACCCAAACGCAGGACGGCGGGCAGGCTGACCATGCGCACCACGGCGGCGACGGCCATGGCGAGAGTCCGCGAGGCCGCGTTGAAAGCATCGGAGATAGTCGCGCCCTCGGGACCGAGTTCGTTGAGGCGGTCATTTTCGAAGCAGAGAATGGCCGTGCAGGAACGCGCCAGGCGGGCGAGCGCATGTTCGGCTTGATCGCGGCGTTTGCCCCCCTCGCCGCCGAGCGGCATGGTGACCACGCCGATGACAAGAGCGCCTTTGCGGTGCGCCTCGTGCGCAATAACCGGCGCTGCGCCCGAGCCCGTGCCGCCGCCCAAGCCGGCGCAAACAATAATGACCTGCGCCCCGGCGCATTCGGCGCGGATCTCGGCGGCGCTTTCCTTGGCCGCACTCTCGCCGAGCAGAGGATCGCCGCCGGCCCCGAGACCTTTGGTTCCCTCGCGGCCGAGTTGGACTTTGCGCGCGGCGGGGGAATTCATGAGGGCTTGGGCGTCGGTGCTGACGGCGACGAGCTCGGCGCGACCCAGCCGCGCATCGACCAAGCGCTCGAGAAGCGAGAGACCGGCGCCGCCCACGCCGAAAATTTTCACCGACGTGACAGGCACGGAGGGCGCGGCAGCTTGGGCGTTGGGACCGAGGTTGATCATAGGCCCGGAATGATGCGCCCGATTTTGCTGCGCAGTCGGTCGAAGATGGAAATGTCCTCGAGAGCTTCCTGCGCGGCCTGCGCGTAGAGGACGAGTCCGACCGCGGTGCTGAAGCGCGGGCTTTCGAAAAGGATGCTCGGGCCCATGACAGGCCGCGGCACGGCAACACGCGCGGGAACGCTGAATACCTCGGAAGCAAGCAACGCGATGCCCTTGAGGTCGGCGGTTCCGCCGGTAATGAGGATGCCGCCGCCGATGAATTGGGCGTGGCGCTCGAAGTTGAGTCGGCGTTTGAGGAGGTTGAAGAGTTCGCGCACGCGCGCCTCGGCCACGATATTGAGCATGCGGCGCTCGATCACGCCGCCGGCGTAGGTCGGATCCTCGATCTCGACGGTCCCGCGCGCGTTGGCCGCACCCGGACCAACGTCGGCGTGCTCGACCTTGAGTTTTTCCGCCCACTTGGTCGGGACGCGCAGGCCGATGGAGATGTCGTTGGTGATATGGTCCCCGCCGACGGCCAGCACGCCCGTCTGCCGCACCGCGCCGTCGCGGAAGAGGATGTAGTCGGTGGTGCCGCCGCCGATGTCGAGGACGAGAGCTCCCAAGTCGCGCTCAGTCTGCTCGATGACGGCCTGCGAGGAGGCCACCGCGCTCATGACGACATTGTTGACCTTGAGGTTGGCCTCGCGGATGCAGCGAAGGTTGTTTTGGATGCGGGTCTTGGTGCCGTGGACGATGTGGAACTCCGCTTCCAGCTTGCGTCCGATCATGCCAAGGGGACTGGCCACGCCCTCCTGCCCGTCGACGTAATAACGCTGCACGATGGTGTGGAGAAAGACGTTGCCGGTGGGAATGGTGACGTCGAGGGCGCTTTGTTCCACCTCTTGGACGTCCTCGTCTTCGATTTCGTCACGATCTTCGGGGATCTGGATGCCGCCACGGTTGCTCAGCCCTTCGAGGTGCGAACCGGTGACGGCGGCGACCACTTCGGTGATCTCGCGGTCCGCTTTTTCCTCGGCCTCGGACACGGCGTCGTTGAGGCAGAGAGTGATTTTGCCGATATCGACGATCTCGCCCTTGCGCACCCCGCGCGAGGGCGACTCGCCGACGCCGATGATGCGGAGAAGCCCGTCGCTGCGCGTCTCGCCAATGACCGCGGCGACTTTCGTCGTCCCGATCTCCAGACCGACATGCAGGATCGAGCGGGCCATGGTCAGGGTTTCTTTTTCGCCGCGGTTTTTTCCGGCATCACGATGTCGGCGGGCGGCGGGTCACCTTGGAAAGTGACGGGCGTGTTGCGTTCGGGAATGAGGTTGGCCGTGGCGATCTTGCGCGTTCCCGTGGAGAGGTGCGCGAGGATCATCTGCAAGCGGTCAAGTTGGGCCGGGATGTCAGCCGTGCCGAACGTGTAGCGGGTCCCTGGCTCGGCCCACGCGAGGATGCACCATTCCTTGGAAATGTCGGCGGCGCGCAGGGTCACGTCCGGATTAGTGCGCTCGGCCGCACGAACGAAAAGTTCCAGCGATTGGCGCAGAGCCGGAATTTCGATCGGATCGCCCAAACGCCACTGCTCGGTGGGAACCCCGTAGATGACCGGAAGACGCGCGTGGGCAGGCCGCAGCGATTCGGGTTTCATCATGACGCAATCCATGTCGACGAGACAGGCGGTTTCCATGGCGGACGGATCCTCGCCCGTGTCGCGCGGGGCGACCCAGGCCACGGGGCGGCGGGCTTCGATCTGGATGGAGACGCTGTCGGGCAGGATGCGCTCGACCTTGGCGCTTTTGATTTCGGGAATGACGGACAAGGCACGCTGCGCGGAGTCAAGATTGAGCGAGAAGATGTTCAATCCTTCACGGATGCCGGTTTTTTCCAGCGCCTCCTCGCGCGACATGACGCCGTCGGTGTTCACCTCGACGACGCGAACGGCGTATTGCGGATTGCTGAAAATCTGGCTGTCGAGGAGAGCACGGATGCCGATGTAGGAGAAAGCGATGATGCCGAGCACCACAACCGCCTCCCCCGCGTGGAGAAAAAGTTTCTGGTTGCGGCGGCGGCGTTCGGTCTCGGCGGTAGCGGTGACTTCCAGCAGGTGGTCGCGGCGGCGTTTGCGCGCCGGACGGCGGGCACGGGTCTTTTTGCGTCGGAAGAAGTTCATTTTCGTGGGAATCGGCGAAGGGAGAGCGAGGCGATTTCCTCGCAGAGCTCGAGAAAACCGGTGCCTCCCGCCGCGGCGGCTTTGGGGAGCAGGCTGGTCTCGGTCATACCCGGAATCGTATTGGCCTCGAGCACGAAAGGCGATCCGTCGGCGCGCAAAAGCACATCCACGCGCGAATAAACCTCCAACCCGAGCGAGCGGTGGGCGCGAAGGGCGGCATCCTGGATCGCCGACGTTGTCGCGGCATCAAGCGGGGCGGGGCAGAAATATTCGGACGCGCCTTTGGTGTATTTGTGCGCGTAGTCGTAGAATCCCTCGTGCGGACGGATCTCCACGATGGCGAGTGCGCGGTCGCCGACCACGCCGACGGTGAGTTCGCGTCCCTCGACGAATTCCTCGACGAGGATCTCGCGGTCGAGCGAAGCGCAGTCTTTGAGCGCGGCCTCCAATCCGGCTGCTTCGCGCACGATGTGCACGCCGACGCTGGATCCCTCACGCGGCGCCTTGACGACAAAAGGCAATGGCAGGGTCGGATTTTGTCCCGCGGAAATTTTCTCCCAGCGTGGCGTCGGCACATCCGCCGCGGCAAAGCGCCTCTTGCTCGCCAGTTTGTCGAAAGCCAGCCGGCTCCCGGCCACGCCCTCGCCCGTGTAGGCCACGCCGCGCGCTTCCAGGAGGGCCTGCAGCTGTCCGTCCTCGCCGAAGGTGCCGTGGATCATGTTGAGGCAGAGGCCCGCGTCGGACGGGAGCGAAACCTCGGTCCCGCGAACCTCGACCGGTGTGACGCGGTAACCTCCCTCGGCGAAGGCCCGGGCCACGGCCGCGCCGGAACGTAGCGATACTTCGCGCTCCGAACCCGGGCCGCCCATGAGAACGACGAGATGTAAATCTTTCAGCTCTTCTTTCATGCCGCGGGTCGGTCCTCCCCGATGACCTGCACTTCGTTTTCCAACTGCACGCCATGGCGCGCGAGAACGGCGGCGCGCACTTCCTCGACAAGGGCGAGGACATCGGTGGCGCTGGCACCGCCTTCGTTGACGATGAAATTGGCGTGGCGGTCGGATACGCGGGCCGCGCCTACGTGGTGATTTTTCAGCCCGGCGCTGTCGACCAACTGGCCGGCCTTGCCGCCCTCGGGATTGCGGAAGATGCAACCGGCGCTGGCGCCAGCGGGTTGCGAAGCCTTGCGTTTGGCCGAGTATTCTTTGGTTCGGCGTTCGATCTCGGCCGAATCCGCCCGTTCACCGCGGAACACGGCGGATAGCGCGTAGTTGGCGCGGAGCAAGGGAACGTTGCGGTAGTACACTTCCAGCTCGCGCGGCGTTTTCTCGAGAATATTTCCCTCATGGTCGGCGTAGCGCAGGCGCTCGACTTGATCGAAAGCCTCGACCCCCATCGCCCCCGCGTTCATACGGAGACATCCGCCGACGTCGCCGGGAATACCTTCCATCCACTCAAAGCCCGCGAGACCCGCGGTGACGGCAGCACCGCTCAAGGCCTTGAGGCGCACACCGACCCCGGCACGGATGCAATCGCGCTCAACGGCGAATTCCCCGAACACTCCTCGGCGCAGGCGAACGACGGCGCCGCGCAATCCTCCGTCGCGCACAATGAGATTCGATCCCCGTCCCACTACCATAAGCGGAATGCCTTCGGCGTGGGCAACACGGACAAGCTCGCAAAATCCGTGTTCCGTCTCGGGTTCGAGCCAGAACTGCGCGGGGCCGCCCACCCTCATCGTGGTGTGCTTGGCCATCGGTTCATGCAAGCGCGCGACGCCGTCGCCCATGGCCGCTCGCAACATTTCCAAGGTGCGCAGATCGGAAGCGAGCGCCGTCCCCTGCTCATGAATGTTTCCCGCGCCGAGCGTGACAAGAAGATCTCCGCGACGAAGCAATTGGCCCACGCAGCGCCCGGCCTCGTCGCGGGAGGCCTCATAAAAAACATCTTTGGCTCCGTGGCGCTTGGCCGAGTCGACAAGTAGTTGTCCGCTCACGCCGCGAATGGGTTCTTCACTCGCCGGATAAACATCGGTTACCACCGCGGCATCGGCGAGCGCAAGAGCGCGTCCGAACTCCTCCTGCAACGCCTGCGTGCGGGTGTAGCGATGCGGTTGGAACAAAAGAAGAACACGCGCGCGCCCCGTGTCGCGGGCCGCGCGGATCACTGCGGCGATTTCGGTCGGATGGTGTCCATAATCGTCGACGACGAGAAAATCAGGCGAAGCGAAAAGCGTCTCGAAGCGACGGCGGGCTCCGCGGAACGTTTCGAGTGCTTTGGCGCAGACGGAAAGATCGAGTCCGAGCTCGGCGGCGAGCGCGAGTGCGGCGCAAGAATTGATGGCATTGTGCTCGCCGGGAACGTTCAGGGTGACGCGTACAAGTTCCTCGTCACCGCGGCAAAAAGCAAAAACGGAACCGAAGTCGGTGGCGCGAAAATCGCGCAGGGCGTAATGACCGGTCTTGCCATAGGAGACGGTGTTGGGGAAACCGTCGCAGACGCGCCGCGCGCCTTCGTCATCCGAGCAGTAAACGATCTTGCCGGTGGTCTGGCGGAGCAGTTGCGTGAAAGCCGCGTCGATAGCTGCCAGGTCGGGGTAATGATCGAGGTGTTCGGGCTCGATGTTGAGCACGATGCTGTGCTCGGGATGGTATTGCACGATGGTGCCGTCGCTTTCATCGCCCTCGGCGATGAAGAATTCACCGCCCGCATCCCAACGTGCGTTGGTGCCGAGAATCGGAATCTCCGCGCCGACATAATGCGAAGGGTGCGTCCCGGCGGCGCGGAAGACGTGAGCGGTCATGGCCGAAACCGTCGTCTTGCCGTGCATTCCGCAGACAAGGATGCCTTTTTTCCCGGCCATGAGGCCGGAGAGCGCTTCCGCGCGACGGACCAGCGTTTTTCCCGCGGCGCGCGCGGCATCGAAAGCGGGATTCCCGGCGCGGATAGCCGAGGAGTAGATGATGATCTCGGCATCGTCCGCATCGGAGGCACGGTGTGGCGTGCGGAAATCGAGCCCGAGGGATTGCAAGCGCCTCACCTCCGCGGTGTCGACTTTGTCCGATCCGCTGACGCGGTGGCCAAGCGCCAGGAGGAGAGCGGCGATGCCGCTCATGCCCGAACCAGCCACACCGATAAGATGGACGCGGCGCGGTGATCCGTGCAGGAATTGGGCCAGTTCGCGGACGTTCATTTCGTTGCGTGCGTCAATACGTCGGCCACCCTTTTCGCCGCGTCATGCGGGGCCAGCGACCTGGAGGCCGCGGCCATGGATTCCAAAGATGCTCCCGATGCGAGGAGTGATTTTAGCAGGGCGGCGAGAGGAGCTCCAGCAGCCTCGTCTTCGGGTAGGAGACGGGCCGCCCCGGCCTTCTCGAAAATACGTGCGTTGAGAGTCTGGTGATCTTCGGCCGCGTGGGGATAAGGAATGAGAATCGAAGGCAGGCCGAACGAGGAAAGCTCCGTCAAGCTGGCGGCCCCGGAGCGGGAAACGGCCAGGTCGGCCGCGGCGTAGACGTCCTGCATGCGATCGCAAAAGGGAAGAACGACGGCTGCCACGCCGGCCGCGCGATAAGCTTCGCCGAGTTTCGCTGCGTCGCGTTCCCCGCTGAGGTGGATGACTTGGATGCCGCTGCCTTGGAGATGCGCGGCTGCGTCGGCCATGGCCGAGTTTATGCCCGCGGCGCCTTGGCTTCCGCCCATGACGAGCAGGGTTCGCGCGTCGGGGTCCAAGCCGAGAAAGCGCAGCGCGCGAGCCTTGGCGGGAACATCGGCCACAAGTTCGCTGCGGATCGGTGTCCCGGTAACGCGCGATGTGCCGGCGGGAAAATGCTTCGCGCAATCCTCGAAGCCGAGCAACACCTCGCGACAGAATCGTGCCCCGAGACGGTTCGCTTTACCCGGAATGGCGTTGGATTCGTGCAGATAGGCGGGAGTGCCGCGCCGCCGCGCGGCAGCCAGCGGCGCCACGCTGGTGAATCCGCCCATGCCGAGCACGGCATCGGGACGAAAACGGTCGCAGATCGAGCCGCATTGGCGGTAGCTGGCGAAAAGGCGCTGCGCGAACTTGAGCGCCGCCGGCGAAAATACGGAAGTCAGTCCGACCGAAGGCAGTGCCTCGCGCGGCATGTCGGGAAAAGCGCGCAGTGCGCGCTCGTCGATCGCTTTTTGCGAGACGAGAAGGAGCACCTCGTGCTTGGCGCGGCGGAGTTCCTCGGCAACAGCCAGCCCGGGGAACAAATGGCCGCCGGTTCCCCCGCACGCGATGACGAATTTCATCAGAAACGGACCGCGAGGCTGGTGGCCGGGACGGCGCGCGTGCGCGGCTTGGGCAAGCGGCGGCCCTGGCGGTGGATGTTGAGGAGAATGCCGACGAGCAGCATATTGACGGCAAGGTTGCTGCCGCCGTAGCTGATGAAGGGAAGCGGCATGCCTTTGTTCGGGAGCAGCGAGGTGGTCACACCGATGTTGATGGCAGCCTGCAGGGCGATGACGATAGTGATGCCAAAACCGAGGAGCATCCCGAAACGATCTTTGGCGTTCATGGCGATCAATGCGCCCGCGAGCAGCATGAGGAGGAAGCAAAAGACCACGAGCAAAGTGAAACGCAGCCCGAGTTCCTCGCCAATCATGGGGAAAATAAAATCGGTGTGTGCGTAGGGCAGGTAGAGCATTTTGAGGCGTCCATTGCCCAATCCCGCACCGGACACGCCGCCAGCCCCGAAGGCGACCATGGCCTGCCACTGCTGCAGGCCTTCATCGAGCCGGGCAGACTTGGGATCAAGGAAAGCGAGAATACGCGCGAAGCGTTCCGGGTTGTGCAACACGGCGTAGACCAAAGCCGCCAGGCCGGCGACAAACATGGGAACAAGCCAGAGCAAACTCGCCCCGCCCACGAACATGACGCATACTGCGGTCAGTCCGATCAAGGCGGATGCACCGAGGTCCACCTCCAAGGCGATCAGGCCGATGAGCAAAGCGACGGCGCCGAGCGGCATGACAAATCCGCGGAGAAAACTTTTCGTTTCGTTTTCATGGCGATGGTACCACCAAGCAAGGAACACGAGTGCGGCAACTTTGGCCAATTCGCTCGGTTGGAACGAAGCAAACCCCAGATTGATCCAGCGCCACGAACCGTTGATTTTCATGCCGATCGGAGGCACGAAACAAAGGACGAGCAGCACGGCGGCCAGCACGTAAAGATGCGGCCAGAATTTTCCCCACCACCGGTAATCGGTCAGCGACGCACCCACCAAAACAACGAGACCGATGCAGAGCCAGAACGCCTGGCGCCGGACAAAATGATACATATCGCCATGGCTGTCGCGGGCGAATGCGCCCGTGCTTTGCAGCATGACGATCCCGATGGCCAGCAAGCTGACCACGGAAAGAATGAGTATGTAGGCCGTCCGACCACGCATGGACGGGGGCCTATTTCTTCTTGGCCGGGACTTTGAGGACCGTGCCGATCTGCAGCTTGGTCGGATCCTCGATGTTGTTCGCCTCGAGCAACGCCTGATAACTCACGCCGAGTTTCTTGGCGATTTTGTAGGGGTTGTCGCCCTTGGCCACGGTGTAAGTGTCGCCGGTCGATGTCGCCTCGGACTTCTGCCTGGCCGGGGCCGCGACCGGAGCCGGGGGCTTGGTGTCGACAATGGGAGCTTCCGTTGATTTCGTCGCTGTCATGATTGGCGCCGGCGAAATTTCCGCGGCACGGAAAGCGGGCGCTGACGACTCCGGCAACGGCTCAAGCGAAGGCAAGGGCTCGTCCGCATCGGCGGGCTGGCGCTCCACGACCGCGGGCGCAACCTGCTTCTGCTGGGCGCTCAAGGCGAGCTTGTCGGAAAGACCAACCGCGATCGACGCACTCTGGCGTCCGGCATTGAGGTGGTTGAACGCCCAGATGCCGCCGACCGCCACGATGTGGAGCACGAGCACGACCATGAAGGCGTGGGACAACTTCATGTTCGGTTCGGCTTCGTAGTAGTCCTCGTCGCCCCGCATGGCACGGGCCGAAGCGCGGACGACTTTGCGGGCCTTCGGTTTGGCCGTCATCTTGCTGAATAGCTGCAGTTTCATGTGTTTTTTTCCTTGGGTTGTATTTGGTGGGTTAGGTGCTTGAACAAATCCCCGCGCTCCTCGTAGCTCCGAAACATGTCGAAGGACGAGGTGCCCGGGGAAAAAAGGACGGTGTCGCCGCTGCGCGCGAGACTCCGCGCCATCGCCACGGCGGACTCAAGCGAGTCGACCGGATGGCAGGGAACACTCCAATCGCGCGCGATGGATTGGCGCATCTCACCGATGAGGACGGCTTCCCGCACGCGCTCGCTGACCAGCGGAGCAACGGGAGCAAAATCGAAACCTTTGTTTTTTCCGCCCGCGATGAGGATCACGTCGCCGGACTGGCCTTGGAGCGCCTGCGCGAGCGCGTCCAGGTTGGTCGATTTGGAGTCGTTGATCCACGTGACGCCGCCGATCTCTCGGACAAATTCGCAACGGTGCGGCGGCGGTGTGTAATCGCGCGCGGCGGCAGCCATCCTTACAGGATCGGCGCCGAGGCACATCGCGGCGCCGAAGGCCGCCATGAGATTTTCCGCATTATGCTGCCCGCGTAGGCGCGTTTCCGCCATGTCGATGAGCTTTTTGCCTTGGTGGAAGATGACGGATCCATCGAGGGTGAAGTCCGCCTCCGCGGCGCGCGCGGCGGAAAAGGTGATTCGCCGCGCGCGCAGGGCCGGCAGTTCCAACCGCGCGTTGACCACCGCGAAATCTTCCGCCGTCTGACGGTCGAAGATGCGGAGTTTTGCCGCGCGGTAGGCAGCCACGTCCGGGTAACGGTCCAGATGGTTTGCGCTGAAGTTGGTCCAGACTGCGACCTTGGGACGAAAGCTGTCGGTGGTTTCGAGTTGAAAGGAACTGATCTCCACCACGGCCGCCTCGAGCTGTGCGCTGCGCGCCGCGACCTCACTGAAAGGCAGACCAATGTTGCCGCATGCCTCGGCGCGCAGCCCAGCGGCATTGAGCAGCGCGGCGGTCAGGCCAGTGGTCGTCGTCTTGCCGTTGGTGCCGGTGATGGCGATGACCGGGCAGCGGCAATTGCGGAAGGCCAGTTCAATTTCACCGAGGAGAGGTATGCCGGCCTCGACCGGCCTCCGCGCGAGCGGCACCACGGGATCGATTCCGGGGCTGAGCACCGCGAAGTCAAAATCCTGCGCGCAGCGCAACGCGTCGTCCCCCAAAACGACGCGTGCGCCACGCGAGGAAAGTTTCACTGCGGCATCCCGCCGCGGGGCGGGATCGCCGGAATCGAGCACGGTGACATCGGCACCGTGATCAAGAAGAAGGACGGCAGCCGCCTCCCCACTCCGCCCAAGGCCGAGCACCGCGACATGTCTTCCTTTGTAGTCCATGAGGATCACCGCAGTTTGAGAGTCGCCAGTCCGAGGAAGGCGAAAATGATGGAGAGGATCCAGAAGCGCACAATGACCGTGCTTTCCTTCCAGCCGCTCAGTTCGAAGTGGTGGTGCAACGGCGACATCTTGAAGATGCGCTTGCCGGTGCTTTTGAAACTTGCGACCTGCAAGATGACCGAGCCGGCCTCGAGCACGAAGACGCCGCCCATCAAAGCGAGGAGAAGCTCCTGCTTGCAGGAGATGGCGATCACGCCGAGAAGCCCGCCGATGGCGAGTGACCCGGTGTCGCCCATGAAGACGCGAGCCGGGTGGCAGTTCCACCAGAGGAAGCCGAGCGATGCGCCGACCAGCGCCATGGAGACGACGCTCAGTTCGCCCGAGTAGCCGACGAACGGGATCTGAAGATACGAGGCAATGTTGACGTTGCCCGCGGCGTAAGCGAGCACAGCGAGACCGAATGCGACCGTAGCGGTGCAACCAGAAGCCAAGCCGTCGAGTCCATCGGTCAGGTTGACCGCGTTGGACGATCCGACAATGACCAAGAGATAGAGGAAGAAGGTGAACACACCCATGTTCTGGATGATCGGTTCCTTGGCGAAGGGAACGTAAAGCTGCGACGCGTGATTCGAGAGCACCGGATCCCACGCGAAAAACGCGGTGACAATTCCGGCCAAGACGCACTGCAGCACGAACTTCAGGCGACTGCTGATGCCGTCGGAGGTTTTCTTCGTCACCTTGAGGTAGTCATCGACGAAACCGAGCGCGCCGAGATAGATCACGGTGAAAAGGCAAAGCCAGACGAGCGGGTTGGTCGGGCGCGCCCAAAGGAGAACGGAGACCACGACCGAGCCGAGGAGAAGAACACCTCCCATGGTCGGCGTGCCCGCTTTCGCGCCATGCAACTCGTGCAGGCGGTTCACTTCCTCCTCGGTGCGGATCGGTTGGCCGAGCTTGAGCGAAATGAGGCGGCGGATGACCGTCCTGCCGAAAAGCAGACAAATGATGAACGCCGTGACGCCCGCGGCCATCGAGCGGAACGTGATGTATTGAAAAACGTTGAAGCCCTTGAGCAGCGCCAATTGGATATCCGGCTGCTCGCTGAGAAGGTGGAGGTAGTAAAGCATCAGGCGAATTCCTCCAGAACGCGTTCCATACGAGCCGAGCGGCTACCTTTCAAAACCACGGCGTCGCCGGGGCGCGACAACTCGCGCAGCAGGCGCGCGGCATCGGCGGCATCGGCTGCGCGATGCACTTCGATGCGACCCGCAGCTTGTGCTTCCTCGGCCAATGGCAAAGTCTCCTCGCCCACCGCGATGAGCACATCCATGGTCGATGCGGCGGTGCGTCCGACGCGGCGGTATCCCTCATGCGCGTAGGAACCGAGCTCGCCCATGCGGCCAAGCACAGCGAAGCGTCGTCCGCCGCCAGGCAGCCCGCGCAAAGCGTGCAGCGCGGCTTCCATCGAATCGGGATTCGCGTTGTAGCTGTCGTCGAGAATGGTGACGCCGCGGATATCGAGACAGTCGAGACGGCGGGCGGAAAGTTTTGTCGCAGCCAGGCCCGAGGCGCATTCACGCAGGGAAAGGCCCAGCTGCAAACCGGCGCCCACAGCAAGAAGCGCATTGCGCACCATGTGTTCACCGGGGACGGGAAGGTGGGCCGCGGCGCGCTCTTTGCCCAGCACGAGATCGAAGTCGTGTCCGCGCGAGGACGCGCGAAGGTTGTCGGCGTACAAGCCATCCGCGCTGCCGACAAAGACGACTTTCGCCTTGGTGCGGGAGGCAAGGAAGGGTGCGAACTCGTCGCCGGCCGGAAGAATGAGGACTTTGTCCGCGGAGAGAACTTCACCGAGCATCCCCTTCTCCTGCGCGATGGCTTCGCGCGAGCCGAGGAACTCGATGTGGGCCACGCCGATATTGGTGATGATCCCGACATCCGGCTTGGCCAGGCGCGCGAGCGGCTCGATCTCGCCCGCGTGATTCATGCCAATTTCCCACACGGCAATTTCGTCGGACTTGCGCGCCGAGAGAATGGTGAGCGGAAGGCCAATGTGATTGTTGAGGTTGCCCTCGGTCTTGTTGACGCGAAAGCGGGTCGAGGCGACGGAAGCGGCAAAGTCTTTCGTGCTCGTCTTGCCGTTGCTGCCGGTGAGGCAAATGACTTTGAGCGTGAGCTGTTCGCGCCACCACGAGGCAAGTTGCTGCAGGGCGCGCAGCGCGTCTGGAACAACGATGAGTGGGAAATCCAAAGGCACATCGACCTCGGCGCGTTCGACAACAGCCGCCGCGGCACCCGACTCGGCCGCTTTTCGGACAAAATCATGACCGTCGTGGTTTTCCCCGCGCAGAGCCCAATATAGGTCGCCCGCTTTGATCGCGCGCGTGTCCTTGTTGATTGTCGTGACTTCCAGCGCGCCGTCGCCACGCAGAAGTTTCCCGCCGCAGGCCGCGGCCAGTTCTTTGAGACTGGTCGGATCCATGGTCACGCCGCTTTCTCCCTCAGGGCGGTCGCCGATTCGGCGACGTCGTCGAACGGGATCTTGCGATCCGCAAATTCCTGGTAGCTCTCGTGCCCCTTGCCCGCGACAAGCACGATGTCGCCCGGGCCGGCCATAGCCACGGCGCGGCGGATGGCCGCACGGCGATCGACGATCACCTCGTGATTCTGGCTGCGCAACGCCGCGCTGATCTGGCGGCAGATACCCTCCGGATCCTCGCTGCGCGGATTGTCGGAGGTGACGATGCACCAGTCGGAAAGCTCCTCGGCCGCGAGTCCCATCGGTCCGCGCTTGGCTTTGTCCCGATCGCCGCCGCAACCGAAGACCGTCAGGATGCGGGCCGGCTCGAGGGAACGCAGGGTGCGCAGCACGTTCTGCAAGGCGTCCGGCGTGTGGGCGTAGTCGACGAAGACGCGGAACGATTTCGGTCCGGGCACCATCTCAAGTCTTCCCGGCACCTGCGGCGCATCTTTAAGCGCGACGACGGATTTGCGGATGTCGTGCCCGAGCGCGTGCATCGCGGCGAGCGCGGCGAGAGAATTGTAGACGTTGAAAGGACCGAAGAGAGGAAGGCGCACGAGGTAGCTTTTGCCCGCGGCGTGCAGGGAATATTGCGTGCCGTGGAAGTCGGTGCGCAGATCGACGGCGCGGAACATGGCGTTGGAGGACTGCCCGTAGGTCACAGTGGTGACACGCTGCGTGTGGTCGTCGATGAGCCGCCGCCCGTAGCGGTCGTCGAGATTGACCACCGCGGTGCCCTTCTTGCGCGTTTGCTCCGCCATTTGACTGAAGAGCAAAGCCTTGGCCGCGAAATAAGCCTCCATCGTTTCGTGGTAATCGAGATGGTCCTGCGTGAGGTTGGTGAAGATGGCGGTATCGAACTCGACATCCCGCAGACGCCCCTGATGCAAGGCGTGGCTCGACGCTTCCATCACGGCGGCGCGGCAATTCACGTCGCGCATCTCGCGGAGCAGGCGCTGGACGTCGTCCGACTCCGGCGTGGTGCGCGCCGCGGGCAGTTCGCGCGGGCCGACGACATAGCGGACGGTTCCGATGAGGCCGCACGGGCGTTCGGCGACATCGAGCAGATGCTTGAGCAAAAAGGTCGTGGTGGTTTTCCCGTTGGTGCCAGTGACCCCGGCAGTCTGCAACTGCAGCGAGGGATGCCCGTAGAAAACCGCGGCGGCCGCGGAGAGGGCCACGCGCGGATTTTTGACCCGGACGATCGTGGCGCGAGGGGCATCGATGTCCGCCGCGGTGATGACGGCCACAGCCCCTTTGTCCACGGCCTCGAGAATATGGCGCGTATCCTCCGCACCGGCGCGCCCGGGGGTCGCGCTGGGCAGCGAAGCGAAGAGACACCCGGGCGAAACGAGGCGCGAGTCATGGACCAGCGCTTCGATTTCGCGATCGGGCGAGCCCGTGACCTCGAAGGTTTCGGGACCCAAGCCGGCGAGAATCTTGCCCAGATTCATTGTCAGTTAAAATCCTCGTTCCCCGTTTCGCCCCGAGGCACGAGAGCGATGGTTGTTCCGTCGGACTCTTCGGTTTCCGGAACGAGCCCGAGATGCTGGGCCATGCCGCGCCCGATGTTCGCGAAGATGGGACCGGCGATGGTGCCGCCGTATTGCGCGGCACCCGGAGTGCGCGCGTTGTCGACGAGAACGATGCCCGCCACTTCGGGATCGCCCGCCGGGAAGTAGCCGGAGAACGAAACGACATATTGCCCGGGAGTGTAGCCGCCTTTCGGATCGACGCGCTGCGCGGTGCCTGTCTTGCCGCAGACTTGGTAGCCTCGGATGGCAGCGAGCGGGGCAGTTCCTTTTTCGCTGACCACTTCCTGCAAGGCGGAGGCAACTTCGGCCGCGGTCTCACGCTCGATAACGCGGCGCACCACGGTCGGCTTGAGCGAAAGCACCTCGTTGCCGTTCGAGTCGCGCACCGAACGGACAATCTGCGGAAGCATCATGTCCCCACCGTTGGCAATCACCGCCATGCTCATCGCGCTCTGCAACGGGGTGACCGCCACCTCGTGGCCCATGGGGACGCGGGTGATGCTCAGGCCCGACCATTTATGCACCGGATGAACTGTGCCCCCGATTTCCCCAGGCAGCCCGAGGCCGGTGCGCTCGCCGAATCCGAAGCGGCGAATGTATTCGTGGAAAGTTTCCGGCCCGATGTGCATGGCAATCTTCGCACAGCCGATGTTGGAAGACTTCACCAGGATGTCGTGGACGCTGAGTGAGCCGTAGGAGTGAACGTCCTTCAGCGTTCTCCCTGCGTAGCCGAAGCGGCCGTTCTCGCAGAAGAATTCCTGAGCAGGTTGCACCGCCTGCTCGTTGAGGGCCGCAGCGATAACGACAAGCTTGAAGGTCGAGCCGGGCTCAAACATCTCAAGGATGGCGCGGTTCTTCGTCGTCTCGACCGCGGCGGCGTTGTGGCTGTTCGGGTCGAAGGTCGGGCGCGTGGCCATGGCGAGGATTTCGCCGGTGCGCGGACGGACGAAGACCGCGGTCATCATGTTCGGATTCAGCCGCTGATAGGCGGCGTCGAGTTCGCGCTCCACGATGGCCTGCAACCCCATGTCGACGGTGAGTTCCACCGTCATGCCATCGCGCGCGGGACGTTCGAGCCCGCGGTAGGCGACAATCTCGCGCCCGGTGCGGTCGCGCTCGGTGAAAACAAAACCGTCCTCCCCACGCAGGTAGGGCTCCATCATCATCTCGATGCCCTGGATACCGCGGCCGTTGTGGTCGAGATAGCCGAGAACGTGGGCCAGCATGCTCTCGTTGGGATAACTCCGAAGCGGCTCGCGTTCGTATTGCACGCAGCGCAGTTTGGCGGCGGCTAGATCCTGTTTCAGATTTTCCACCGCGGACGCCGGGACTTTGAGCTTCGGGTTGACCACGATGTAGCGACGCTTCGAAGCGATCCGCTCGGAGACTTTGGCCTCATCCATGGCGACGTAGCGCGAGAGGATGGCCGCCAATTCGCCGCGGTCTTCCGGCGCGAGACTGCCGTCGACCACGACTTTATAGACGGGCACATTGTCGGCCAGCGCCTCGCCCTGGGCGTCGAGAATGCGTCCGCGCACGGCGGGAATGATCTTCTTTTTCGCCGTGGTTTTGGCGGCCTCGTTGGCCAGTTCCTCGTGACGGCCGACCTGCAGGTAAATGAGGCGACCCGAGAAAATACTGAATATGACGGCCAGCGCGATGCAGACAATCCCGGCGCGGCGGCAAACGGGCGCGTTCATCGGGCCGCCTCCTCGTTGCTGGCCACGGGTAGCGCGGCGGATTCGGTCTGCGGACGCAAGCGAACGATGCGCGCGTCGGTGACCTCCATCATGCGGATGAATCCCTCCTGCCGCCGGCGTTCGAGGGCGGGCCGGCCGGTCAAGCGGCGGATGTCGGAGTTGATACCGAGAAGCTTCTCGTCGAGTTCACGCACCGAGTTTTCCAAATCGCGGCACAGGTTGCCGTCCGCCGTGAGCTTCTGCTTCATGTGCACGTAGCACACGCCGAGCAGTCCGACAAAGACGACCAGCGCGAGCCAGCGGACGAGAAACATGACCCCGTGGGCCTGATCCTGCTGGGCGCGGCTCATGCTGCCACCTCCTGCGGAAGGGAAATGATTTCGACGGCGCGGAGGCGGGCGCTGCGGGCGCGCGGGTTGCGTTTCACTTCTTCGGGCGAGGCTTCGAGCGGCTTGCGCGTGAGATCGAGAAAGCAACGTCCTGGATTACGCCGCGGCGCCGGCCACTCGGGGCGGTCGAGCCACTCCTCGCTACCGGAACGGAAGAAAGATTTGACGATGCGGTCCTCCAGCGAATGGAAAGTGATGACAGCAAAGCGCGCCCCGCTGCGCAGGAGCAAAGGGATCGTCTCAAGGGCCCGCCGCAAAGCGCCGAGTTCGTCGTTCACCGCGATGCGCAGGGCCTGGAAAACGCGCGTAGCCGGATGGATGCGACTGCGGCGCGGCAGGACCCTCTCGAGCAGCGTGGCCAGCTGGCTGGTGCGGGCAAACGCCACACGATCGCGCTCACCGACGATGGCGCGGGCCGCGCGCTTCGACTGCGGTTCTTCCCCGAATTCGCGGAAAATGCGGATCAACTCCTCCTCGGATGCGGTGTTGACGAGATCGGCCGCCGTTTCGCCGCAGGACGAATCCATGCGCATATCGAGCGGCCCGTCGTGGCGGAAACTGAATCCCCGCGCCGCGGTGTCGAGTTGGTGCGAGGAGACACCGAGATCGAGCAACGCGCCATCGAACGGAGCGGCCGACAAGACTTCCGGATTGGCCGCGGCATCGGCGAAATTGCCGTGGAAGGCGCGGAACTGCCCGCCGAAGACAGCGAGGCGTTCGCGCGCATGGGCCAGCGCCGCCGCGTCGCGGTCCAAACCGACAACGCGGGCCCCCGCCGCGAGCAAAGCTGCACTGTGGCCGCCGCCGCCCAGCGTGCCGTCGAGAAAAAGTTTCCCTTGGCGCGGCTGGAGCACGCGCAAGATCTCCTCCGTTAGAACGGGCTCGTGCCGGAAGTCTTCAGGACTTGCGGCGTCGTGCGGGTTTGCGGAGACCGAACTGCTCATAAACGGTGCGAACATTGAGTCGGATGGAGGACGCGCCTTCCGCCCGGCCTCCCGCGTCTTTTTTCGCGGAAAAACCAAAAGCGAACTTGCGGCCGGCTTTTGCCATTCTTGATTTGTTGTTTGTTCTCGGGGTTTCGGAGGGGTGCCAGTCGCGCTACAGACCGACCTCTCCCGCCACCCGGCGGAAGACCTCGTCTTCGGCAGCTGTCGCGTCGGTCCAGCGTTGCGTGTTCCAAATTTCCATACGGCTGTGGCTGCCGATGAGCACGACTTCGCCATCAAGGCCGAGGCGGCGGCAATATTCCTCGGGCAGCAGGATGCGTCCTTGTTTGTCGACCGAGACGAGCTGCGCGAGGGCGTAGAAGCGGCGGATGAATTTGCGCCGGTCGGCCGGCGAGATCGCGGTGTTGGCCTCGACGTCCGACTTCACGCGGTCGAACTCGTGCGGCGGCAGGATCATCAAAAAATTCCCCGCCGGATCAGGCACCGCGAAAAATTCCTCCTTGTCGTCCCCCGAACGCCAACGCGAGGGCACGGTCACACGATGCTTGGCGTCCACGGCGTGGCGAAACTCGCCTGCATACACCGTAGGAACTGGATTGGATTTGGACATTTTCAGGGTGATGAAGCCATTCTCCACCACTTTGACCCACTTTAAACCACTCTGCCTCCCTCGACGTCAACACCTTTAGGGAGATTTTTCGGAAAAATTTTGCGAAGTCTTTTTCGGTCGGGCGGGGCGGGACGGACGGGGGTCCGGGCTTGAGCGCCGGAAAGAACTCCTCCAGTCTGTCGTTTGCGCTCACGCCATGTCCTTCATCGAGTCCGTCTTCCGCCGGCTGCAGCGCCACCCGAAGCGCATCGTTTTTCCGGAGGGCGAGAACCGCAGGGCGATTCTGGCCGGGCGGCGCTTTTACGAACTCGGTCTCGGGGTGCCCATCCTGCTGGGGCGTCGTGCCGTCATCGAGGATCTGGCCCGGCGCGAGCGGATCGCCTTCGACCATCTCGGGGTGATCAATCCGGAGACTTCGGCCGATTTGCCGGACTTCTGCCGATTCCTCGAGACACTCGATCGCTACAAGAACTTCGGCTTGGGCGATGCACGGTCACTGCTCCTCAATCCGAATTATTACGCGTCCATGATGGTGCAATACGGACGGGCCGACGGCGTGGTCGGCGGCATCGACTCGCCGACGACATCTTTGTTGCGCCCGCTGCTGCGGGTGGTGAAACCCTCGGGGTCGCAGGACTTGGTGAGCAGTTGCGTGGTGACCGACACCGGACGCGAGGACATCGGGCACAAGGGTGTTTTGGTCATGGCCGACTGCGGCGTGATCCCCTCGCCCGACGTGGAGCAACTCGCGGCCATCGCCCTGCAAGCGGGACATCTTTGCCGTCAATTGACCGGCGAGGTGCCGCGCGTCGCCATGGTCAGCTATTCGACGCGCACGAGTTCGGCCCAGGCCGGGACGACGGAAAAAATGTCGGCCGCGGCCGCGCTGGCGCGGCAACACGCGCAGAACCGCCATCTTGAGATGGAGATCGACGGCGAATTCGAGCTGGATGCCGCGTTGCTTGCCGATTCGGCGAAGGCCAAAGGCGTGCAATCGGCAGTGGCCGGTCGGGCCAACGTGCTTGTTTTCCCCGACCTGAACAGCGGACACATCGCCGGCAAACTCGCGGGCATCCTTGGCGGTCGCGCTTACGGGCAGATTGTCACCGGATTGACCAAGCCCGCTGCCGACGTCTCGCGGTCGGACGATATCGACACTATCGCGGCCGTGGCGGCGATCGTCGGCTTGCAGGCCATCGAAATGCGACGGCTGCAGGAAATGGCGGAAGAGCAAAAGAAAAAGGCGCGCTGAAACAACTCAGTCGCGCCCGATGCCTTCGAGAATTTCGAGCGTCCGACGGACATTCTCCACCAGCGAACAACCGGCCGCCGCCGCGCGGCAACCACTCTCGGCCGCTTCGGCTCGTCCGTCCTGCGCCCAATACCGCAGCGCGGCAGCCAGACCGGCAATGTCGTCGGCGCGTTGCACCACGGAACCGGTCACACCCTCCTGCAGAACCTCGGAACAACCATTCGCAGCGCTCGTGATCACCGGCCGTCCCACCGTCAGGGCTTCCAAGCACGCGTTGCTGAACGGGTCGTAGACCGTGGGCAAAATGAAAACATCGGCCGCGGAAAGAAGTGGGCGCACATCGCGCAAAGGTCCAAGAAAAACCACATCGGCTCCTTGCGGGCAAGCACGTCGCCCGCGTCCCGCGACACACAGCTTGGCCCCGGGAATGCCGGCCTCGGCCAAGGCCGCCACGGCATAGCGCAAGCCCTTGCGCTTCCAACCCGTGCCGGCAAAAGCAGCGATGAACCCGGTCTCGGGCAACCCGAGCAGCTGTCGCGCCTCGCGCTTGTTCGGGACTCCTGAAATGTAATCCTCGGGCACGCCGTTGCGCACGAGATGAATGCGGTCGGGCGGATACCCGTAGATGCGTTCGATCTCATCGCCGACGAGGCGCGAGTTGACGACGACCGCCTTCGTGTGCTCCGCGGCAAAGCAGCTTTTTTCCAAGCGCACGAGGTCACGGTGCTTGGACGAGATGCGGCGCAGCATGACGTGCGTGAGCGGATCGAATTCGCGCCGACGCCGCATCCACGCGACATGGACACCGTCGCCGGCTCGGTAGCAATCGGCGGCGAGCAAACGCTCGAAGCTGAAAACAAGCCCGTCTCCCCATGTTTTCCGCCAGCGCGCGACGGACGCGGCGAATCCCCACGGGCTTTTTCCGCGCAGCACGGTTTGCGACATGCCGGCCCGCGCTTCCTCGGGCCAAGGACGGTCGGTGACGAGGACGAGATGGCGTCCGGTCTTGGCCGCGGCTGCGGCAAAACGGGCGAGAAATTTTTCCGCGCCGCCGGTCGGAGAAAATCCGCGCCGCACAAGCGCGATTGGTCGCAGCGTATCAGGCGACCAGCGGACGCTCATAGCCTGCCTCCCATGATTTCCGGAATTTCCACATCGGGAGCACCGCGCGTTGCGGCCGCCGATTCCTCGGCGAGCGGACCGGTCAGGCCGGGGAAAAGCTCGAAGCCGCGATCGAGTCCGCCCGCGGGAAGCAGATCGCGCCAGCCTTTGGAGCCGCCGAAAGCCGGCGGCGGATCGGGCCATTCGGATTGGTCCATGAGGGTTTCCTGCTCGTCGCTGGACATGGATCGCGCATCTTCGCCCACAGCAGCCCAAGCCTCAAGCTGCGCCCACCCGCGCGGCTCAAATTCCAAACGGAACGGCCCATGCTCCTCGTCAAGCGGCACGGGCAGCAGCGATCGCCAACCCTGGGCGGATCCAAATCCGGTCTGCACCGCCGTGCTGATGCCCTCGAGCGGTTGGTAGGCGAATTCGGTGCCGGTTAGCGCCTTCGCTTCCTCCGAACGGTATTGGGCGAGCAACTTTGGCATGGTTTTGGCCCTCGAGAGATTGCTGAACTCGATGATGCCGCGCGCGATCGAGTCGGCCAGGCGCTTGCGCCAAGCCGGGCTGTCGAGCTTTTGCGCATCGCGCGGATTGGTGAGGAATCCGCATTCGACGAGGACGGCGGGCGTGAAGGCGCGACGGAGCACGGCGAAGCGTGCCCGCTTCATACCGCGGTCGAACATGGGCAAACGCCCGAGCATGGCGTGGTAGATCGAGGCGGCAAGGGCCTGGTTCGCGTGGTCGAAGCGGTGTCCCGACTCCCCGGAAAAACTCCGCCGCGTGAGAAAAGAATCGTGGCTGTTCGGTGCGCCGCGCGGCGTCAGCGTGAAAATCTCGTAGCCTGTCGCGGCGGAAACAGACTGCGACGACGCGTTGCAGTGGATACTGACAAAGATGGCACCTTCCCCCAGCCGCCGCGCCATGGCCGGACGCGCTTCGAGCGGGATGAAACGGTCGGTGCTGCGCGTCAGTTCCGTGCGCAAGCCCGCATCGCGAAGAAGACGCTGGACCTCGAGGGCGATCGAAAGGTTGTAACTTTTCTCCGTCCCGTAACGGTTGACCGCGCCGCGGTCATGTCCGCCGTGACCCGGATCGATAAGCACTGCGCGGACCGGCGCGAGGCCGGGGATTTTTTGCGGACGCATGGCGGGATCGATCGTCTTGGACAGATCCATACGCGACACGTAGAGCTTGCCTCCGAACGACATGATGGGAAAAGACAGCCAGTGTTTGACGCCGTCGATGCGCGCCTCGCGCGAGCCGCGGTTGAAGTCCATACGGCGCGTGCCCGAGACGAGCGAAATGCCGCTGTCACCGCGTGGCACGACACGCAACTGGTAGAAGCGCGCGATCTGCGCGACAGGAATATAATCGCGCCCGCCGAGAGTGCGGATCTCCCACTTCGACGCCGCCGCCTCGCGGGCCGGCAAGAGCAGCAACAAAGAGAGAAAAAGGAATAAGCGGAATTTCACGCAGGCGGACAACAAGCGGCGCAAACTAGCCGAACAATCGGGCGGCAACAACCCCGCGGGATCAATCCTCGTCGGCTCCTTCGTCTGCTTCAGGCGCAAGACGCCGGTATTCCTCGATGACTTTCGTCGCCGTCTGGCCAAGGACCGCGGCCACCACGATGGTCAGGATCAGTCCCCCGCCCCAGAGGATGTAGTCCATCGGGCCGGGAACCGATTCGCCCCGCAGAATGCGGATGCCCAGCTGGCCCAGCGTGCCGAAGTAGCAATAGAGAAAAATGCCGGGCAACCGCCCGAGCGCCACCCATTTCATGCACTCCCAGAAACCCACTTTGGTAATGCCATAGAGGTAGTTGAAGAGGCTGGTCGGAAAAAGCGGGTTCAGCTGGCTGAAAAAAATGATGCGGGGGCCGCGGCGGGCGATGGCGCGGTCGAGCGCCGCCCAGCGGTCGTCGCAGAGAATTTTTTCGCGGACAAAGCGGCGACCGAGACGTTGTCCGACCCAGAATGCGACGGCCGCACCGAGCAGATTGCCGAGAAGAACGAGCGCCGTTCCCCACCACAGACCGAAAAAAAAGCCGCCGCCAAGACTAAGCACGCCGCCGGGCAAAAAGAGAACGGTGGCCGCCATGACGAGGAGCGGATAGACCACAATGCTGAGCGCACCCCAGCGGCGGACCACGTTTTCCGTTTCCTCGACGGCGCCGAGGAATGGCGCTGACTGCGCCAGCCAAATCAGCGCCGCAACGATGAACAGCGCGAGCGCGATCTGCGCGACGGTGGCTTTGGTCGCCGGATGCATGCGATCAGACGAGCGACCTTTTTCGGCGCACAAGCCAGACAGCAAGGAAGAACATGGCGACCGCGAAGACCAAGGAAACAATCATGGCTGTGCCGTAGGACGGAACCATCCCGAGCGGCACAGAATCGCCGTAGAAGGCGCGGCGAACAGCGGCCGTCCCGTAGGCGACGGGATTCACCGCCACCGCGTAGCGCACCCATGAATCTGCCGCCGCGGGAAAGAGCGCACCGGAGAGCATCCAAAGCGGCATGAGAAAAACATTCATGATGGCGTGGAATCCCTGCGTGGAATCCAAAGGCCACGCAATGAGAAATCCGAGGCCGACCAAGGCGAAGCCGACGACGAGCAGCGCCGGGACGAGACGGGCAACGACCAGCGCATCGAAAGGCAGTCCGGCCAACGGCGCGGCGAGACAAAAGAGCAGCGCCTGCCCCGCGGCGAGTGTCATTCCCCCGAGGAATTTGCCGAGCACGATGGCCTCTGGGGCAACGGGAGCGACGAGCACGCCCTGCAGAAATCCTTCGCGCCGGTCCTCGATGATGGAAATGGTAGAGAAGATCGCGGTGAAAAGCAGGATCAGCACGACCGTGCCCGGGAAAAAGTAGGCGAGGTAGGTCATGTCGGCGGGCAGGCCAGGGAGGCGGAATCCGGGGCCGACGCCGGAACCGATGAGCAGCCAGAAAACGAGCGGGGTGGCCAGCGCGCCGATCACGCGGTTTTTCTGGCGAAGGAAACGGACAATCTCGCGCCGCCAGAGCGCGACGGCGGGAAGCCAGAGATGTGTGCGCGAATGGCTCATTTCTTTTTCTTTTTTTCCGGTTCGAAGAAGGGGCCGCCGAGGCGCTCGCCGGTCATGCGCACGAACACGTCCTCGAGCGTCGGGCGGCCGGCCGTGACCGATTGGATTTCCCCGGGGAACGCCTCGACGATGCGCGCCACTTCTGCATGGGCTTTGGGAATTTCGAGACGCACGGAATCGTCGCGCACCACAGCCGTCCAGCCGAACTTGGCCTGCA
The DNA here is from genome assembly GCA_044371145.1 of Chthoniobacterales bacterium. Taxonomy (GTDB): domain Bacteria; phylum Verrucomicrobiota; class Verrucomicrobiia; order Chthoniobacterales; family JACTMZ01; genus JACTMZ01. The sequence goes on along the minus strand of JBILUI010000018.1, from coordinate 3 downwards.
GCT
>JBILUI010000158.1:0-4714 GCA_044371145.1 Chthoniobacterales bacterium | reverse complement strand
GAGGGCGACGCGTTCGCCGCGCTCGTTGCGGTCGTTGTTCAACTCCCATTCGCGCGGTCCTTTCTGCTTGATGCCGAACGACCACATGTCGCCGTAGTCGTTGGCCGTGTAGATGATGGAAATCTCGCCGAAGTAGCGCATCACATAGACTGGCTCGGCGTAGTAGTTGAGTCCGGGCGGCTGTTTCTTGATCTCCGGGAAATAAGGGGAGCGCTTGAACATCGAGTCGTTCGGGTCGAGCGGCTCGAAATTCTTGTCCTTGTCCGGCATGACTCGGCGCATCTCGCGCCGGAAAGCGATGTCGAACGACGAACCTTTGCCCGGCACGGAACTGTCCCCCCAGATCGCACCGCCCAGACGCACGTATTTTTGCAGGTTTGCCACTTCTTTGTCGGTGAGCACGAAATCGCGCGAACCGGTGAAGAATATGAACGGAGGCTTGAGCGAAAATAGCTTGTCGCTGTCCAGCGGGATCGCTTCAACGCGTTTGTAGTTGGTCTTGATCTTGTCGCGCGACTCCTTGCTCATAAACTCGAGCAAATTGGGCAGCGCCCCGACCGGCAGACCATCCTTCACGCGGAAGACAGAGTCCCAATTTCCGCCATTGTATTTGGCAATGAACGCGGTGAACTCGAATTCCCTTTGCCGCGTGCCCGTGCCACTGCCGCTGCCTTTGCCCCAACCGCCGGTGAAGTTGCGGATGTCGCTGGCCACCGCGCCGCTCATTCCCGTCATGCCGCCGCCCGCGGGCGTGGCGGGCGCCGCCGCGGTCGGTGCGCTTGGCTTGACCATGGCTGATGGCGTGATGATGGCGTCCATCGAGAAGTTAAGCGGGTTTTGGCCCGTCGTGGTGATGGCCGCCACAGTGGTGTTCTGCACGGTGGGCGTGGTGACCGTGAACGTCGTTTCCTGCGGTTGCGTCTGGGCGGCGGGCGGCGCGGCCACCTCCTCGCCCCCGGCCACGAATCCACCCTCGCCCCCCTCGAAATCCGGCGGCTCCTGCATAGCCTCGAAGAGCACGGTCCCGCCGAAAATGGCGATAAGAAGGACGTGAAGAACAAACGAGATGGTGAAGAACCTCGAGTTGTTGAATTTGTCGATCAGCCTGTCGAGCAGGCTCTGTTTTTCCGGGGGCTCCATGGACAGGAAGGAAATATCTTCGGGCGCCCGCCAAAATCAACGCCGGACTGGGCGCTTGGCGCGATGCACTCCGTTTGCCACCCTCATGCGGTGAAACACGCGCCGGTCAGACCCGATGCAACCCAGCACGCCGCGGCTTGGGCTGGCGCGGCTTTGCTGCGCCTGCTTTTCGCCACTTTGCGCGTGCGCGTCGACGACCAGGCGCGCCACTTGGTCCCGCCGCCGGGCCAGCCGGTCATTTACGCCTTTTGGCACAACCGCATCCTCGCCATCACCGCCGCCTTTTTGCGGGTTTACCCCCGCGACCGCCACGGCGTGCTCGTTCTGACCAGCGCGAGCAAGGACGGCATGTGGCTCGGGGCCTTGGCGGGGCGGCTCGGTATGGGATCGGTGCGCGGATCGAGTTCGAGGAGGGGGGCCACGGCCATGCGCGAGCTGATCGAAAAAGTGGAGCACGGCCACGACATCGCCATCACGCCCGACGGTCCGCGCGGACCGCGCTACGAACTCGGTCCCGGCATGATCTACCTCGCGCAGCGGGCCCGCATTCCGATCATTCCCATCCACGCGCGCTTCGGGCGCCACTGGCGCTTGAAAACGTGGGACGGCTTTTGCATCCCGAAACCATTCAGCAGGATCGACGTCACCTTGGCGCCGACCCTCAACGTGCCCGAGCAACTCGACGAAAGGCAGTTCGAGGAGGAGCGGCGCAAAATCGAATCGTTGCTCCGTGCCGGCGCGGAGTAGCATCGCATCATGCCGATGATCATCGACGGAAAAGAGACCGCCGCGCGCTGCCTCGCGGAAACCGCGCAACGCATCGCCGGACTGCGCGCCCGCGGTATCACCCCGGGTCTCGCCGTCGTCCTTGTCGGCGAGAATCCCGCTTCGCAGGCTTACGTTCGATCGAAGGACAGGACCTGCCGCGAGCTGGGGATGCACTCTCGCAAGATCGAACTGCCGGCCGACACCGCGCAGGACCGCTTGCTTGACGTTGTGGCCGAACTCAACGCCGATCCCGCCATCCACGGGATTCTCGTCCAATCCCCGCCGCCGCCGCAGATCGACGAGTCTGTGATCGTCAAAGCGATCGACCCGCGCAAGGACGTGGACGGCTTCCATCCGCTCAACGTGGCCGCACTCGCCATGGAGGACCCGTCGGCTCTCGTTCCCTGCACGCCGCTCGGGTGCATGGAACTTCTCCGGGCGCACGACATCGCAACCGCCGGCGCACGCGCCGTGGTCGTCGGCCGAAGCCTTATCGTGGGCAAACCGATGGCCCTGCTGCTCATGGCCAAAGGCGCCGATGCCACGGTCACCGTGGCGCATTCCCGCACCAAGGATCTCTCCGCGGTGACGCGCGAGGCCGACATCGTCATCGCCGCGATCGGCCGTCCGCATTTTCTTGGCGCCGGGCACATTCGCGAAGGCACGGTGGTCATCGACGTCGGCATCAACCGCGTCGAAGACCCCGCTTCCCCGCGTGGCTACCGGTTGGTCGGCGACGTCGACTTCGACGCCGTCGCGCCGAAGTGCCGGGCCATCACCCCCGTGCCGGGCGGCGTCGGACCGATGACCATCGCCATGCTCATGGCCAACACGGTGAAAGCCTGCGAGCGGCAGACCGGTGCGGCGTAGGTCTTCGCCCCGCAATTTTGTGCTCGCCAGCGTCCGCCGGCGGACGCATTGAAAACGTGTGACTTCGAGCAGCGCATTCGCGCCGGTGCCACCCGGACGGCGGTGGTGGCTCCCGCAGGGCCCCGCCATGCAGCGCGTGTTGTTCGGCACTTGGACCGCGGGTGTTTTTGCTTTCCTCTACATTCCGATTCTCCTGCTCGTCGTTTACTCGTTCAACGACTCCAAGCTCAACCTGCAGTGGGTCGGCTTCACCACGAAGTGGTATAGCCTGCTTTTGCAGAATGAAGTCCTCATCCGCGCGTTCCAAAACAGCCTCATCGTGGCTTGCGTCACGACCGTGCTGTCCGTCGTCATCGGCACCTCGGCGGCGTGGTTGCTCTACCGCTACCGTTTCCCAGCCCAGCAGACACTCGGTTTGCTCATTTTTATCCCCATGGTCATGCCCGAGGTTCTCATGGGCGTGAGTCTGCTCGTGCTCTTCGTCAACTTGGGCCTGCCGCTCGGCTACACCACACTGATCATCGCGCACACCACTTTCTGCTTTCCCTTCGTCCTTGTCGGCGTGCAAGCGCGCCTGCAGGGAATCGACCCCGCCCTGGAGGAAGCAGCTCTGGATCTGGGCGCCACGCCGCTCAAGGCTTTCTGGCTCGTCATCGTGCCTTATTTGATGCCCGCGATCATCGCCGGAGCGCTCATGGCCTTCACGCTGTCTTTCGACGAATACATCGTGACTGTCTTCACCAGTGGCGCCGACTCCCAGACGTTGCCGCTCAAGGTCTACGGCATGGTGCGCGTCGGCCTGAACCCGCAACTCAACGCCCTTAGTACGCTCTTCATCGGAGCCACCGCGCTCCTCGTCATCGCGAGTCAGGTTTTCAGCCGAAAAAAATCCATATGAAAAAACACACCAAGCTGCTGTCCGCGGCCATCGCCGGAGCCATGCTCCTGGCCGGCTGCGGGAAAAAAGACGACACACTCAACCTGTTTGTTTGGACTGAATACGTCCCGCAGGCGGTTCTCGACAAGTTCACCCAAGAGACCGGCATCAAGGTCGCCATGGAGACTTACTCATCCAACGAAGAGATGACGCAGAAGCTCTTCGCGGGAGGCGGCAATTACGACCTCATCCAGCCCAGCGAGTACACCGTGGAGGCTCTGATCAAAGACGACTACCTGCAACCGCTCGACCACGCGAAGATCCCGAACCTCAAGAACCTCGCCCCCGAATTCCGCGAACTGCCCTTCGATCCGGGCAACAAATTCTCCGTGCCGTGGCTGTCCGGTTTCGTCGGTATTGTCTACAACGCCGAGACCATTCCGGGCCCGGTCGTCGGCTACAGCGACGTCTTCACCCCGAACAATGCGGGCCGCATCGTCACACTCGACGATTCGCGCGAAATCGTCAGCTGGGCCATGAATAGCGCAGGCCTGCCCATCAATGACGTGACCGACGAGAACCTGGCGAAAATCAAGCCGCTCCTGCAGGACTGGATGTCAAAGATCAAAGTCTTCGACTCCGACAGTCCGAAGACAGCCCTGAGCAACGGCGATGTCGACATCGGCGTGGTCTGGAGCGGCGAAGGAGCCATTCTTTTCAACCAAAACCCGAAGTTCCAATGGGTCCTACCGGCCGAGGGTTTCCACATGTTCATCGACAGCCTGGCCATTCCGAAAACCTCGCGTAACAAGGAGATGGCCGAGGAATTCATCAACTTCATCCTGCGCCCGGACATCAGCAAAATGATCCTGGACGAGTTCCCTTACTACAGTCCCAATGCCGAAGCGCGCAAACTGCTCAGCGAAGCCGAGCGCAACAACCCCGCGAGCTATCCGCCCGGGTTCGACATGAGCAAAGCCCAGTTCTTCAAGGACATCGGCGGTCAGGGATCCAAGGTGGACGAGTTGATCACCTCGCTCAAGGTCCAGTAAAATGGCG
>JBILUI010000017.1:0-25468 GCA_044371145.1 Chthoniobacterales bacterium | reverse complement strand
GGCATCACCGAGGAAAAGGCGCCGGACATCGGCCTGGCCGCCGCCGATTCGTTGGCCACATTGAAAGCTGCGACCGCCGCCTCGCTCGACGAGGACCTCGACTCAATGCGCGAAGCATTGCTCGCCGACGCGCCCTCGTCCGCCGCGCGACCCGCGCTCGAACTCGCCGCCGCCACCGGACAACCCGGCGCCGCAGGCGAAGGCGATGTGCCTGCCGGTTACAGTGATCTGGACGAACTTCTCCGGCAATCCGGCGGACTCACCGCGGCGAACGCGCCGATCTTCATGCCCTCCGATGTCCTCTTCGGTTACGACGAGTCTTTCCTCCGCCCCGAAGCGGTGACCAGCCTGCAAAAACTCGGCGAGTTGTTGCGCCGCAACCCGCAGGCGCGCTTTCGCATCGAGGGCTACACCGATTCGTTCGGCGGACCGGAATACAACGCGAAGTTGAGCCTCGCCCGCGCCGAATCGGTGAAGGGTTGGCTCGCGCGAAACATGGGCATCGACGCATCGCGCATCGACACGCTCGGACTGGGCAGCGCCAAACCCCTCGTCTCGACCGAAGGTTCCATCGAAGAGCAACAACTCAACCGCCGTGTGGAGATTGTCATTCTCCGCGCCGACGCGGGGCGGTAAAAGCACCGCCCGCGCATGAGTTACAACCTCGAATCCATTCTCGGACGGGCGGGCGACGATCTCGGGCGGCAGACCGAGGGCCGCACCGCGGCGGAATCGCTCGCCGCCTACCAGAGATTCAGACGGCTGGAGGAACACCGCCTGCGCTTGCGCATTTCCTCCGGTGCGGGCGGACGCGAGGTGGTGCGGCAGCGCAGCGATCTGGTGGACATCCTTTTCTGCCGGCTCTTCGCGCAGGTCTGCACCGAAGCGACCGGGAAAGCGAAGCCCGATGGGTTCGCCGCCGCGGCCTACGGTGGATACGGGCGGCGCGAGATGAATCCGTTCAGCGATGTGGACATCATGTTTCTCCACGCGGGACGCAAGACCTCGCCGCAGGAAACCGCGGCCGTGCAGGAAATCACCCGCATACTCTGGGACATCGGCTTCAAGGTTGGCCACGCCGTGCGCTCGGTGCCAGAGGCGATCGCACAGGCCAACGAGGACCTGCAGACCAAGACATCGATGCTCGAGTCCCGCTACCTCTGCGGCGATCGCGAGCTGTTCCTGAAATTCCGCGCCGAGTTCGAAAAGAAATGTGTCAAAGGCAAGGCCGACGCCTACCTCGCGTGGCGACTGGTCAACCAGCGCGAGCTGCACGAGCAATACGGCCGCATCATTTCCATGCAGGAGCCGAATATCAAACACGGCATGGGCGGTCTGCGCGATTACCAGAACCTGCTTTGGATCGGCGCAATGCGCTCCGGCGCCAACACCACGGCCAAGCTCGTGGAGGAAAAATTTCTTCGCGAAAGTGAACGCAAGATTCTCGAGAAAGCTTATGACTTTCTCCTGCGCGTCCGCACCGAGATGCACTTCATCAACAAGCGGCCGATCGATTCGCTCACTCTTTACCTTCAGGGACAGGTCGCCACGCGTCTGGAATATCCGCAAAAACACATGCTGGCCCGCGTCGAGGCGTTCATGCGCGACTACTACCAGCACACACGCAACATCCAGCGCATCGCCGAAACCGCCATCTACCGCATGGTGCCGGAACTCGAGCCGGCCAAGGGCGGTCTCAAAGGCCTCTTCGCCCCGCGCACCCCGCGACCGGAGCACTTCGACGGATTTTACGCAAAGAGCGGCATGCTCCATGCAGAGTCGCCGACGGTCTTCAACGACGATCCGCAGCGACTCATGCGGATGTTCCAGCACGCGCAGTTGCGCCGCCTCGAGTTGTCCCCCGCCCTGCGCGACCTCGTGCGGAGGCGCCTCGGTCTGATCAACCGCACCTTCCAGTATTCCCGCGCGGCCCGCGAGGTGTTCCTCTCCATCCTTTCGCGCAAAGGCGACGTCGGCCGCATTCTGCGCATGATGCACGAGACCGATTTTCTCGGACGCTACCTTCCCGAATTCGGACGGCTCACCTGCCTGGTGCAGCACGAATTTTTCCACCGTTACACGGCGGACGAACACACACTGGTCTGCATCGACAAGCTGGACGAACTCATCACCACGGAAAACCCCAAGCTGCGCGGCTACCGGAATCTTTTCCAAAAAGACGACGACCCGGCCACGCTCTATCTCGCGCTACTGCTCCACGACACCGGCAAGGCCGAGCACCGCCGGCACCACGAGGATGCCAGCGCGACCATGGCTTCGAAGGTCGGACGCCGCCTGCAACTCTCCTCCGCGCAGAAGCGCGAACTCATCTCCCTCGTCGACAACCACGGCCTGCTCTCGAAGACCGCGCAGTCCCGCAACCTCGAGGATTCCGCGACCATTGCGCACTTCTGCGAAATCCTGCAGGCCCCCGAATACCTCGATCCCCTCATGCTCGTCACACTGGCCGACGGACAGGGCACGAGCGACGCGAACTGGTCCGATTGGAAAGAAGGGCTCGTCTGGCAGCTTTACCGCTCGGCGCGCGCCTACTTCGAGCAGGGTCCGGAATACTTCGAAAAACGCCGCGTCGATTTCGAGGAACTGAAAAAAGAAGTCCGCTCGAAGCTGGCCGCCGACTACGGCGAGGAAATCGACGCGCATTTCACCCAAATGCCGGAGCGCTACTTCCGCACCTATACCGCATCGGAAATCGCCGGCCATCTGCGCACCTTCCGGAAATTCTACCACCAAGAGACGGCAGAGGACCGCAGCGCACTCAGCCCGGTCATCAAATGGATGCACCATCCGGGATTGGGACACAGCGAAGTCCTCGTCTGCGGCTGGGATAATCCGGGATTCATCCGTCGCATCTGCGGCGCCTTCCTCTCCGCGCGCGTCAATGTCCTCAGCGCCGACATCAACACGCGCACCGACAACCTCGTGCTCGACATCTTCCGCGTCTGCGATGCTCGCCACGAACCGGTGCCGTCCGAGCGCGACCACCGCCTTGTGCAGAAGCTCCTCGACGAATCGCTGGCCGACCCGCATTTCGATTTCGCCCCGCACATCGCCAAGGCGCGGCAAAAAATCGGCTACCGCATGTCGCAGGAGGCGGAAATCCCCACGCGCATCACCATCGACAACCGCGGGCATCCTTCCTTCACCATCGTGGACATTCAGACACCCGATCGCATTGGGTTGCTTTACGATTTGTTCGGTGCGCTGACCGATCTGGGTCTCTCGCTCGAGCTGGCCCGCATCACCACGGAGAAGGAAGTCGCGCTCGACACCTTCTATGTATACCGCGCGTCGGACGGCGCCAAACTTTCCGGAGACGAGGAAATCGCAAATCTCCAGCGCACCTTGCAGCAAGCCGCCACGGCCGGCAGCACCTCGGAGCCATGACGCGGCACTGGCCGCGTATTCTTCTTCGACAAGCCGCGCGCCACGCGCGGCAACACACGCTGCTCGCCGCCATGAACGTGCTGAGCATCGCGCTCGGGGTTTGCGTGTTCCTTGCCATCATGATCGCCAACCGCAGCGCGGACCGCTCCTTCCGCGCCGGCGTGGAGCTGGTCGCGGGCAAAGCCAATCTCGAAGTGCGCGGCCCGCTCGACGAGACGCGCATGCCCTCCATTACGGCCGTGCCCGGTGTGGAAGCGGCCACGCCCGTGGTGCAGGGACTGCTCACCCTGCCCGATCATCCCGGCGAATATTTGCGTGTGCTCGGCGTCGACCCGTTCACCAACCCGCCCTTCGAAACCTTCCGGATGTTGCAGGCCGATGGCGCCGAGGTCGACGTGGAGACATGGCTGCGCGAACGCGGTGCCATCGCCATCACACGTGAAATGGCGGCAAAGCTCGGACTGAGGCCCGGCGATCCTCTTTGCGTCTCCATCGGTGGCCGCCGCGCGGAATTGAAAGCGCGTTTCATCCTCGAACCGGATGACCCCGCCGCGCTGGCCGATATCCGCACCGCGTCGATGGATATTGCCTGGGCGCAGGAATTGTTCGGCACCGTGGGCAAACTCGATTCGGTGCAGATTCTTCTAGCGGACGGCGCTGACCCCGCCGCGGTGACGGAAGCCGTCCGCCGGATTGTGCCTCGTGACGTTGTCGTTGCCGCACCAAAGCAGCGCAGCGAGCAGATCGGCAAGATGCTCTCGAGTTTCCAACTCAACCTCACCGCATTGAGCCTCGTCTCCATGCTTGTCGGCATGTTCCTCGTCTACAACACGGTCGCCGCTTCGGTGGTTCGCGCACGGCGCGAGATCGGCATCCTTCGCGCCGTGGGCACCTCGCGCACCGAAGTGCGCGCGCTGTTTCTCGGCGAAGCGCTCATTTTCGGTCTCCCGGGCATCGTTCTCGGTGTCCTCGCCGCATTCCCTCTCGCCGGATTTCTTTCCGGCGCTGTGAGCCAAACGGTCAGCTCGCTTTACGTCCTCGTCAGTATCGAAAAACTTTCCGTCGGACCCTGGCAAATTGCCGCCGCGATTGCCGCCGGCCTCGGCGCGGTGATCGCCGCCGCGTGGATTCCGGCGGGAGAAGCCGCCAAGGCCGAGGTGACTGGCGCCCTGCACATGGGCACGGTGATGGAACAACGCGAGACGCTCCCGGCCCGCTGGATGGTCTTCGGCGGCGCCGCGCTCGCCGCCGCTTTTGCCGCCTCGTGGTTCGCTCTGCGCACCGGGCCGGCCATCCTCGGATTCGCCGCCGCATTTCTCGTCATCATCGGCTTCGCCTTTCTCGTGCCGGCCGCCACGGCACTGGCCGGAAAATTTTTTCAGGCGGCAGCCAATGTTTCCCCGCGCGGCACGGCGCTGCGCCTCGCCGCACGCAATCTCGTCCGCGCCATGCACCGAAATTCGCTGACCATCGCCGCGCTCATGGCCGCAATCGCCATGACCGTCGGTGTTTCCGTCATGATCTATTCCTTCCGTGCCAGCGTCGGGACGTGGATCGACCGCACCATCCAAGCGGACCTGTTCCTCACCCTCGCCGCCAACGAGCAGACCGGATTCCACGGGGAGTTGCCGACGGAACTGCTCGCCTGGATCGCGGCGCAGCCCGACACCGAAGCGGTGGATACCTTCTACGAAAAGCGAGTTCCCTTCCGCGGCGAGGAAGTTTTTCTCGGCGTGGTCAGCGGCAGGATGCGCGGCGAGTTGGCTTTCACCGGCGGCGAGGATGCGGAAAAAGCGGCGCGCCTGCCCGAGCCGGGCTATGTCGCCGTGTCGGAAAGCTTCGCCACCCGCCACAAGGTGAAAGACGGCGAGGCAATTGCGTTGGATGCGCCCGCGGGTCCGGTGCGTTTCACCATCGCCGGGGTTTATTCGGATTACACGCGCGATCAGGGCGTGATCCTCATTGATCGCACGAATTACGCGGCGCATTGGCCCGCGCCCGGCGTGCACACCGCGGGCATCCACGTGCGCGAAGGTGCGGATGCGGCCGCACTTGCCGAGGCCATCCGCGGAAAATTTGGTGCGGACGCCGAGTATGCCATTTACGACAACGCCTCCCTCCGCGCCCGCGTTATGGAAATTTTCGACCAAACCTTCGCCATCACCTACGTGCTGCGCACCATTTCCGTCATCGTCGCGGTGGTCGGCGTCTCGCTCGGCATGGCCACATTGGTCACCGAGCGCGAGCGCGAGATCGGTGTGCTCCGCGCCGTCGGCGCATCCGCCCGGCAAGTCCGGCGCACCTTCGTTGCCGAAGCAGCACTGGTCGGCGTGACGGCCAGCGCAGTCGGCCTCGCCGCCGGCGCATGTTTGGCCATGGTTCTCACTTGGGTGATCAACCTCGCCTTTTTCGGTTGGAGCGTGCAGCTGCGCTATCCGTGGGACCTGTTCGCCTGGACGCCGGTCTGGATCATCGCCACCGCCGCGCTGGCCGGACTGATCCCCGCCATCCGCGCCTCACGCATCGAGCCAGCAACAGCGTTGCGGTCGGAGTAACGATCTTGACTCAGCGCGCCTTCGCCTTGGCTTTGAAACGCACGGCCAGCTTGCCGCGAAAATGGACGTCCTGCGTCCAAAGGACTGCACCGTGCTTTTTCGCCACGGCGTAAATGACCGAATCGGCAAAGGCCAAGTTCTCCTCCAGCCCGGTCGAAGCCGCCTCCATGGCAAGCTCAACGTCGAGATCGACGACCAGCCCTTCTTGCATCGCAGCGATGGCAGCAAACGCGTCATCCTCTCCGCGTTCGCGCAGCACGACTTTGAAAACCTCGTAAATACAGACCGAGGGAACCACCAGCGCTTCGGTATCCTGGATCGGCGCGGCGAAGTAATTCGCGTTCGGCTCGCCCGCGAAGTAGGCGAGCCACGCCGAGGAATCGACCAGATTCACAGCCGGTCGCTTTCGCGCACGAACGAGGTGTCGATACCTTTCAGGTAACCGCGCAAGGTGCGGATATCACGCGCCGGAATAATCTCGATGCGGTTGCGGAAGGAAAAAACCTTCGCCTTCTCGCCGGAGCGCAGCCCCATGGCTTCGCGCACCTTCTGCGGAATAACGACTTGGAACTTGGGGGAAATTGTCACGGTCTCCATACCGTCATACGGTAATACGATCGATCGATCAGTCAAGTGGCTAGGCCGATCCGGGCCGATTCGTTCCCCGAAACTGCACCTTTTCGCCTTCCGGGGACGTTTTGTCAGTGTAAATTAGGACCAATGTCGCGCGTCAAAATCGACCCGGAGTTGCACAAGGCGAAGAAGCCGGACTGGATCAAAGTCCGCCTGCCGTCGAACCCGGTATTTTTTTCGACCAAAGCGCTCGTTTCCGATCTGCGGCTTCACACGGTCTGCGAAAGCGCGCAATGCCCGAACCGCTGGGAGTGTTGGAGCCAGGGAACGGCCACTTTCATGATCGCCGGCGACCGCTGCACGCGAGCCTGCGGGTTCTGCGCGGTGACCACAGCCAAACCGTTCGCCCTCGAGCACGACGAACCACAACGCGTGGCAGAGGCGGTCATGCGGATGAACTTGAAACACGTGGTTGTCACCGCGGTGGCCCGTGATGACGTGCCCGACGGCGGGGCGCTGCATTTCGCGCGAACCATCGAGGCGATCCGCGAACGCGATGCATCGATCATCATCGAGGTCCTCGTTCCCGATTTCAACGGCAAGGACGACTCGCTGCGCACCGTGCTGGAAGCCGCGCCGCACATTTTCAACCACAACCTCGAGACGGTCGAACGCCTGACGCCGGTCGTCCGCTCGCGCGCCAAATACAAACTCTCCCTCGAATTTCTCCGCCGCGCCAAGGAACTGAGTCCCGACATCACAACCAAAAGCGGACTGATGCTCGGACTCGGCGAAACGGAGACGGAAGTGTTCCAGGCGATGGACGACCTGCGCGAACACGGCGTGGAAGTCCTGACCATGGGTCAATATCTGCGCCCGACGCCGCAGCATTTGCCGGTCGTCGAATACATCCGCCCCGAAGTCTTCAATCTCTACGGAGATATCGCCCGAAACAAGGGTTTCACCCACGTGGCCAGCGGACCGCTCGTGCGCAGCTCGTATCACGCGGCGGATTTCAATCCGCTCGAGGCCAAAGAGAAATCCTCCGCTTGTAGCGGCGGTCTGTGACCGCCGGATACTGAGGATAGAAAGGCACCGACGGTCACAGACCGCCGCTACAACCCCGATGGGAAAAGACGGCCGCAACATCGTCATCACCGGAATCTCGCGCGGCTGCGGGCGCGCGCTCGCCGAGTATTATCTGGCTCAAGGGCATCGTGTCGCCGGATGTGCGCGAACGCAGGAAATTGTCGAGGAGTTGCGTGACCAGCACGGGCCTCTCCATCACTTTGCCGCAGTCGACGTGGCGGACGACGAAGCTGTGCGCGAGTGGGCCTGCGATGTTCTCGCCCACTTCGGGGCGCCGGATCTTTTGGTCAACAACGCGGCAACCATCGCGGCGAATGCCGTGCTGTGGGAGATACCGGTGCAGGAATTCGACAACGTGATCGACGTGAACATCAAGGGAACAGCGCATGTCTTGCGCCACTTTCTTCCCGCCATGATCCACCGCGGGTCAGGCGTGGCGGTGAATTTCAGTTCCGGCTGGGGGCGGTCCACTTCGCCCGAGGTCTCCGCTTATTGCGCGAGCAAATGGGGCATCGAGGGTATGACGCAAGCGTTGGCGCAGGAATTGCCGCGCGGTCTTGCCGCGGTCGCGCTTAATCCCGGAGTCATCAATACAGAGATGTTGCAGCGGTGTTTCGGCAAAGAAGGCGCCGCGCAATATCCGTCCGCGCAGCAATGGGCCGAAGCCGCCGGACCGTATTTGCTGAAGCTCGGACCCAAGGACAACGGACAGGCTCTGACGGTTCCGGGCATTCCGGTGGATTGACCAAGACGGACGGCGGCCTATCCTTCAAGAATGATGATCTCCTCCAAGATGCAAAAGGCGCTCAATGCGCAAATCGGAATGGAATTCGCCGCCGCCATGAAATACGACGCGATGGCCGCGCACTTCGAAGCCGAGGCGTTGCCACAGGCGGCCAAGCGTTTCTTCAAGCAGGCCGGCGAGGAGCGCGAGCATGCCCACAAATTCCTCCGCTACGTGCTCGACGCCGGCGGACGCGTGCAAATCCCGGAGATCCCCGCGCCCCCGCACACCTACAAATCTTCCGAGGCCGCAGCACAAGCCGCGCTCGACAGCGAACTGGCCGTCACCAAATCGATCAACAAGATCATGGATCTGGCCATCGAAGAGCGAGACCACGCCACCGTGGCGATTTTGCAGTGGTTCGTCACCGAACAAGTCGAAGAAATCGCCTCGGCCGACCAGTTCCTGCGCTTGGTCCAACGCGCCGGAGAGAAAAACATCCTCGCGGTCGAAGACTACCTTGCCGACACGTCGGAGGAAGGCTGAGACGCTGTCAGGATTTCAACCGCGCCAGCAGTCCCCCGTGGCGTTTGCGCGTGTCGTTTTGCCGCACGGCCGTCGCGAGCGCTTTGCGTTGTCCGGCCACCACGACTAATCTTTTGCCGCGCGTGATGCCGGTGTAGAGCAGGTTTCGCTGCAGCAGGAGAAAATGCTGCATGGCCAGCGGAATGACCACGGCGGGAAATTCCGATCCCTGGCTTTTGTGGATGCTGATGGCGTAGGCGGGCTCGACTTCGTCCAGCTCGCCGAATTCGTAGACCACGCGGCGTCCGTCGAATTCGATCCCCGCCTGCCGCTCCTCCGTATCGATGGCCGCGATGCGCCCGATATCGCCGTTGAAGACTTCCTTTTCGTAATTGTTGCGCGTCTGCAGGACTTTGTCGCCCACGCGGAATTTCGTCCCGAAGCGCTCGATCTCCGGACGGTCGGCCCTCGGCGGATTGAGCGCGGCCTGCAGGGCGACGTTCAATTCGCGTATACCCAGACTTCCGCGGTGCATCGGTGCGAGCACCTGCACGTCGCGGACCGCATCCAGCCCCATGCGCTTGGGAATTTCCTCCCGCACGAGCCGCAGGACGAGGCGGGCGATTTCCTCCGGTTCCTCGCGGTGCATGAAAGCAAAGTCGGCGCCTTTCTCTCCCGCGTCCTCCGGAACGCGCCCATGGCGCACATCGTGCGCGGCCCGCACGATGCGGCTGGCCTCGGCTTGGCGAAAAATTTCAGTCAGCCGCGCGGAAGGCACCGCGCCGCTGGTCAGCAAGTCGGACAACACCGAGCCGGGACCCACACTGGGCAGCTGGTCGGGATCGCCGACGAGAAGCAGCGCACCGCCCGGCGGAAGGGCGCGGCAGAGCGCGGCCATGAGAGGAACATCGACCATGGAAAATTCATCGACCACCACCAGGTCGGTATCGAGCGGTTGCTGCGGTCCGCGTTTGAAACCACCGGCGGGAAGAAACTCCAAAAGACGGTGAATGGTCTGGGCGCGGTGACCGGTCGACTCGCCCATCCGTTTGGCCGCACGCCCGGTCGGCGCGCACAATTCGAAGCGGACTTTTTTCGCGGCGAGAATTTTCAGGAGGCTATCGAGCAGCGTGGTTTTGCCTACCCCGGGTCCGCCGGTGATAACCGCGACGCGGGCACCGATCACTTTGCGCAAAGCCTCCACCTGACTGGCGGAGAGAGTTTTTCCGGTTTTTTTCTGCACCCACTCGAGAGCTTTTTCGAAATCGAGGTCCGGTAGCTTCGGGGGCTGCGTGGCGAGACGCTGCAAGGTGGAAGCGATGGTGATCTCGGCCGCGCGCAGGGCCGGGAGAAACACCGAGGCCTCGCCCGCGATGTCCTCCACCACGAGTTGCCCGTCCGCGATCTCCCGTTCCAGCGCACCGGCCACCACGTCCTCGTCCACTCCGAGCAATTCGGCCGCCTGGGCAAGAAGGACCGCGCACGGCAACGCGGTGTGCCCCTCACCCGTGGCCTGCGACAGTATATGCTGCAATCCGCCGCGGGCGCGCAGGATCGAATCGTGGCCGAAGCCGAGTTTTTCGCCCACCGCATCGGCCGACTTGAATCCGATACCCGCCACATCGCGGGCCAGAAGATACGGGTTGGCCCGCACCCGAGCGATGGCGTCATCGCCGTAAAGTTTGAACACGCGCAACGCGCGGCTCGTGCTGATGCCGTGGCTGTGGAGAAAGACCATGATGTCTCGCACCACGCGTTGCTCGGCCCACGCTGCTTTGATTTGCTGGCGTCGTCCGTCACCGATGCCGTCGATTTCCTGCAGGCGCGCGGAAGTTTTTTCGATGATGTCGAAAATCTTCTCGCCGAATTTCGCGACCATTTTTTTGGCGTAAACCGGACCGATTCCCTTGATCAGTCCGCTTCCGAGGTATTTCTCGATCCCCTCGAGGGAAGTCGGCGCCTGACAGCGGATCTCCGCCGCGCGCAATTGCATTCCGTGGTCACGATTGCGCTCCCAGCGCCCCTCGGCCGTGATCCATTCGCCGGGCGAGACGGCCGCCACCGTGCCGACCACCGGCACCAGATCGCGCCGGCCTTTCACTTTTACCTTCAAAACAGCGAACCCGGTGTCCTCGTTGTGGAAAGTGACGCGCTCGACCAAACCCGACAGTCCGTCGGCCGGGGCCTCTTTGCGCGCGTCCATGGCGGCCATGATGGCACAAAACGCGCCGCACCGCATCGGCTTGCGTGCGCGCGGGTCTTGCCGCATATTTATGCACAGATGTTCAGGCTGACGCGCCAAGAACGCAGGCTCGTCGCTTTCATCCTCGTGGCTTTCCTTGCCGGGCTTGGGATCAAGCACTGGAAGGAGACGAGGGAGACGGAAGCGGCCGCGGCGAAAATGACGCACGCTCCTTGACCCATGCAAAAACCTGCTTTCCACGAAACCCTCGACCAGTTGGTGGCGCGCGACCCGCGCTTCAGCAAGGAAGCCTATGGTTTCTTGCGCGAAGCGCTCGAGTTCACACAGAAGAAGCGCCGCAAATCGCGCGCCGAGTCGACTCATGTCTCGGCCAACGAATTGCTCGAAGGATTCCGCGAATACTCCCTGCAGCAATTTGGTCCGATGGGTCTGACCGTCCTCGAATACTGGGGAGTGCGTTCGACGGGAGACGTTGGCCGCATGGTCTTCAATCTCATCGAAGCCGGGGTCTTCGGCCGCGCCGAGGACGATCGCATCGAGGATTTCGAAAACGGATTCAGTTTTGAGGAGGCCTTCCTCGCCCCCTTCCGTCCGGTCGAGCAGAAAAAATCCCGCCGCACCCCGCGCTCCCGCAAAGTCGCGCAGGAGACCAATTGACGCGGCCGGCCGCGCGCCGTCCCGCCATGCAAAACTTCCTGCCCAACTCCGACCCGGCCGCCGCCGCGCTGGCTCGAGGACGCACCCTCACCCGCGTGCTGCCCAACGGCTTCACCGTGCTGGTCGAGCCCGACCATTCCGCGCCGGTGGCCAGCGTCCAGGTCTGGGTGCAGAGCGGCAGCATCCACGAAGGACAGTGGCTCGGCGCCGGCCTGTCGCACTTGCTCGAGCACATGATTTTCAAGGGCACGGAAAAACGCGGACCGAACGAAATCGCCCGCGCCGTGCAGGAGGCGGGCGGCTACGTCAACGCCTACACGTCTTTCGACCGCACGGTGTATTGGATCGATGTGCCGGCCGACGGCGCATGCACGGCGATGGAACTCCTCGCCGATGCCACGCTTAACTCCACCTTGCCGGCAGAGGAATTCGTCAAGGAACAGGAAGTGATCCGCCGCGAATTCGCCATGGGCTTTGACGACCCGAACCGCATGAGCACCGAGTTGATGCTCTCCACGGCCTTCACCGCCAGCCCCTACCGGCATCCGATCATCGGACACCTCGAAGTTTTCAACCGTCTGACCCGCGATGATCTCGTCGCCTACTACCGCGCGCGTTACACGCCGGAGAACATGTTCCTCGTGGTGACCGGAGACGTCGATCCGGCGGAGGTTTTCGCCGAGGCGGACAAATATTTCGGGTCCGCAGCCCGTCAGGCGCAACCACCGCTTTTCATCCCGCACGAGCCGCCGCAACTCGGACGCCGCGCGGCGCACGAGGAATTTGAAACGGAGCTGACCCGTTGTTCCATCGTCTGGCATATCCCGCCGGTCACGCATCCCGACACCGCGCCGCTCGACGTGCTGGCCACCGTGCTAGGCGGCGGACGCAGCACTCCCCTGCATCTCGAACTTCGCGAAAAACAAAATCTCGTCCACCACATCTCCTCCTATTCCTACATGGCGGGAGAAATGGGACTCTTCGGCATCGATTTCCTCTGCGATCCGGAAAAACGCACCGAAGCGGAGCAGGCCTTGCGCGGGATCGTCGAGCGCTACCGCACTCAGACGGCCTCTCCGGAAGAAGTGACCAAAGCGCGCAAAAGTATTCTGGCGGACCAACTGAGCAACCTTTCCACCGCGCGTGGCCGCGCCTCCGATATCGGCGGAAGCTGGCTGCTGGCCCGCAATCCCGATCTCGGCTCGGAATATCTGGAGCAGGTCGGACGCGTCGAAGCATCCGATTTGCAGCGCGTGGCGCAACGCTACCTCGGGGGATCCCTTTCGACGGTCACATCCCTCAATCCAAAAAACTCGCTGTCCCTCGCGTCCGCAGCCGCCCACGCCGGCGGCGCGCGGAAAATCGAAAAATTTACCCTACCCAACGGACTGCGAGTTCTCGTCTGCGCGGATCACAAACTACCGCTGGTCGATCTTGTCGCCGTTTTCCGCGGCGGACTGCTGGCCGAGAGCGCCGCAACCAACGGCGTCACCGCTCTCGCCGCCCGCACACTGATCAAGGGCACAAAGAATCGCACGGCCGAACAACTCAATGACGAGATCGAGGCCGTGGGCGGACAAATCCGCGCCGACTCCGGCAACAATAGTTTCAGTGTCTCCGTCGAAGTGATGAAGCCCGACCTGCGTCTCGGGATGGAGATACTGTCCGACGTCTTGATCCATGCACAATTTCCGGACGAGGAAATCGCGCGCGAAAAAGAAGACCAGACAGCCTCCATCAAGGCGGAGGACGAACAGATCACCACGGTGGCACGGCACGCCATGCGCCGGGCGGTTTTCGGAGATCATCCTTACGGACTGCGCTCCAACGGCACGGAAGAATCAGTCAAGGCCTTGACCCGCGAACAGTTGCTGGCCTTCCGCGACGAATGCGTTACGGCCAAAAATGGTGTCCTGGTCATTTTCGGCGACGTTTCCGTGGAGGAAGTCCGCTCGCTGACGTCGGAACTTTTCACTGCCCTGCCTGAAGGCAAACTACTCATGACCGATCCGCCGGTGCCTGCCCCTCTTACTGCTCCCGCGGAGGTGGTGGTCAACGAACCCAAGCAGCAGGCCGTGCTCATGGCCGGATTTCGCGGGGCGGATGCTCTCAGCCCCGATCGCGTGGCGCTCGAGCTGATCGACACGGCGAGCAGCGACATGGCCTCGCGTTTTTTCCACCGTATCCGCGAGGAACTCGGACTGGCCTATTTCGTCGGCGCCTCGCAAATGATGGGCTTTGCCCCCGGCATCTTCACCTTCTACCTCGGCACCGATCCGGCCAAGGTCGACCACGTGCGCAAAAACTTCGACGAAGAAATTGCCTCGCTGGGGGCCGATGGGCTCACCGAGTCTGAACTTGCCCGGGCGAAGAAAAAATTGATCGGCAGCGAAGCCATCAGGAACCAATCGCTCGAAGCCTTCGCCCACATCGTGGCGGTGGACGAACTCTACGGGCTCGGAGCGGAGCACCACGCCCAGCGCGCCGCGGAAATCAACGCGATCACATTGGATCAAGTGCGCGACGTTGCGCGGAAGTATTTTCGCGACCCGCACCGGGCGACAGTGTTGGTCACGCCGCGAGCAGCGTGACAAATCGCGGCCAGATCCGGAACGAAGCGGATTCCGGGAAGGTTGAGTCGCGGCCGTTCTCGGGTAAAATGTCCATTCCCCCATGTCGAGGCTGGCATTCATTTTTCTGATCTTCGGAGTGCTGCGGGCCGGCGCAAGCCCGGTGCTCAAAGCGGTCGATTTTGCCATCACCAATGATGTCGGCTTGGGCAATGAAGTCTGCGTGACCGGCCCGCATCCGCTGCTCGGCGGAAACGATCCGCTCAAGGCCGTGAAACTGGCTTGGAACGCGGGGAATGCGTGGCGCGGGACGATCGCCCTGCCCGCCGGTGAAACGCTGGGCTACAAATTCATCCGCCGATCGTTCGCAACATCGAATTGGCCGACAGCGGTATCGACGGACATGTCAGCGGCAGCAAACGTCCAAGTTCCTCCGCACACGGCCGCACCATGGACGAACAAGACCGTGTTCCTTCACAGCCCGTGGACCAATGCGAATGTGTTTTGGCGCAACATGACAACAGGCCAGACCGATTGGACAACCACGGCGATGAATGCGGTCGGTGCGGGGCGCAACGCAAACGAACTGCTCTTCCGAGGCGATTTGGCCGCCGGGCCCGGGGCGGAGATCGAGTTCGTTTTCAACAATGGCGCGGACTCATGGTCGAACGCACCCGCTCCGCCCTCGGGCACCGCAACAGGCGCGGCGCCCGCTGTGCCCGTGCCGTATCAAGGACTCAACGGGCCCTATAACTTCCGCACCGAGTTGGATCAATTTTTCGTGCAGGATGGAAACGTCTTCAACTACCGGCCGCCGGCCACGGTCTCTGCGCCGCAAATTATCACGACCAATGTCGGAACGACAGTGACGAACATCCCCGGGCGCCCCGTCACCATCTACCTCCCGCGCGGCTACGCGCAGAACACGTGGAAAAAATATCCCGTTGTCTATTTCCACGACGGACAAAACGTGTTTTTTCCGGGCGGGGGCTTCGGCACGTGGGATGCCGACCGTATCGCGAACTACGAAATTTCGCAGGGCCGCATGCGCGAAGCGATCATCGTCGCCATTCCGAACGGCAACGCCTACGGATCCGATCGCCTCTACGAATATCTTCCCGACGGGGACACCATCACAAACTACGCCGGCCTCGGCCTCAACTTCACCGGACGCGCTTCGCTTTATCTTCAGTGGATGCTGGACAATCTCGCGCCCACGCTGGACTTCAACTTCCGCACGTTCAGGAACAGCGCGGACAACACGCTCACCGCGGGCTCCTCGATGGGCGGATTGGTCAGCGATTACATCGGCTTCCAGCGTCCGGATCGCTTCGGGGCCGTGGGAATTTGTTCGCCGGCCTATTGGGCGGGCCCGAACTACCTCGCCAACCGCACGCTGACCAACCAGCCCGTGCGGCGTTACATGTACATGGGCACCGCGGAGTCGAGCGGGGGCCAAAGCAGTTCCAACGTCTACTGGCAGGATTGCCTCACGATATACAATCGATACCTGCGCGTCGGCGAAACGGCCAACCGCGAGCTTTTCTTCGAAGGCGGTGCGGGCGGACAGCACAACGAATCCAACTGGTCCCGTCGCCTGCCGTCCTTCTTCAACTGGGCGCTCGATCCGTGGCGCGAGGCGAACCTCCTCGCTTTGGAACTTTATCCGCCGCGCCTGCAAATCACCGCGCGTCCCGACGGCACGATCGACCTGCAAAGCGACGAACTTGGCGGCTTTGCCAATTTTCTGGCCGCCAGCCCGGACCTCGCCAATTGGAGCACGAATGCCCTCGTTCCGACCGGAGAAGCATGGGACACGGCGACCATCAACAGCGCACCCGCCGGTTCGCGCCAGTTTTGGCGCCTTCGCGTGCAAGCGCCCTGAGCGCAGGATTGAAAATCAAGCCGCAGGACGTTCTATAGCAGCGCGCGATTCGCGTCTCTGCCACTCGCGGCGCATCTTGCCCAGGGCCGCATCCTGAATCTGCCGCACGCGTTCCCGGGTGCAGCCGAGTTCGTTACTGATTTCTTCGAGCGTGGCTCGTTCCATGCCGGCCAGGCCGAAGCGTCTTTCCACCACGCGGCGTTCGCGTGACCCGAGAGCATCGAGCAAGGAAACAGCATGGAAGCGTGCCTCGGTGCCGAACACCACCTCGTCGGCCGAGGCGACGCCCTCGTCGCGCAACGTGGCGGCCAGGGATAGTCCCTCTTCGCCCACGGGTTCATCGAGCGACATGCTGGAGCGCGCCGCCGACTCCCACCGCGTCACCGAGGCCACCGGAAGTCCGAGTTCATCGGCCAGCTCGGCAGCGTCCGGCTCGCGACCGAGTTCCACCGAGAGCAAACCGGCCGTGCGGCGCAACTTGGCGATCTTCGAGACTAACTGATGCGGCAGCCGCACCACGCGCGCCTGCGAACAGATGCAGCGGTGCACCGCCTCGCGTACCCACCACGAGGCGTAGGTGCTGAACTTGGCGCCGACATCCGGACGGAAACGATCGACCGCTTTGATCAGCCCGATGTTCCCTTCGGAAACCAGATCGGATAGCGGGACACCGCGGTCGGAAAATTCCGCGGCGATCTTCACAACAAGGCGAAGATTGCCTTTAATCATGCGGTCGCGTGCCTTGTGGTCGCCGCATTGCACGCGGCGGGCCAGCGACGCCTCCTCCTCCGCGGTGAGGAGCGGTTCGCGTCCTATTTCATCGAGATAGTGCTCGAGCATGTTCGGGGAAAAATGTCGGGGAAGGACGGCGCGTCGCCGGCCTCATGAACGCATAGCACCCCTTTGCGGCGCGCGCCACCGGAGCGGTGTGACGTTTTCGTGACGCGATCCGCACTTCACGGGGAACCGGACGGGCCGCCGTTCTCGGCGAGCCACCGCTCGATCTCGGCGATGGTTTTGGCCCCGCAGTTGCGCTGTCCGCGAAGGAGGCGGAGGATGTCACGCGAGCGGGCCTGCTCGCGGGAGGAAATGCGCAGGCGACCGAGCACGTTGGTCGCCCGGGCGGAAAGCTGCCAATGCTCGGCCCGCGGCCCGAGGCTGCTCAGGCGGCGACGATGGCGGGCCAGCATGAGCGAGACCGACTGGGGCGAGCAACCGAACTCGTCCGCGATCTCGTGCAACTTGTAACCCAGCCCGCGCATGGCCGCGATCTCGAGCAGGCGGGGTGAGAGCGACTCCACGGCGAGCAGCGGCGACGGACGTCGACCGCGCGAGTGCGAGGTATCGGGTGATGCGGCGGCAGACAAGTTCATGCCGGATTTTCGCAGCGTAGAATGTGCCACGTGGCTCTGCTCGCCGGGCGCGTTGCCGGCGGCTTCACGGTGCATACATGATCGGAGCGCGCGACTTGCGCTTCACCGCGCGCGTGGTTTTCCGCGCCGCGGAAGGATGACGTTGCTTCAGTATCCCGAGAAGGCGGTCGAGCCAGGATTTCGCATGCTTCACGGGAGCATTGGAGACCGCACCGGTCCCGCAGGCAATGCATGCATTGTAAAAAGAATGTCACGGGAAGCGGCGCGCGATTGTGTCGAAATTGTCACAAGGTCCGAACTTCACGCGCATGGCGATACGTGCCAAGACCCTGCATGCCGATGCATCGCGCAGGATGGATCTCCGACGTCCACCTCGGCACGCGGGGTAGCCAAGCCGACGCGTTGCTCGAGTTCCTCCGCGACCACGAATTCGAAACACTCTACCTGGTCGGCGATCTCATCGATATCTGGTCGTTGCGCCGGCGGCGCTATTGGCCGCAGGCGCACAATGACGTCATCCAGAAGCTCCTGCGCAAGGCGCGCAAAGGGACGCGGCTGGTCTACATTCCGGGCAATCATGACGAGTTTGTCGCGGAATTTCCCGGCGAGTTTGGCCATGTCGAGATCGTGCCGCAGACCGTGCACGTCACGGCGGACGGGCGCCGCATTCTCGTCATGCACGGACACGAACTGGACACCGTGGTGCAGAACATGGGCTGGCTGGCGCATGTCGGGGACATCGGCTACCAGCTACTCCTCCATCTCAATCGTCCGGTGCATTGGGCACGGAACCGCCTCGGGCTTGCCCCGTGGTCGCTGAGCGCCTACGTGAAGTCACGCGTCAAAAACGCGGTCAATTCCATCGGCGAATTCGAGGAATCGATCGGCCGCTACGCCGCGGATCACGGCGCGACCGCCGTGCTTTGCGGACACATTCACACGCCATCCATCCGCAAGATCGGGGACACGGACTATTACAACTGCGGGGATTGGGTGGAGAGCTGCACCGCTCTGGTCGAGGACGGCAACGGCAAGATCACCATGTGGCGCCGCCACGCCGAGCCGGTGCAGGGGGAATTGTTGGCGTAGACGGAACCTTGAAGCGGAGTTGGGCGCCGAGGAAGCGTCCGAGACTCGTCACATTACACTGGCCACTCGTCCCAAGGTGAAAGGCAAGGGCCGCAGGGCGGCTGCGCTCACGCCGCGCAGACGGCAGGCAACTCCGAGACAGAACGAGGCGCGACGGGCGAGGGCGAGCCATCCATCACCTCCAGGAAGCGCGTGACTTGGCGCCGAGCGAAAGCCTGCCTCATCCGCTTGAGTGCCTCCTCTTGGATTTGACGCACACGCTCGCGCGTGCAACCAAGCTCGGCGCCGACCGCAGCCAGCGTGGCCGCGGGGGTGCCGTCGAGTCCGTAGCGACGGATGACAACCAGCCGTTCCTTTTCGTCGAGAAAAACCAGCAGCTGCCGCGCTTCGCTCGCCACATCTTTGTGGCCGAGTGTGTCGCGCGGGTCTTCCGCCGCATGGTCCGTCAGCATGCTCCCGAGCGTCGCGCCGCCCTCCTCGCCGATGAGGGCCTCCATCGAGGCGGGTCGCGCGGCAACATTTCGCAGGCGCTGCACCGCTCCCGCGTCCAGCCCCAGTTCCTCGGCCAATTCGGCATCCGTCGGCTCGCGTCCGAGCGTCTCGGCCATTCCGTTGGCTGCGGAGCGCAGCTTGGAGAGCTTGCGCATGGCGGTCGGGGACAAATTCATGGCGCCCCGCTGCTCGCCCACCGCCACGCTCATGGCCTGACGAATCCACCACGAAGCATAGCTGCTGAACTTGCTGCCCTTTTGCGGACGGAATTTTTCCACCGCTTTGATCAATCCCACGTTGCCCTCCGAAACCAACTCGGCCATGGGCAGTCCGGACTGGGCGAACTCCCCCGCGATGCGCACGACGAGGCGCAGGTTCGCCGTGATCATGCGGTTGCGTGCCTCATGGCAACCGCCCTGCACGCGCCGCGACAGTTCCGCTTCTTCCTCCAGCGTGAGCAGAGGTATTCGCCCGATTTCGGCCAGATAAAGAGGCGACATGTCGTGGGGCAGCGCGGGGTTCAGATCATCCGATGTGCTGTGTTGTCGGGGCCGGCGTCACGGCGAAGTGGCGCGCACGCGGAAGAATTTGTTGCCGGTCGCGGAGTTGGTGAAGCTCATGATGCCTGCGTCCTCACTGAGCGTTGCCGGATCGATAGCGAACGGTGTGGTCGAGAGGTTCGTCGTGCTGAGCACGCTGTAAGTCACGCCCTGCGCCGGGCCGTTCCATGACGCGCGGAACACGCTGTTGGTCGCCGTGGTGCTGAGCAGCGCGCCATTGGGCACCGTCGGATTGGTTCCGAACGCGTATTCGCTGCGGTTGTTGAAGCCATCGCCATCCGGATCGGCCTCCGGCAGACCGGTCGTGGCGGGATCGAGCTGGAATTCGGTCAGCCAGCTGCTGTATCCGGCTTGGTAAGCGGAAACGACGGTCACGCTGACCGAAGTGGTCGCCGTGTCGTAGTTGGCCGCATCGGTCGGCGTGAAAGTCACGCCATAGCTCGTCGTGCCGACCGGCGGGATGATGCTTGAGTCGGTCCAGGCAAAGGTGCCGGGCACGCTCGCCGAGCCGCCGCTGAGGGTAGATGAAGCCAGCGTCTGGCCTTGGACAAGACCCGAGGCAGTCGGAGGCGTTGTGATCGAAACCGCTCCCTTGGCGATAGTGAACGTAACTGCCTGATTTGTGGTTCCAGCGGCATTGGTCGCCGTCAGGGTTGCGTTGAACGGGCCTGCAGCCGTTGGTGTGCCGGTGATGGCTCCGCCAGAGGCCACGGAAAGCCCGCCGGGCAGAGCGGTCCCGGAGAACCCGATCGGTGCATCGCCGGTGGCCGTAACGTCGTTGCTGAACGCCACGCCGACGGTTCCCGTGAAGGCATTCGTGCTGGTGATCGTCGGGGGTGTCGGCGTAGGGCCGACACCCGCAGCAAGGGCCAGCGTCAGGTCATCGATGCGCCAGTTGGCAGTGTTCGCACTCGGGCTTCCCGAACCGTTGAAGCCATAGATGCGGATGGTGTTGGTGCCGTTGGAAAGAGCGATCGCCACGGGCGCCACATTCATTGCCCATGTGGAGTTGGTAGTGAGCGTATTGGTCGCTAAATCCGCAGCAAATCCGTCGGCGCTCGACCGGATCGAATAGGCGGCAGGACCAGTGCCTGTCGATCGCGAGCCGAACGAGATGTTTGTGATCGATGTTGTCGTGTTGCTCGGCACCACCACCTGCACCTCGAAGAAGGCGTTGGAATCGGCGTTGAATGCGCCGGTTCTCGCGGCCGCTCCCGCATTCGTTCCGCCCGAAGCCACGACATTAAAAGGATTGGTATAGCCCGAGGACGGCGACGTGCTGGTGAACAAGGTGGTTGTTCCGTTGTTGTTGCTTTGGGTCAGCGGACCGAAGGTCCAAGCGGCATAGTCACCATTGGTTCCCGAGGTGGGCGTTGCCGTGTTGAAGTTCCAATAAACCAGTCCTGGGACGCTGGGAGATTCGACCGAGCCGCTCACTGCTACCGTTCGCTGGGTGGCACCGGTGCTGGCCACGGTGACATTGCCGGAGAAGGGACCGGAGACATTGGTCGCGGCGAGCCGCACGGAAACAGTGTTGCTCACGCTGCCGGAGATCGGCGTGAGCGAGGTGTTCGTGCCCCACGTGCTGCCGTCGTTGGCCACTTGGAATCCGGTCGGTGCTCCGACCGTCACGTTTGTGGTCAGGTTGGATCCGGTCACGGTGAAGGTCTGGGCGGACGAAGGCGTGTTGGTCGTCGTGGTGAAACTACTCAGTGTGTTGGTGCTCACCGAGAGAACAGGCACAGGTGCCGTGATCGCACCGCTCACCGCGAGCGAATTGCTCGCCGTGCCGCTCACGTGGCTGATGGACGCGGTGTAGTTCGTCACCACGTTGGTGGCGACGACGCGAACGAAAACATTATTGGAAAGGACACCGTCCACGGCGGGAAGACTCAAGGTGTTGGTGAAGTCCGTGCCGTTGGTGCCAATTTCAAGCAGACCGGAATCCGGCGTGACCGTGATGGGCGTGACTCCGAGGTTCGTTCCGGTGACGGAATAGTTGGTTGCTTCCGAGGCGACTCCGGTCAGGGTGCTCAGGCCGGAGATCGTGTTTGTCGAGAGTGTGATGATCGGCGTATTGGGCGCGAGGACCGTGAAGTCGGTCGCACTGGTAGCCGTAGGCTCGCCGGCCACTTCGACTGTAATCTTTCCTGTTGTGGCGCCGGATGGCACGGTCGCAGTGATGGATGTGCTCGAGGAGGCCGTCACCGTGGCCGTCGTCCCGTTGAATTTGACGCCGGGCGTCGCGCCGAAATTGAAGCCATTGATGGTGACCGTAGCGCCGGCTAAGCCAGAGGCCGGAGAGAAAGAGATGATCGATGGCGCAGTGCTGGCGGGCACTGAGGTCACGAGCAGGTCATCGATGCTGATCTTGGGACGGCTTCCAGTCGTCCCGTTCGAAGGACCGTTGTAGTAGTAAAAGCGGAGTTTGACCGTGCTCTGGCCGTTCAAAGCCGAGGGCAAGTTGACGCTGATATTCGCGGAGCTTGCCACGTTATTTGTGGCGGTAAACGGCAAGCCTGTGCCCGTAAGCTCGGACCAAGTGCTGCCGTCCGTGGAGTAGTAAAGTTGGAGGGTTCCAACGCGGTCCCCGGTGGAGTTGTTGACTTGGGCTGCAGCGAAGCTGATTGTGCCGGCGTTGCGGCCGGAGAAGTTGAGATTGAGATCCGCTCCCGTTGAACTGGTGTTGACTGTAGATCCTGTGGAAAGAAATTGCAGGTTGGTCGAAGTAATCGTGCTCTGAACGCCTCCGCTCGAGCTGGGGGCGATAATGTTGATTGACGCTGCTGTTATGCGCGTGGCGCTGGGGATTGTTCCGGTAGTGTCGACTGCGAGTCCGTTCCAATTTGTTGCATAATTCGTCCAGCCCGAGAAAGAATTGGAGTAGTCCCCGGACGACATGTCGAAGTAGGTCTGACCAGGCACAGGTGCTGTGATCGCGCCGCTCACCGCGAGCGAATTGCTGGCCGTGCCGCTCACGTGGCTGATGGAAGCGGTGTAGTTCGTCACCACGTTCGTGGCCGCGACACGAACGAAGACATTGTTCGAAAGAACACCGCCCACCGCGGGAAGACTCAAGCTGTTCGTGAAATCCGTGCCGTTGGTGCCGATTTCAAGCAGAGCCGAACTCGGGGTGACCGTGATGGGCGTGGCTCCGAGATTCGTGCCGGTCACCGTGTAATTGGTCGCGGTGGAGGGCGATTCGGTCAACGTGCTGAGCCCGGTGATGGTGTTCGTCGAGAGCGTGATGGTCGGCGTGCCTGGGGCAATTACGGTGAAATCCGTCGCGCTGGTCGCGGTCTCGGCACCAACCTCGACCGTGATTTTACCCGTCGTGGCACCACTTGGCACAAAGACTGTCATCTGCGTGCCAGCGCCATTCACTATGGGCGACGCCGCGGCGATGCCGTTGAATTTGACGCCGGGCGTCGCGCCGAAGTTGCTGCCGTTGATCGTCACGGTGTTGCCGACTGAACCGGATGAAGGGGAGAAGGAAGTGATCGCAGGTGCAGTCGGGCTGCCTGCGGATGCCATAAACCTGAAGTTATCCAAACGGTTGTTACCCGAAGACGATGTCGCTCCCGTGAAAGTCACCTTGACGTAAGCCGTAGCCGCACCGTCCAAACCAGTCACTGTTGGCAGGGAAAGGACGCCGGTGTTGGCGAAACTATCCCTGATAGTCCCTGCCGTTGTGCCGCCTATCAAAGTGCCGATGGAGGACCAAGTAGAGCCGTTGGTGCTATACTCCCATAGTTGGCTGCTGAAACCTGAGCTCGATCTTTGCGCGGCGAAGCTGATCTGAAGATCCTTTTTTCCCACCATTGAGAACTTGAAAGAAATGGATTTCGCGTTCGCTGCATTCCCCGTGCCGCCCAAAACCGCCAGAGCCGCGGGAGATGTGGTCGTTGTTGACAGGCCATTAGTCGCATTTACAGCAGTGCCTGCGAAAGCATTCAGCTCGGAAGCCGCAACCCATGCACTTGATCCCTCGGTCCCATTCAAATGCAAGGCTCCGCTACCAACGTTCGCGTTGAAAACTGTTTGGGTATTTGGCGACGCGAGAATCGCCGTCCCTCCGCTCGTAGTCGTCTGAAAGTCCCATCCCGCTACAATGTCCTGCCCCGAGGCGCTCGGGGCAAAGAATGCGGGGAGAAGTGCGGCGCAGAGCAGCGCGGGGAGATTGCGTCTAAAGATCATGGTTGAGGAGTTTTGGGGGTGGGTTGGGTCTTATGTTAGGAGGAAAAAAGCGGAACTTCCAATGCGGAAGAGTGACAAATTTGACACATAGTTGCGCTGCTAGGGTTGAGGCATGGCCTTCGCCCCGGCCGCCCGGGCGGATGGAACACCCGGGCGGCAGCGGGGTTGTTATGGCATCGTCAGTCGCGAGGAAAAATTGAGGCCTTCAACAGGAACCGGATCTCGTCGCCCGTCACCCCACTCAGGTTTGCCTTCGGCTGTCTCCGTTTCACTCCGGCTCAAACTCAGGTGTCAGCCCTCGCTCGCCCGTCGGGCGAGCCTGTCTCGCATCGGCGGGGTGAAGCCGAGGATTTTCTTCGTGTCGCGGATGATACGCTTGCGCGAGGGCCAGAGCATGAGGCTGAGCAGGCCCGCCGCCGCAAGGTAAGTCGAAGGCTCCGGAATGGCCGTGATGGTGAAGGAGCCACCACCCAGATCACTGATCGATCGTCCCTGGAATCCTGTTCCGAAGGTGAAGTAGGCTGCGATGTTCGAACCGTTACCAGCAAACTGTGCGTTGCTGAAGGTGAAGGAATTGCCCGGCAGGAAGTTGTTGATCGTCAAGAGCGCACTCGGAGTCGTGTTCTCCTCGTAGGTTCCGAATGTCATGCTTCCGGTTGCTCCCGTGCCAAAATCCAAGAAGGACCCCGTTGTCAGGTTGAGACTTGCGAACGCCTCGTTGACGCCAGCGCCGCGCGTGATCGTGCCGCCGGAGAGGGTGACGTCCGCGTTGTTGTTCACCTGGTGGCTCTGCGAGATCAGCAGGAAGGCGCCGCTGTTCACCGTAACATCACCCGCCAGCGCATCCGTGCCCGCCGTTTTGTTAAGCTGCAACGTGCCCGCGCTCACGGTGGTCATGTTGGTGAAGGTGTTGGCCGAAGCGCCGGAAAGCGTCACCGTGCCGGCACCGGTCTTGGTCACCGTGCCCGCGCCGGAAACGATGCCCGAAAAGGTTGTGGTGCCGCCGGCTGCTGCGGTGAGCGTGGTCGCGCCCGCAGCCGAGAGAGCTCCCGAATAGGTTACGTTAGCGCCAGCTACGGTTGAACCGATAGTGCCGCTGCCGGTTTGAAGGTTCATTGTATGGGATCCGAGATTGCTCACCGTATCGATGGGCGAGCCGGTCCATTCCGTGCCCAAGGTGGTGAAAGCACCGGACCCCGTTCCCGAGGGATTGACCGTGACGCCGAACAGGACGTCGGAGTCGCGGGTGAGTGTTTGGTCCAAAGTTGAGAGACCACCTGCCGTCCAAGCTGTTCCCGGATCGTTGCCGATAACACCAAAAATGTCATAGTTGACCGATCCATCCAACGACTGCAAAGCCAGCGCGTCGTCACCGTTGAAGTTTGCAATGCCAGAGTTGTACGCGACCACACCAGCCGGCAGAGTCAAAGCAGCCCCGGAATTTTTCAGAATGAGCGTCTGTCCGTGGGCCAGTGTTGCTCCGGCACCGATCAGGCTAAGATCTTGGGTGCTGGTTGGAGATCCCGCGCCGGCCCCGTTCGCGAAAAGCGCCACACGGAACTCTCCCA
>JBILUI010000016.1:0-25787 GCA_044371145.1 Chthoniobacterales bacterium | reverse complement strand
CGCAGAATTGTAGACGTAATAAAAGCTCCGGCCCGTCGTGGCTGCACCGAATGTGACGCGCGTGATTTCGGTATTGGCCGCGTTGAAGATCGCAACTCCATCGCCGCCGGAGCTGAAGCTGACACCGCTGCCGGTGTAAGAACCGACCTGCACCGACTCGGCGAAGCCCCAGAACGTGCGGAAGTCCGGGACATCGGTGAGCGGCGCAGCTGATTCGACGAACACCACCGACTCGCCCGGGGCGATCGTTGTCACGCCGTTCAGCGGCACGGCTGATCCCGAAGCGAAGCTGTTGTCGTCCATCTTGAATCCGGTGATGTCCGCGGGCGCGTTGCCGTAATTCGTCACCTCGAACCAATCGGCCGTGCCACCGGTGCCGGAGGAACTCATGGCTTCGGTGATGCGCAGGACGGCTTGGGCCTGAACGGCAACCGTGGCGGCCGGCAGGAGTAAGGCGACGAGGAGGAGCGGGGGAATTCTCATGGTGCTGTTCAGTTTTGGGCGAAACGCCAGATGACGACGTTGGTGTCGAAAGCTTGTTCCTTGGACACGATCCTGGCGTGTCCGTCGGCAAAACCGATGATGCCGGCGTTGCCGTAGCGCCCGACGAAACGTTCGTCGCGCACCTTGGGCTGACCGAGGCTGTCGGAAGCGCCGCCGGGCGGCAGCAGGTGCTTTTCATCCGGCAAAGCGGCTTCGGCGAAGAGCGCGGTGCGCGAGGGATGGGGCAGCCGGGCCAGGTTGACCCGGATTCCGCCCGGCAGGTTGGACTGGCCGTGGTCGAGCTGCGAATTGATGGCGAAAGCAAAGTAGGCGCTGTTCAGCTTCTGCTTCGGGTAAGAGGCCGCCCCGACGAAGAACACACTGCTTTTGTCATAGAAGTCGGCAGGGTTCGCGCGGTAATTGCTGGCCGCTTTCAGCCCGGCCAGCGGGGGCAGGACGTTATACCAGGCGTTGGTCTGGGTGCGCAGGGCACCGAAGGACTGCACCCCGTCGCCGCCCTCGGCGGGGAGACGGTAATTGTTCTCCGCCGCATAGGTCACGGCCAACGTGCTGATCTGTTTGATGCTGTTGAGGGTCGAGGCTTTTTGCGACGAGTTCATCGCACTACCCACCGCCGGAACCGCGAGAGCGGCCAGAATGGCGATGATGGCGATAACCACGAGGAGCTCGATAAGGGTGAAGGCGGATGTTGTTTTTTTCATGTCGTGCGTTGGATGTGTTGGTCGGCGTTCCGGGAGGCGGAAAGGGGCGGCAGGACGGTTTCGATCTCGAAGATCCACGTGTCTTGGGCATGCACGGCACGCGGGAACGGGACGATCCGCGGAGCTTGGCCGTCGGATAAAGAAAGGTCGGGAACGAGAAAGTCGTTGTCCGAGGAAAGGAGTAAACGCACGCGATCGCCATCGACCGCGGCCACGGCAAGGCCCTCCCATTTGGCCGGCATTGCCGCGCGCGGCAACCCGTGCGCCGCAGTATCCAAGGCGGCGAGATTGAAAAGAACCGTCCGCTTGACCGGAGCGGCACCGGAAAGATCGGCGCGGCCAGTCAGGTCGTCCGCCCCCCGCAGATCGAGCAGCACGACGGCTTTCCAGCGGGCCGGCGGATAACTTTCCGATCCATCCGCCCCGAAGTTGTCGCGCTCGAGGGCCAGCAATCGTCCGTCGGGCAGGGCGGCGAGCGAACTGACCACGAGGTGGCGCGCCTTGATTTTCTTTCCGGCGGGAGCCGAGTCGTCGAGTTCCGCCGCATCGGCCAGAGGCAGGAGATAAATCGCCGGCGCCCCTTCAGGATCGGTGTCATAGACGACCAGCCGGGTCGATCCGGCTTCGCGGCCGCCCTCCTGAACCAGGCCGCTTTGCAACACGGTCGCCAATTTGCCATCGGGCAGCAAAGCCAAGCCCTCGAAACCGCGGTTCGGTTCGCGACCCGCGACAAGCGTGTCCGCATCATCCGCGGCGAAGTCCGGACCGGCGGATCCGCGCGGAATGAATTGAGCCGGAGTGGGAAAACGCCTGACGAATTTGCCATCCGCGTCGAATTCGCGCACCGAAGGCATGTATTCCTCGGAGATGAAAATGCGGCCGTCCTCCGCCACAGCCAATCCTTCGGGGTCGAGGCACATGCGTCCATCCTCGCGCTGCGGCGGTTCGACTGCGGGGCGATCGGGAAACAGTCCGGTGAAAGCGCGGTCGTTGGAATCGCGCAGAACCAACGTGCGGACCAACTGCAACTCGAGCCTCGAACCGTCGCGTGCCAGAGTGAAAAACTGCAGGCGCGGACGATAATCGATCGTGCCGTCCCCCGCCCCGCGGTCGCTGAGCATGGCGATTTCTCCGGTCGGCAGGATTTCCATGGCCGACCCGAGCCCGCCGACTGTCTCGCCCTCCGCATCCAACGCGCCCGCCGGGATGGATCCTGCCGCGACGATGCGCGGTCCCACCGCAGCGCCGGATGTCAGCGCAGTAGCGACGAGAAACGCGACCGTGGCGATTCGGATCAAAGGATCTGAACTCAGCGGCGTGCGCGGCGGCGGAAGCGGTAGGCGGCGAAGCCGGCGCCGGCCAAGGCGAGCAGGGCGTAGGTGCTGGGCTCGGGGACCACTCCGGGGGAGCCGATGGTGGTGGCGCTGTTGGGATTGGCAAAGGCATCCCATTGGTTCAAGACCGCGTTCCGGTAGGTCGGACTTCCCACCGCAGATTCCGGATCCCACACGAGCGACTCCGTGGAAGTGCCGCCGCCCATGACGCCGGCGTGGCCGTTGGCGGTGGGCTGCGGAGCGAATGATTTGGTAAACGTGCTCAGCGCGACGGTCGAAGAATCCTGGTTGGTCGCGCTGACGAGCGGAGCGATCCGGTAGATCAACGAGTTGGCCACATTGCCCGCATCATTGAACAGGATCACGCCGTCGCCGCTGCCGAGCCCCGCGCCATTGCCGGTCCAGGTGAGCATCTTGACGCTTGACGACAGGCCCCAGCTCGTGCGGAAGGCGGTGTTGGCCGCGGCGGATCCAAAGAGCGGCGTAGGCGGCGCGCTGTTGTTTCCCACGCCGACGACGGCAACCTCGCCCGGATTCAGCGTGGCGGCGTCAAACGACCAAGCCGAGGCCCAATTGCGGACGTCATAGTCCCCCCACCGCCATCCGGTGAGGTCCAAGGTCACGGGGCCGTAGTTGTAGATCTCGAAGAAGTCGCCGCCAGTGCCGTTGGAGTTGATTTCGGTGATGAGCACGCTCTGCGCTTGCGCGCCGGTGATGAACGCGCCCGCGAGCGCGATGGTGGTGAGGAGTTTTTTCATCTTTGGTGTGTATTGAGTATGGTTGCAGCAAGGGCTGCCGGAACGTCTGCAGCACGCCGCGAACAGTGCGTGGCGCAACTCCGAAACCCAAAACCTTTAATGTAAAGGTTCTGTCACATGACAATCCCCTGATTTCCAACGACTTTAGCTGTAACAGGCGTAACCCCGACGAGGTCAGGGCAGCAGGGGGTATCGAGCGCGGAGCTTGGGGCTGGAACGGATCCGCCTTCGCGTTCGCCGCGGCGAACGTCTACGGCGTGACATGGAGGCACGCCGGGCATGCCGTGGCGAGTCGCGGGTGGTTGTGGCGAGTTTGAGGCTGCGGAAAACACCATCCGCGATAACAAACGAAATCGTCCGTGACGCGAAAGTTGCACTGCGTGGCTTGCCTCCCCACGGCGCGCTGCGTTAATCGCTCTCCATGGCACGCTGCCAACGCTGCGGATCACGCTCGGCGCGGAGGGGATATTGTCCGAACTGCCGCTCGTTCGACCCCTTCCCTTGGTATCGCCGCGCCCTTTATGTCGCGGTCTTGACGGCCAGCGGACTCGCCGCATGGATCGCCGTGTTGGCCTCGCGGTAAAAAAAGACCGCCGCGGAGGATTGACCCCCGCGGCGGCGTGTGTGTTAACCTCCCAATTGTCGAACTGGGGTCGGCGTCCGGGTTGCTTAATTCACCGGACGCCGGCCTTTTTTAGTTCGAGGAGACCGCGGGTTCCGGCATGGTGCCGCGGCGGGTAAGGCCCGAAGAGCGCTCACCGTAGGCGACATATCCGCAAGCTCTGTAGAGTTGCGAATTCTGCCCGAACTCGGGACTTCCTTTGATCGAGTTGACCACCAAGGCGACAACATCCCGGGTCTCGACATCCGCGGTGGCTCGTGCGGCGATAAAACCGCGCAGGTCGGCCTCGGCGGCAGCGACTTTGTCACGCGTTGTTTGCGACGCACCGATCTTCTCGCGGAACTGCTCGAGAGTCATTCCGGCAAACGACGCTGCCGGGGCATGCTGTTGCCAGGCAACGGACACCTGTCCGGCCTTCTCAACAGTGCGGTTAGGGTTTTTGATGAAGGGCGATAATGCACTCATACTTTTCTATATTCTAAAGAGACCAGTTGGTTTGAGGGCCCCTTTCTCCATTCCCTGCCAATGCAGAGCCGAGTCCGGGGCCTTCTCCTAATCTCCACATCAATTATCTCACATTCGGATGGAAAAGTCAAATAAATTTATGCGCTTCTTATTTTGGTCTTAGGGCGAGGCGTCCCGCAGTGAGGGCGTGGCTGCCCCGGGCGAGGGAGGGGCCGCCCTCACTCTGGGCTGCGGCGCCCTGAGGCAGGGCGGCCCTCCTCTCATTGAGGGCGCTTGCGCCCTCGGTGAGGGCGGGGTCGCCCTTGCCGAGGGCGGGTCTCCGCCTCTCTCGGGCTTGCCCGCCCTGAACCAGGGCGAAGCAGCCCTCGATGTGTTAATTAGTTTGTTTTTTATTGTTTTTCGCTTGCGGTTTGTTTGCAGCGAGTCGAGAGTTCTCCCATGACCCGCACCACCCGCAACAAACCCTCCGACCGCATGCGCAGCCCGGCCTACCCGCACATCGGATTGGCCGAGGCCGTATGGCTGACCCAGAAGATCAAGCCGGTGGCCGATGGCAGCCACGCGGTCACCCTCACTGCGGCCGCCGAAGCCCTGGGTCTCCGGCCCGAAAGCAGTTGGCTCAATCTGCGGCTGGCCGCGCTGAAAAAATTCGGGCTGATCGATGATCTACCAGCGGGGGAGACACGCGAGCGCCGCGTGCGCCTGACATCCCCGGCCATCATGCTGACCACGATTCCGCACTACGATGTGATGAACCGCGTGCTGCGCCAGCAGGCGGCTTTGCGTCCACCAATCTACGAAGACCTATGGAACCGCTTCGGTCCGATCCTTCCCGCCAACGAGCCGCTCCGCGAATACTTGGTAGCGGAGCGCCGATTCAATCCGCAATCGGTCGATGCGCTCTTGGAGAACTTTCGCTCCACGGTCGAATATGCTGAATTGATGGAGCAAGCGCTCAGCTTTGACGAGTTGGCCGAAGCGATCACCAGTGACGGCCACGGAGGCAAAAACAAGTCACCGAACAAATCGCGCCTCTCGCTTGCCATGGAAAAGCTGAAAGCGACAAACCGCGAAGCCGAGGCCGCCGCCGGGCCGATGCTCGGCGAGGCCCTGCTCGGTCTGTCCGCCGCGCAGTTGGAAGCCAGACGCGAACAAATCGAAGCGGTCACCGGTCGCCGCACCGCCTCCATCCCGCTCGACGGCAACGAAGACGTGATCTTGCAGTTCCCCCGCGAAATGACCCCGCAGCGCTGGCAGACGATCATCGACACGCTGGCACTCTGGAAGAAGCAGGCCGAGAGCCCGTAGGCGGACAGTGCTGAAACCTGAGGCGTGAGAGCGGAGCCGCAACCACTCTCGCGCGCGGATATGACAAAGACCACTACAGCAAATCTTCTTTGGTCAATTCGGTGTCGCGGAGGATCTGTAAGAGCAAACCCGGACCGAGTGTTTCGCCGGCGTGCACGGGGACCACGGTGCAACGGCCGTCGGCATGGCGCAGGAAATGATGACTGCCTTTGACGCGAACCACCGCGAACCCGTGATCGGCCAAGATGGCGATGATTTCCCTGCCCTTGAGTCTGCGCAGTTTCGGCATCAGACCGCAACGCGCTGCACCCCGACAAAGTCGGGAGTCTCGAAGTCGCTGCCGTCCACCTCGAGGCAAAGCTCGATGGCTTCGCGAATCCGCTTGGTCAGCTGGTCCAAAGTGCGCGCCTGGGTATGGCATCCGCGCAGAGCGGGCACGGTGGCGACGTAAAATCCCTCCGAGTCACGCTCGATGACCACGTTGAATTCGCGACTTTTTCTCTGCCTGCCCATGCAGAACTGATAGTCGATCGTGGACACGGGGTCAATCGGGGCCGAATAGAGCAGGGAGCCGGAATGGGGAAAACCAAACCGTGGCGGGTAGCGGGTCACTGGTGGCTGGTCACGGCGCTGCACCTCCGGCATCTCGCCTCCGACCTCCGACCAGCCTTTGCACCCTCCGCGCCTGCCGCTTGCCTCTTTCCCGCCACTCGCCACCAGTGATATCAATCACCAAAAGGTTCTGGATCTCTGGAAAGGTGGATCGCGCCGTCCCGGCGCGATATTTGAATCGGTAAATCGCGATAGGGACATCGCGATCCACCACAAGATCAAAGTCTGAAACCTTTTGAGGCTTGGTATGACTCGTTACCTCGGCGCATCCGCTCCGGGGCTTCTCAATACCGCGGCGGAGTGACGGAGCGGACGAAGTGGAGCAAGCGGCGGCGCTCGCGCCAGAGGATAAAGAGCGCGAGTGCCAGCGCAGCGTAGATGATGTCAGCCTCGGGAATGGGCGAGAGCTCACCGTTGAGACCGACGAGAACACCGCCGGTGATATTTTGATCAGCGAAGCGGATTTGGGCGAGTTGCGTGGAGTCCAAGCCGCCGGTGCCGAACATGAGCCTGGTCACCTCGCTCTGCGCGAGGGCCACGCCCTGCCAGTTGCTGATGGTGAGCACGGCGTTGGTCGCCCACGTGATGGCCGCGCTGTTGGCGAAAACCAGATTGCGGTCGCCGCTCGTTCCGAAGTTGCCCAGATCGATCGTCGAGTCCGCCGTGAGGGTGAGCGTGCCCATGGAAAGCGCGGAATCGGCGTTGTAATTCAAAACACCGACACGAAAGGTGCCGCCGCCGAGGATGAGGTTCGAGCCGGACGGCATGGCGTTGTTCGTTCCGAGCACGAGCGTGCCGCCATTGGTGATGATGGTCGGGCCCACGTAGCTATTGGTGTTGCTGAGCACCACGGTGCTGCCGTCCACCACAAGGTCTGAGTTTGGTGAAGGTCCGGTGATTTGACCGCTGACGGCAAAGGTGCCGCCGCCACTGAAGCGCAAGACGGATCCGTTTTTACTCAAGGTTCCAGACAGTGTCAGAAACGTGCCCTCCGCGGCCTCGAGGCTACCGGTCGTTCCCGTGGCCACCGTCACGTCGCGCGCGCTGGAAAGCGAGGAGGTGAAGCGGAGTGCCGCGCCATTCGAAATGGTCACCGCGTTGGCGGAATCGCCTAGCGCGGCGTCAGACCCAACCGACAACGTGCCGCCGAACACACGCACCGCGCCGCTGAAGGTGTTCGCGCCGCCGATTCCGAGCGTGTCGGCGCCGACTTTGGTCAAGCCACCTTCGCCGCTGATCGTGCCGTCGAGATTGCCGGCGCCGGCGAGTTGCACGGCGTTGCCGCCGGAAAGGACGATGGCATTGGCCAGCACCGGCGAGTCGACCAGACGGAGCAGGGTGTTGGCGCCGGCGATATCAAGACGTCCGGAGCCGAGTGTGCCGCTGCTGGCCAGTTGCACTTCGCCAGAATCAACCACCACCTTGCCGGAGAAGTTCGAGGAAACGCCGCCGAGCCTCAGGATCCCCTCGCCCTGCTTGCGGAAGTCCCCGGCGCCGGAAAGGCCGTTGGAAGCCCAGAGATTGGCGCCGGCGGAAGCGGACAGATTGACCGCATCGGAGCCCGCGCCATCCGAGACGAGCACGGCACCGAAGGTCTGGGTGCCGGTGCCTATGACACTGATGGTGCCGCCCGCGCCGGGGGAGGCCGTGCCGCTGGCCGCCGCCGTGCCGACGAGGCGGAGCGTCCAGCTGTCGACCTGTGCGCGGTTGCCGCTTTGCGCGTCGGCCACGAGCAGGCTCCAAGTGCCGCTCCCCTGCCAATCGCCATTCAGGGCGGAGAGTCCGGCGGTGATCTGGTTGGAATTGTAAGCAACGCGCGGGCCGTAGGGATTGACGCCAATACGACCGTCCGCCGCGTAGGTGCCCGACGCATTGGTGATGCCGTAGATGTTCGGCGCGGAAACGGAATCGTCGAACCAGACGTTCAAGCTGCCCAAATTACTGCCGAAGGCGTTGGTGTTGTTCACGCCGGGGCGGTTGAGGAGCACGGCCACGCGCTCGCTCTCCGAGGCGACGCCGTGGGTCACCGTGGCATACATCTGCCCGAGGCGCATCGTCGTGCCCGCCGCGGCCGAGAGCGAGAGCTGCACGTTCACGTCACTGATCGTGGCGATGCCCGCGTTGGACCAAACGATGCTGCTGACATAGGAACCCCGATCGGGAACGGTTTGCCCGACGGAAATGATGCGCTCGATGGAAACCTGCGCGCATGAAAGCCCGGGGGCAAAGGCTGCCAAGAACAAACCCAATGCCGCGGCACGGAGGCGTCGGGGCAGAGTTCGCGGATTGGCAAGTTGCGGACGGGCCATGTCGCCCACCAATCAAGGCGGCAACGTCAGCCGCGGCAAAACACGAATTGTGAAATTAAAGTCACATCGTCACCTAAACCCCGAGACCGCCCGCCAACCCGCATGAATACTGGATCCGCGTGTTTTGGTTGATGTTTCAAAAGCAAACTTTCCGTCACAAGGACACAAAAGAAGCGGGATTGAGCAGGGAGCGTGGAGCAGGGAGCTGGTGGCGGGTGGAAAGCAGGAGGCGGACGGCCGGAGGTCGGCAACCAGATGCCGGTGCGTCGCCCCGCGCCGCTGTCACGGAAATGTCACCAGCAACGGCTCGAGCTTCGGTGACTTGCGGGCGTAAAATTCGCCATGAAGCGCTGCCAACGTTGTGGATCGCGCTCGGTCACTTTGGGTTATTGCCAGAGTTGCTCCACTCTGGATCCATTTCCGCGCACGCGATGGTTTTTCTACATCGCGATCGGCTTGGCCTGCGCGGTGGCCGCTTTTCTTGCGGTGATGGCCGCGCGGTAGAAAATACCGCGACGCGTAGCGGGACCCGCAGGGTGACGCAGGCGGTGCGCTGCGTCCTTAGCGCAAGTCCATCGCAACGCTTGCAAACGTGCTACTGCGCCGCGGAACGACGGCGCAGGCGGATGTAGCACGCGGCGATGGCGAGCAGCGCCGCGGCGGCCCAAGTGCCAGGCTCGGGAATGGGCTGTCCCCCGCCTCCGCCAACGGCGGCGGTGAAGAGAAGATTCAGATCACCACCTTGCGCGGCGAGGGAGAAGAGTCCGCCGCTGAGCGCATTGTTGTTCGTGAAGTTGGCCAGATTGAGCGTGAAGTTGGCGGCATTGAAACCAGTGATGGAACTTCCGGCGGAAAGGATGGTCCAACTGTAGTTGGTGTTGGGATTCCAACCGCTGAGCGAGCCGACGGTATTCGGCAGAGCGGAGAGGGAGAAGAGATTGATGCTGAATTGGTTCGTCGCGCTCAAGCCGGAGAAGAGCAGTTGGCCGGTGACGTCGATGAAGTCCCATTCCGACCCCGGCGAGCCGGCGACGTTGAAAATTTCCCAATCGTAGAAACCGCCGCCGCTCCAAGTGAGGTTGCCGACGTTGGTCATGGCTCCCGGCGAATTGCCCGGCGCCAAAGTTCCGCCGGCGAAAATTGTCATTTCTCCCACCGATCCGGTGCCACCGATGACTGCGTTGCTCTGCACGGTGACGGGGCTGTTGGACATAACACCGTTGACGACCAGTTTGCCCGCTGTCACATCGGTGGGGCCGGTGAAGGTGTTGACGCCAGCGATGGTCAGGGTGGTGGCGCCTTCTTTGACGATGCCGCCGGTTCCGCTGATGCCGCCGGCGAGTCTGCCTGAGCCGTCGAAGCGCGTAGTGCCCGCGTTGGAAAGCACGATGGCGTTGGAGATGACGGCGGAATTGACCAGCCGGACAAGGGGATTGGAGCCTACGATTTCCAAGCGTCCCGAAGTGCCGAGTGCGCCGCTGCTGGCCAGTTGCACTTCGCCCGAGTCGACGACGACTTTGCCGGAGAAATTCGACGACACGCCCTCGAGGCGCAGGATGCCGTTGCCCTGCTTGCGGAAATCGCCCGCTCCGCTCAGTCCGCCCGAAAGGAGCAGTTTCGCCCCCTCGGCCGGCGAGAGATTGACGGCATTGACGCCCGTGCCAGAGGCGTTGACGGCCGCGGCGATGGTCTGCGTGCCGGCTGCCGATTTGATGGTGGAAGCATCGCCGGGATTGACGACGCCATTCGAAGCACCCTCGCCGATGACGCGGAGCGTCCAGCTGTCGACCTCCGCGCGGTTGCCGCTTTGCGCGTCGGCCACCAGCAGGCTCCACCGCCCGCTCTCCTGCCATTCTCCGTTGAGCGCGGAGAGTCCGGCGGTGTTCTGGTTGGAGTTGTAGGCGACGCGTGGACCGAAAGGATTCACCCCGATGCGTCCGTCGGCGGCGTAGGTTCCCGAGGCGTTGGTGATGCCGTAGACGTTTTGTGCCGAGACCGAGTCGTCGAACCAGACGTTCAAGCTGCCC
Organism: Chthoniobacterales bacterium; assembly: GCA_044371145.1. Taxonomy (GTDB): domain Bacteria; phylum Verrucomicrobiota; class Verrucomicrobiia; order Chthoniobacterales; family JACTMZ01; genus JACTMZ01. The sequence goes on along the minus strand of JBILUI010000016.1, from coordinate 15,147 downwards.
AAATTACTGCCGAAGCCGTTGATGTTGTTCACGCCGGGACGGTTGAGGAGCACAGCCACACGCTCGCTCTCCAAGGCCACCCCATGTGTGAGGCTGGCATACATCTGCCCGAGGCGCATCGTCGTGCCCGGCGCGGCCGAGAGCGAGAGTTGCACGTTCACGTCGCTGATCGAGACAATGCCGGTGTTGGACCAGACAAAACTGCTCACGTAGAAGCCGCGGTCGGGGACAATCTGATCGAGCGTGATGGTGCGCTCGATGGAAAGCTGCGCGAAGGCCGGCAGGGCGGGAACAAACGCGGAGAGCAGGATCAGCGCAAGGGGTCGGATGTGGCGGTTCATGGGGTGACGAGTCTGGCGCGGAAGAACATGGCGCTGTTCCAAGCAGAGGCGAAGTTGCCCGCGCGGCTGATGGTCACAGCGAAAGATCCCGATGTTCCGGTGCTCTGGTTTCCGGCACTGGTCCAAGTGGCGAGGTCGGTGGAGTATTCGATGAGGTAAGTTTGGTTCGGAACGCCGACGAAGTCGTGCGTCACGGAGGTGTTGGTGCCATCAAATGCCGCACTGCCGATGCGCACGATTTGCAGGGTGAACGGCTGTTCCACCGCGTCGTTGTTCACCGTCACGGTGGCCACGGCTGTGTTGTTTGCCGCATCCATGATCGTGTAGGTGAAGGTCCACGGAGCGGAGCCGCCGGTCGTGAGGAAGAGGACATCCGAGCCGTCGACCTGCGCTTCGTTGTCCGTGCCGCTCGTGGCCAGCGAGAGGGTCAGGCCGCCGGTTTGCACCGCGCCGAGATTGTCGATGCGGCGGTCGTTGGCCAGGAGCGAGGATCCCTCGATGACAATGGAATCTTCCGCCGCGATCTTCTGCACCGTGTCGGCGAAGGCGACCGGGCCGGCGATGAAATAGCTCGTGTTGTTCGATCCGGTGTAGTTGCCGGTGGCCGTGGCGGTGACGGTGTAGTAACCGGCGGCGGTCGGCGCGGTGGCGCTGCTGTAACTCGTGGTGATGCCGTTGGCGGTGCGACCGGAGTAGTTGAGGTTGAAGGTGCTGCCGGCAGGTCCGCTCGCCGTGTAGCTGCCGTCGCCAACCGGCGAGAGCGTGATGTCGCCTCCGGCCAAGCTCGCGGCATTGACGGTGAGCGTTTGCGCCACCGGCGTGGCCGCGGCGAAGGTGGCATCCCCCGCTTGGCTCGCGGTGATGGTGGTCGAGCCCGCGCCGACGATCGTCACGGTGCTGCCGTCGACCGTGGCAACCGACTCGTTCGAGCTGGTGTAAGTCACCGAGAGACCGGAGCTGGCTGTGGCGGTCAAGGCGAACGGCGCATCCCCGTAAGTGACCGCCGAGAGCGCGCCAAAGGTGATGCTCTGGGCTTGGGCTATTGAGAATACTGTAGTGTTGAAAGTAATAACGCCCGTGCTCGTGCCAGTTGTCCAGTTGGCGGGATTGACAACGGCCGCTCGGAACGCGGCCAGAGTTTGGCCTGTCCTTGATCCTGTATACTGACCACGCGTGGTGCTAGTGGTTGCGAGAGCAATACTGCCAAGTTCAACGGCTAGTTCGCTCGGGCGGTATGAGGTGCTTGCACTTGCAGTGCCGCTGGTAAGCCATGCAGCGCCATAGTTTAGTCCGAAAAGAATTGTGCCAGTGAAAGTTGAGGGATTCGCATTCGAACCGAAGTCGGAGTTGCTCGTTGTTGTGCCCGCCCCGGGGCCTTGGTAGGCAAAGATCTGGTCGCCGCCAGTTGCCAAGCCGCCAAGCGTTTGTGAAACCGAACCTTGGCTGGTTGTGGCAGGGGTGCCATCGATGATGGTGATGACGGTGCCCGCCGGAATCACCGCCCCCGTGCTGTTGGTCCACGTGACAAAGTTTTCACCACCACGACCATTGTTGGTCGAGTTTGCCGAGTTCGCGGACAGGAAGCCGTTATCGGTGAATTTGATAACAGTGTTGGGATTGAGATCAACCCAAGTGACGAAGGCGAAGCCATCCGGAGCGTTGGCATTGAAGCCGATGATGGCGATATCACCCACCGCAAGCACCGTCGGTCCGGCATTGACGGTGAGGCTCTGCGCCACCGGCGTGGCCGCGTCGAAGTTGCCATCGCCAGCCTGGCTGGCGGTGATGGTGGTCACGCCCGGGGCCACCGCGATGACATTGCTCCCGCTGATCGTCGCCACGTTGGTATTGGAACTGGTGTAAGTGACGGCCAGTCCCGAGCTGGCCGTGGCGGTCAACGCGTTGGTCGTGCCGACCGTGACATTGGATAGCGCGCCGAAGGTTATGGTGTTGGTTGCCTTGGTGATGTCGACGGTCAGGCTTTCGGGTTGCGTGAGCGTGTAATTGCCCGCATCGGCGCCGGTCAGCGTGACATTGGCTGTCACCGGGATGTTGGTTCCCGCGTTGGCGCTGGCGATGGTGCCCGTGCCGGTGAAGCCAACCGTGTCACCCTCGAACACTCCGCTCAGCGTGCCGGTGATGGTCACATTGGTATTGCCCGCAACGTAAGCCCGCGGGGTCGCGGCCGCGCCGCTCAGCGTGAGCGTGGCCTGCGTGATGTCGGCCGAGAAAGCGGGCTGCGAGGCGATGGTGTAGTTGGCGCTCGGCGCGGTGAAGTCGGCGGAGGCGGCAAGCGCCTTGTTCGTCCCGACGTTCTTGTTGGCAAAGCTCCAGATGACATTGTTGGTCACCTCAAAGCTCTGGCTGTTGGTCAGGCCGACATAAACCGGTGTGCCGCTCACCGTGCCATTGGTCGTGGCATCATAGACGCGGTTGGTCGCGCTAAGGTCGCCGATGGTCAGCGCCTTCGGTGAAACCGTGCTCGCCGCGATGGAAACATTGCGTGTCGTCGCACCCGCGCTGGTCGCCTCGATATTGCCGGAGAGGTTGGTCGAGGCGTTGGCCGTGCCCGGCACACGCACGTAGATGGTGGTGGTCGGCACCGCATTGGCCGAGGAGGTCAGCTCCACGCTGGAGGCGAAGTCGGCCGAGGCGTTGGTCGAGACTTGGAAGCCGGCCGGTGCGGTCACCGTGACGTCACCCGTGAGACTGCCGCCGGTCACCGTGAAGGTTTGCGTGGAGGAATCCGTGCCGTAGGTCGTGCTGAAGGCCGGGAGGCTCGAGGTGCCGACCGTGATGGTCGGTGAGGCGTCGACGGTCAGGTCATCCGCGACAAAGGTGATGGTGTAGTTGTTGGTATCGATGCCGACCGGGGCCGAGGGCACCACCGCGTCGGTGTAAGTGCCGGGGGCCGCACCACTGCCGGCGCCGTCGGTGTAAGTGATGGTCACCGAACTGATCGACTCGCCCGAGACCAGCCCGCCGCTGGTGAAGGCGGTCGATCCGGTTTGCGGCGAGGCGAGTTCCACCCCGAAGGCCTTGGTCACACTGTCCGCCGTGATGGTCAGGGCTTTCGGCGTGATGGTGAACGAGTTGGTCAGGAAGGTGATGTCATAGTTGGCATTGGTCAATGTGCCCTGCGTAATCGCGTAGGTGCCCGCGTTGGTGCCCGCCGCACGCGTGATACTGCCGCTGAAGGTATCGCTGAAAAGCAACGGTGCGTTGGTGTAGGTAAGCGCCGGGTCCGCATTTCCGTAGACCTTGTTCGTCGCCACCGCACCGACGGTGATCGGGTATTGGCCCACCGTGCTGTTGGAGATGGCGATGCTGTTGGAAACAGAGCCTGCGACGAGGGCCACGGACCGGTTGGTGTAAGAGCCCGCGGCGGCGTTGGCCGCGAGACGCAGATAAAGCGTGCCATTGGCGAAGCCATCAGTCTGGGTGAAGACGGCGTTGCTCGACCAAGCACTGCCGTTGGTCGAGACCTCGAAGCCGGCGGGCGGTGTTGCCGTGATGTTGGAAGTCAGGCTGCCGCCTGAAACCAGCACCGAGTTAGTGTTGGTGGAGGCCGTGCCATACGTCGTGGTCAAAGCCGGGAACGTGCCACTCGGCGTGATCGCCGGAGAGGCTCCTCCAATACTGGCCGGAACCGCGTTGTAGACCACAAAATCGTCGACAAATATATTCGCGGCGTTCGATGTGCTGCTTTGGCCGATAAATGTGGTTGCGTTAATGGTATTGCCAGCCGGGAGCTGCGCACGGGCTAAGTCGTCGCCCACCAAAGTGCCATTAATATAAAGATCAAAAGTCTGCACTGCCACAGACCTTAAATTTCCACTGTAAGTGTAATTGATCCCGCCCGAGGACTTGTTGTTGGCCACGATTTCGACCGTGTAAACAGTGCCTTGAGTGAAGGAAGAGCTGGTCAAACTTGTGGTGACCCAACTGCTTCCACTCCGGTAGTTCAGGGTAATGGCACCGGATGCACCATAAGCAAAGCGGAGACCGGAAAATACCTGCGCTCCAGCAAAGTCGCTTGCGTCAGTATACATTGCACCTGTTCCCTGATAGAAGGCCCAGCTTCCTGTATCGGCGCCAGAGACCCCGGAGGAATTCCCAAATAATACTTTGAAGGAAGTGTAAAACTCGGTCGTGGCATTTGTGTAGCTTGCCGTGGGTGAGGCTTTTGAAACCGATGTGGAACTTGACGCGACTGCCCTTAAGTAAGCACCCGTCGTTCCAAGTGGATTAGGCGTATTGGTCGCCACGATGATTGGCGCGTTTGGTGCGGCAGCCCCACCTCTAGCCCAAGTGGTTCCCGATCCCGTGGGATTTGGGATAGTGGTGGTATTTCCGGTGGTAGAAGAGTTTGTTGCTGCAGTCGTGCCAAAGTTCTGGGTCGACGTGGGCGTGCCCAAGTCCCCTCCGCCAGAAACATTCAATACCTGGCTCACCGGCGAGGCTGCCGCCACGTTGCTGTTCCCCGCCTGGCTGGCCGTGATGGTGGTCACCCCGGCGGCGACGGCGATCACGTTGGTCCCGCTGATCGTCGCCACATTCGTGTTGGCGCTGGAATATGACACCGCCAATCCTGAGCTGGCCGTGGCGGTGAGGGCATTGGTCGTGCCGGCGGTGACATTGGTGAGCGCACCGAATGTGATGGTCTGAGTCGCTTGGGTGATGTCGGCCGAAAGCCCGATCGGCTGGGTGAGTGAGTAGTTGCCGGCATCGGCTCCACCTAATGTGCTTGTGCTCGTCACCGCGATGCCAGTGCCAAGGTTGGCGGAAGCAAAGGTGCCCGTGCCGCTGAGAGTCACCGTGTCGCCGGAAACCACTCCCGACAAGTTGCCCGTGATCGTGGCCGACGTGGTGGCGTCGTAGACTTTGTTCGCGGCGACCGCATCGGAGACGGTGAGTTCCTTGGCCGTGATGTTCGCGGTCAGGCCCGCGGGCTGAGTGATGCTGTAGTTGGCGCTCGGCGCCTCGTAACCGCTCACCGTCACGCTCTTGGCGTTGGCCACCGTCTTGTTGGCAAAGGTCGCGCCGGGCGTGCCGGCAATGCTGAAGGTCTCGCCGCCGACCAAGCCGCTGTAGGCCGCTGTGCCGCTGATGGTGGCTGTGGTGTTGCCGTCGTAAACTTTGCTCGCGATCGAAATGCCCGTGATAGTCAGGGGCGCTTGGCTGACCGTATTGCCGCTCGAGGTGGTGGCGACGTTTTGCGTCGTGGCGCCTCCGCCGGACACCGTGATGTTCTGGCTGTTGTAGGTGCCCACTGCGGCGGTGGCGGGCAGACGCACATGGATGGTCGTGCTGCTCACCGAGCCGGAAGCCGCGATGAGTTCCAGGCTCGAGGCAAAGCCCGTGCTACTGTTGGTAGAAACTTGCAATCCGGTGGGCGCGGTGACGGTAAGATTGCCCGACAAAGTCGCACCCGAAACGGTGAAGGATTGCGTTGCGGAAGGCGTGCCGTAGGTGGCACTGAGGGCGGACCCGAGCACGCCAGGCAGCGCCGTGATGGTCGGCGAGGCGGGCGCGACCGGGGTGCCTTGCGTTGTGGCAGTCGCCGTGCCGCTACCCGCGGAGTTCACCGCGCGAAGTTGCACATCGTAAGTCGTGCCATTGACCAAGCCAGTGATGACAAGTGGGCTGGAAGTGGCAGCGGGACTCGGAGTCGTCCAGCTTGTGCCCCCGTTGGTGGAGTATTCGTAGTTGGTGATGGTCGAACCACCGTTGGAGCTTGGTGCAGTGAAGGCAACGGAGAACTGCGTGTCCCCCGCCGTGATGCCCGTGATGGAAGGCGCAGAGGGCGCGACCGCATTAATGCTCGCGGTCAAAGTTGGCTGCGTGACCGAGTAGTTGGCCGACGGCGCGTCATAGCTTCCCGTGCGAGTCAGCGTTTTATTGGACCCCACGTTGGCATCCGGGAAGGCCCACGTCACCGTGCCGGCGACCGCGAAACTCTCACTGTTCGCCAGACCCGAAAAGGCAGGTGTTCCTGTCACGCTGGCTGTCGTCGTGCCATCCCAGTTTTTGTCGGCGGCTGTGAGACCCGTAATGGTCAGGCCCTTCTGGCTAACAACATTCCCGCTGGCCGATGTCGTCACATTGGTGTTGGTGGCTCCCGAGCTGGCGAGGGTGACCACAGCCGTGCTGTTGTTGGTGCCGGCTGCACGCGTGGCCGCCGTTCGCACCCAGACCGTGGTGTTGGTGTTCACCGCCGTCGCGTTGGTGGTCCAAGTGGAGTTGTTGGTGGAAATCTCCCAGCCCGTGACCGGCGTGTTCGTGATCTGCCCCGTCAAATTGGTTCCCGTCGCCGTGTAAGAAACACCGGCCGATGCCGTGCCGTAGGTGTTGGTCAAAGCGCTGCCCAATGTGACCGCGGTAATCGTCGGGGTCGCAACCGCCGCTTGTGTCTGCGCCGTCAGCGAGAAATTATCCAGCCCCAAGCCTTGGCCGTTCCCATCCGCAGCAGCCGTAAAAATCCAGCTCATATAAAAGACAGCTCCATTGGAGATGGTAACCGGAATTAAATGCTGCGACACGGTTGCTGTGTTGCTGGCAGCTACGTTGGTATTAAAAAAATAGTTCGTCGATGCAACGGCAGCCCAGCTGTTGGTGACGCGCGCCGTGCCCCAGCTTGCGGGGTTTGTGCTGAAATAGAATAGATTCGTGGTGGCGGTATTGGCCGTGCGGAATCTGTAAATGTTGTACGACACGGATAGGTTGGTGACGGTCAATCCCGTGTTGTTACTGTAAGCCACCATGATGCTGTTGGGCCGTGCATAGCTGCCCGATGTCAGAAAACCGGCGGCGCGATTCGAAGCGGAGTTGTTTGACCAGCCCCAGTTATATCGTCCGCCCGAGTTTGGGGATCCCGAAGATGCACCTTGAGTGTTTGTCGTCAGATTTCCAGTGTTGGTCCAGTAAACAGTCGTCAGTCCATTACTCTGGGCTGAGTACTTCCAACCAGTGGGCAAAGACGCAGTCGTTGACGTGCCCATGCTGTCAAAGTTTTGCGTGGCGTTGGTGTTGCTTAGATTAACCTGCCCCCACCCCGTCGCCGCGAGTGTCATAAACGCCGCGAAACAAACAAGCGCCGCGCGCGCGGCGGAGACGATGCTGCTGTGGCGAAAGTTGTGAGACATGCGAGTTGGGGGACCCGAAACGCCCGGGAATACGGGGCAAATTAGGCATTGCGGTCGGGAGGCAAAGGGGAGAATTGTGACTATTTTGTCACACCTTTAACTGCTGATGGACAACGGCTTATGCTGTTACCAATGAATCCGACAAACGGGTGTTTGGCGATTCGGACCGAGCGGCTCAAATAAGCGGTTCAACGCGCAGGCGGTAGCCGCCGCCGTGCACGGTCTCGAGCATGTGCGCGTGCTCGCGCAACTTGACGCGAACACGGTGGACGTGGATGTCCGCCGTGCGGCTGTTGCTGCGCCGGGCGTAGCCCCAAATGTCGCGCAACAAGACCTCGCGTGTGACCAGGCGTCCCCGCTTTTCGATGAGCAGAGCGAGAAGATTGTATTCGGTGAGGGTGAGGTCGAGCTTCTTGCCGTCGAGGGTGATCTCCGCGTGGTAGCGGTTCAACTTCAGCGGACCGGCAATGAGCGGAACGGTGGCGCGCTCTTCCTGCAGCCGCAGCAATCCGCGTAACTTGGCCGCCACTTCTCCCACGTGGAAGAATTTCGAGATATAAACATCGGCACCGGGCCAGACCGCGCCGACGCGCGGACCGCCCCGCGGAGCACCGCACATCATGATGACTGGAATCGGTGCGGTGTGGCGGTTGGTCTTCAATTCGCGGACGACGTATTCGCCGCGCATGTCCGACGCCAGCTTTCCGACAATGACCGCAGCTGGCCGCTTGGCGCGGGCAAGCTTGAGCGCACTCAATCCGTCCTTGGCCACCTCGACTTCGAAGCCGTCTTTACCCAAGCCATCGAGCAACAGGCCGCGCTGTTCCTCGTCTTGATCGACGAGGAGGATGCTGTCCGTGAGTTTTGTTTTCTCCGAATCCATGGCCGGGGGAGCGCAAACATCGCGGCTTCGGAAAAGAACATTAGAAAGATCCAACGCGTTCCGCCACAGGACAAATGTTACGTTTTACGCATCTTTGTAACACGAAGCACATGGTCCACAGAGAAAAGAGAGAAAAGAAAGGAGGGCGGGGTTTCCCCCGCCCTCCCGAGAACAACCAACCCGTGGTGCTTTTACCCGTCAGCACCACCGGTTGCTCAGCCTCTGGCCATGAGCACGTAACCGACGGACATAGCCGACAGGCTCGTCACCCCGATGAGCAGCGTAAGAATGATCATGTTTCACCTCCTTTCTTTTCATTGTTCCGGGGTGAACGGGGAAAGGCTTGGCAGCAAAAGGTCCGGGCGCGGCGGTTCGATTGGGTGCGGATTCCTGCGGCATCAATAGTAAATGGCGATGCGCACCATGCCGCGTTTGCGGGCGGCGGTGCGATCGCGCCAGAACGGAAGACGCGCGATCAACTTGCCAAAACGCACCGCCTGCCGGTTGCGCCAAGCAACCACTCGAGCTGTGGCTGATTTCAGGTTCATGCCGCCACAACGAAGCAGATGTCGTACCACTCGTGCGCAGATCCGACCGTGCGCGCAGGCCGCGTCGGCAAGAACACCGCGACCAGGCTCACGCGCGAAGGCATGCATCGGTTTCACTCCGACAATCCAAGGCGGCGCACGGGAGAAAGCAATGCGCGCATTGTAAAAAGAACGTCACGCGAGCAGCCGCGCGGTTCGGCTCGGACGAAAGCGTCATCGGCGGGCCTACGATCAGGCGGCAGAGATCAATGCAGTCACGCTGGAGCAAGTTCGCGACGTGGCGCAAAAGTATATCCGCGACCCGCTCCGGGCGACGGTGTTGGTCACGCCGACGCAGACTGCTAGCCCGCGCGGACGGGCTTGCCCCGTCCGACGCGAACAGGTCTGTTGCGCTCCCATGACGCAAGGTCATGGGCGGCGCTCAATCAGAGCAGAGCGGCTACGACATTTCGGAAACGGCTTTAACTGTAGCATCGACAACCACCGGCGGCGGAGCCGAGTCTGCGAACCGAGGCTTTGCGAGATGGCCCTCAGGCAAACAGCCCCCAGGCAAACGCCGCCGCTACATTTGCAATCCAAGGTGCCAGCGCGTAAAAGATTCCCATGGCTGAAGTGCAAAGTTCCCAACAGTCCGGCGAGATGACCCGCCGGTTCATCGAGTTCGTTCTCATGCAGGCGCAGCAAATCGCGCTGATGCTCGGGCAAATCCCCGGGCCGGACGGCCAACCGATGGAGCCGAACCTGCCGGTGGCCCGCATCTTCATCGACCAGCTCGAGATGATCCGCGAGAAAACGCGCGGTAATTTGACCAAGGAGGAGGAAGAAATTCTCAGCAAGGTGCTGGCCGACCTCCAGTTGGCCTTCGTCGAAGCCGGACAAGGTTCGCCCCCCGCGCCCGCCGCACCACCCTCCCCCGAGCCGGCAGCTGCTCCTTCGCCCGCCGCACCCGAGAACAAGCCGTCCGGGGACGATGAGGACGGCAAAAAGAAGTTCAGCAAAAGCTACGGTTGATCGGGAGGCGTCCGCGTCGCACAATCCCCCCATGCAAATCAGCGAATCTGAAGTCGACGGCGTAACCGTTCTTAAATTATCCGGCCGCCTCGACGGTCTCGCGGCCCCCGAGTTGGAGAAGAAATTGGCCGAGGTTGCGGCCGGGGAAAAAGATCGTCTTGTCTTCGATTGCTCGGGCGTGGAATACGCGAGCAGCGCGGGATTGCGCGTATTTCTCCTCGCGGCCAAGCAGTTAAAAACGCGCGGCGGACGTTGCGGCTTCGCCGCCCTCACCGCGCCTCTGCGTGAGGTTTTCTCCGTCTCCGGATTTCTCGACATCCTCGAAGTGCACGACACGGTGGCGCAGGCCGCGGCTTGAACCGATGAAGCCGCTCACCTTCACCGAGGAGATTGTCCTGCTCGCGTTGGACGACCAAACAGGCGCGCAGCTTCCGCTCCCCGTCACAGCCCTCTCCTACGGGTTGGCCGGCGCCGTGCTGGCCGATCTTGCCGTGGCCGGAAAGATCGATACGGATGAGAAAAAACTCGTCGTGCTCGACGCGACGCCGACCGGCGATCCGCTGCTCGATCCTTGGCTCGCGCTGATCGCGGCTGACAAAACAGCGTATCCCGTGGCGCATTGGCTTTCGGTGCTGGCCGACCGCCAGCGGGAAATAGAACAGCCAGCGCTCGAGCGTCTCATCGACCGCGGCATCCTCAAACGGCAGGACAAAAAAATCCTTTGGGTCATCGGGCTGCGCCGCTATCCGACCGTAGACGGACACGAACGCACCGAAGTGCGCACGCGGCTGGGACAACTTATCCTCGGCGAAGATCTCCCCGACCCACGCGACGCCATACTCATCAGTCTACTCAGAGGCTGCCGACTGACGGACCAAATTTTCGAAGGACCGGAATTCGCCGCACGCGAACAACGTCTGGCCACCCTGGCCAAGATGGATCTGGTCGGCCGCGAAGTGGCCTCGGCCACAACTGAAGCGATCGTTGCGCTCTCCACCGCAATGAACGCGTCGGTGCCGCACATGTAGGAGCGCGGAATTCCGTTTTCTGTAGCGGCGGTCTATGTCCGTCGCAGTATTTGAGGAAGAGGAGCCTCCGGCGGTCATAGACCGCCGCTACAAGTTCAAGTGGAACTTCGAGCACGCTGACGATGTTGGAAGTCAGGGCTTGCTGACCTGCACGCGGTAGAAGCGTCTCGCCACGCCGGAGGTGGCGCTCGTATCGGTCAGTGTGATCTCAGCGCCCGTGCCCTGGACAGGATTAGATTGCCCATTGGGGATATTGGCCACAGTTGTCCAATCACCCGCCTCGAGGTTGTCGCGGCAGAGGACCGTGTAAGTGCGGCCTGTTGCGGTCGGGAATGTGACATGGAATCCGTTGGTGTCCTTGACCGTTACGGGTCGGCCGCTCGCGGCATTTTTCGGATCGGAGCCGAGAACGAATTCCTGCAGATCTGTGAGTCCGTCACCATCGGCATCGCCCGTGCCGTCGCGGTTCAAATTGCCGAAGTTGGCCGTCTCCCAAGAGTCGTCCATGCCGTCGCCGTCGCTGTCCGTCGGTTGCGTGAAGTCGGTTCCTTGGTCGAAGCCGAGAGTCACGATTGTGTTGTTGGTGATCTGCACTTCAACCTGATGCGTCTGTGCCTGATTGCGCATGTTGCCGGTAGAGAAGCTGACCGCTTTGTCCGTCGCGTTCGTGTTGATCAGGCTGCCTGCCGAGGTCTGGACGAACGCGCGCACCAGGCCGTCGCTAGAGCTGTTGAGCAAGTTGAACCGCGTGTTGCCATCCACCGAATTGGACAGGTTGGCGTGGCCGCTCTTCATCAGGTCGAAGAGGTTCGGCGACAAACCGAAGCGGACGAAGAGCTGCGACGGGCCGCTCAGCGCGTAGGCGGCGCGGATATTGCCGCTCCAGGTGTCGGGCAAGGAGATGGTCTTGCTGATACCGCCTTGGGTAAATGTCCAAGCCGCGGCCCCGGCTGAGGAGGCGGAATAGTTCGCGTTGATGGCACTGCTGCTGCCCGTGCCTCCGGTCACGGCCCACCAGTCCTTGAAGCCGCTGGTGCGGAAAGCGTTCACCGACGTGACGCCGTTGGTGCCCACCGTGACATTGCTCGTGCCCTCGTCCTCGGTATCCGTGTTGGCATAGGAAGCGAAGTTGCCCGCAACCTGCCAGATTTTGGCGGTTTCCGGATCGCGCAGCCATGCGGCGGTCATGCGTCCGCCCTTGGCTTCGAAGACGGCAAAGATGCGGCTGTTGTAGAGAAGGTATTCGAACGCGCCGTCGAGATCGATGTCCTGCTCCGCTTTGCCGAGGGTGTTCGCATTGGCCGTGGAAGCCCAGACTTGGACGCGCTCGTAGACTTTGGCGAAGCGGGTCTGGCCCTGGGTGTTCTTGGCGAAGTCGGCCAAGGTCTCGTTGTTGTTCGCCGGATTGATGTAGTCACCCGTGCTGAATTTGCGCAGGTCGGTCGTGGCGGACGGGAAGTGGAAGGCGGTCTGGAACATGGCGCCCCCGATGGCGGCGCGCGCGACTTTCTGCAGGCTAGATGAGGAGACGGAGTTGACCGCGCTCCAGGCCTCGTTGGCGTGACCACCGACACCTACCTCGCCAAAGGCTGAGGATGCAGTGAAGCTTTGCGCTTTCAGGTTGTTGAACCAGTTGTCGTAATTCTCGCGCGTAGCCCAATCGACCCAGTCTTTGGCGGTCTGACGGAGGTTTTGGCCGGTGCCGCGGTTTTCCGTGCCCCATGTGGAGAAAATGTTTCCGTTCTGGCCGACATAATCAACTTGGTTGTCGGCGATCTGTTGTGCGGTGACCACGCGGATCCACGGGCGGGTGCCGAGCCAGCGGACGTTGGCCTCGTAGCTGTCCGACTTGGCCGAGGAGGCGAAGTCGCCCATGTCCCTCCAGAGAACAACGGCCTGATCCTGCACGCCGCTGCGGGCTCGGCGAGAGAGGAGTTGGCGAACGGCGAGGGCGGAGCCTTCGTCGCGGATCTGGTCGAGATAAGCGCTGGCTTCGTCGTGGATCGGGATGATTTTCATGCCGTTCACCTCGTTGATGCGATAGCCGGTGGTGCCGAGGGCGGCGCTGCGGCCGAACCACTTGAGGAAGTGGCGCATCTGGTCGGCGAAGACGTAGCGGTAGCCGAGATTGTAGATGGCGGTAAGCGACTCGTCGTCGAGGACGCGCTCGGGAGCCCAGAAGATGTTCGAGGAGACGGAGCCGGCTCCGTAGATGCCGGTGAGGACTTCATCAGACAGCTGCTTGTTGGCCAGATTGAAGCTGTGCTGGAAATATTTCGGCACGTGATCGGCAAAGGTCGAGCCGACAAGGTCGATCTTTCCATTCGTGGCCAGATTTTTGATGCGTTGGTTGAGGGCCGGACCGTCGTTGGCGGCTCCGGGAGCGGGGTTGGCCGCCCATTGCAGCGCCGAGGCGAGTGTCGGAGTGACGTGCAGGGTGAGAGGGACGCCGTGATCTTCGTGGCTCTTGATCAAACGGCTGTAGCCCGTGGGACTGTTCGTCCCGGCCACGCTGTGGATGAGGGGCTGGGTCACGCTGGCCGGCTGGATGGCCTGATTGCCATGGGCGACGAATACGACCTTGGCGTTCTTGTTGCGGTCGTTCCCGGAACTACGCCCGAAGTAACCGGCCAGCTTGCCGTTGAGTGTGATGTTGGACTGATCACGCCACCAATCGGAAGCGAGGTAATCGTCGTAAATGGTGTCGCGGATGTCGTTGCGGCCGGCGATATCACCGGTGCCGCTTCCCGTGGTGTTGGGCTTGGTGACAAAAACTTGGAAGTTGAGTGTATTCGGACCGCCAAGCCATCCGGCATCAGTGAGATGGCGGCGCTCAACGGCGATCTCGACCGCATCGTAGCGGCTGGACCAGGCAGCTTCGTTGAGACCACCAAACCCGCGCGCCTCGACGCCGCCCTCGGTCACAGGATTCTGGAATTGCGTTGTGGTGTTCTGCGCCGCGTTGCGATCGACAAAGATGGAACCGAAGTTCTGGCCGTAGACGGCGACGACAGCCTCCCACTTCATGTCGGTGGCAATATCGACTTCGTTCGGCATGGAACGTTCGCCGGCTCCGGGATTGCCGGTGTCGATCACAACGTAGGCATCAACTTCGCCCTGCCACGCGTTCTCGCCGAGATCCATGAAGTCGACGCGGAAGTAGACGCGACCGTCCCCGCCGGCGTTAGCGTCGCCGCCGTCGCGGAAGGAGAAGGCAAGAATGTCGCGCGAGTTGTCCGAGTCGTTGCCGGAGCGGTAAACGTCGGCGCCGCCACTGCTGTTGCCTTCGTTGTATTCGTCGAGCACGAGAAGATCGGTATGCCTCCACTGCGTGAAGGTGCCGATGGTAATCGACCCTTCGCCGCCGTTGCCGCCTCCGGTTGTCGGTTGGGTCGGATGCGTGCCAGAGGCCAACTCTTGGGCGTTGGTGAAGCCGTCGCCGTCCGGATCTCCCGCCGCGCCGTTGTTCGCGTTACCGTCGTTGGCCGCCGCCGTGCGGAAGCTATCCGTCCCGTTGTCGAGCGGATCGAGACCGTATTGCGCCTCCCAGCCATCGGGCAGACCGTCGCCATCCGTGTCGGAATCGAGCGGGTTGGTTTCCGTCCAAGCCTCGCCGGTATCATAGGCACGATCGCCGTCGGTGTCGCCGTCGACGACTCCGTCGAAGTCTTTGTCTTCACCGAAACCGTCGCTCAGACCGTCTTCATCGGAATCAGCCTTGGTCGGGCTGGTTTCGGTCCAGGTCTCGAAGCTGTCGATTTTGTTGTTGGGCCAATCGCCGGTGTTGGGGCGATGGGTGGCGAACGCCTCGCGGGCGGCCGTGAGCGGCAGCGACTTGCCATCGCCGTCGATCCAGCCGTTGCGGTTTTTGTCCTCGATGCCGTCGCTGATGCCGTCGTCATCCGAATCTGCCTTGGTCGGATCGGTCACCGAGCCGGCGGCCTGCCGCGTGCGATCGTCGCCCTGACTCTGCGAGCCGACGCCCGGCACAAATCCCGAGTGGGCGACCACAGCGTAGAGCGGAGGATCGACGTCTCCGACAAAGTTGGGGATACCGTCCAGGTTGCTATCGACGCCGGCCAAGGTCGGCGGAGTGCTCGCGACACGCCACCCGACCTCCAGCGAGTCGGGCAGCAGGTCGCCATCCGAGTCGGGGCTGATGGGCAGGGTGTTGCCCGAAGCGCGCCAGAC
>JBILUI010000117.1:0-7424 GCA_044371145.1 Chthoniobacterales bacterium | reverse complement strand
TCAAAAAATTCATCAACCAGGTCATCCGCGAAGCCCTGCGCGAGCGCGCCACCGACATCCACGTCGAACCGCTGTCGGACGACCTCCGCGTGCGCTACCGCATCGACGGCGTTTTGCAGGAAGTTCCCGTCCCCGCGCAGATGCGCAAGCTGCAGCGCTCGGTCATCAACATCCTCAAGCTCACCGCCGGACTCGACCTCGGCGAGGACCGACGCCCGCAGGACGGACGCATCAGTCTTGAACTCGGCGGACAGCCGATCGATGTGCGCGTTGCTTCGATCCCGACGATCAACGGTGAGAGCATCAGCCTGCGTCTCCTCGGCAAAGAAGTGTTCAGTCTCGAACGTCTCGGCCTTGATGAAGACTACGCGTCGAAAGTGCGCGAGCTTCTCGCCCTGCCCAACGGCATTATTCTGGTCACCGGACCGACCGGTTGCGGCAAGTCGACCTCGCTCTACACTTTCCTCTCGAGCCTCAACACGCGGGAGAGGCGCATTCTCACCATCGAAGATCCGGTCGAGCACAAGTTGCCCGGCGTGAACCAAAGCGCGGTGCAACCCGAGATCGGAAATACATTCGCCAATCTCCTGCGCAGTTTTCTCCGCGGCGACCCGAACGTCATCATGGTCGGCGAGATGCGCGACTACGAGACGGCGGAGATTGCCATCCGCGCCGCGCTGACCGGACACTTGGTTTTCAGCACGCTGCATACCAACGACGCGGTCGGAGGAATCACCCGCCTACTTGACATGGGCGTCGAGCCATTCCTCGTCGCCAGCGCGGTGCGCGCCTTCCTTGCGCAACGACTTGTGCGGCGTCTCTGCCCGGTCTGCAAAGCCCCGGCCCATGCGGGTGACTATTCACCGGAATACCTGCGCAGCATCGGTTTTCCCCCCGAATACGACGGCAAAATCCTCCGTGCGGTCGGTTGCGAGGCCTGCCGCATGACCGGCTACGAGGGACGTCTGGCCATCATGGAAATCTGCATGGTCACACCGAAACTGCAGGAAATGATCACGCATCGCAAAACAGCGGCCGAGTTGCGTCCCGCCGCGGAGCGTGAGGGCATGCGGCCGTTGCGCAAATACGGATTCGACAAGGTAGCGTCCGGCACCACCACAATCGAGGAAGTGATGCGCGTGACCAGCAGCGACGTCAACGTGCAGGACGAATAACGCGTCATGCCCGTCTTTGCTTACCAAGCCCTGCAACCCGGCGGCGTCAAATCGTCCGGGGAAATCGAGGCGCTCAGCCGCCAGGACGCCTTCAATCGTCTGCGCCAGCAGAATCTTCAACCTTTCCAGCTCGCGATGAAAGGCGCCGAGGCCGCGGCCGCCGCGGCGGACGGACCCTCGACCAGCGGCGAAAACGTTCTTTCGCGCCAACAAGTTCTGCTTTTTACCGAGGAGTTGTGCGAACTGCTCGAAGCCGGCCTCAAACTCGACCGCGCCTTGCAGGTCATCGAACAACGCCAGGACAAGAGCATGCTGCGCAATGTGGCGGCTAGCGCGCGTTTGTCGCTGCGTGAGGGCGCGACATTTTCCGCCGCCCTGAAGAAAGCCAGCCCGAGTTTCTCCGACCTCTACTGCAACATGGTCAAAGCCGGCGAGGCCAGCGGCACCGTGCCGAAAATCCTCAAGCGGCAAGTCGAGTTCCTCACCATGATGAGCGAACTGCAGCGCCGCGTGACCAGCGCGCTCATTTATCCCTCGGTCATTTTCGCCGCGGGCATCGGACTGCTTGCCATTTTCATGACCTTTCTGCTCCCGCAGTTGACCATGATGCTGACCAAGACGGGCAAGACTTTGCCCTTGGCCACGCGCGTCCTTATCGGAATCAGCGAATTTTTCGGCAACTACTGGTGGGTCATCCTTATCGTCGCCACCGCGGCTGTCCTCGGATTCCGCCAATACACGAGCAAAGGCGAGGGTCGGGCCTGGTGGGACAAGGCGAAGCTCTCCCTGCCGGCGGTCGGACCGCTCCTGCGCATGCGCTTCTACGCCCAGTTTACCCAGACGCTCTCCACCCTGCTCAACAACGGTGTCTCCCTCATGCAGGCCATGCAGTTGATCAAAAACGCCACGCCTAACGTCTACTTGCAGGACCTGCTCGAAAAGGTGGCGGAAAACGTGCAGGACGGCGCGCAACTTTCCCGCGCCGTGGCCCGGGTGCAATTTTTCCCGCCCACGCTCATCGATATCGTGCAGGTCGGCGAAACAACCGGCGACCTCGGGGGCGCCTTGGAGCGCAGCGCGAAAAACTATGACAAGCAACTCTCCGTTGTCATCGAGCGCGTCACGGCCCTCATCCAGCCCATGGTCATCGTCATGGTCGCGCTTTTCGTCGGGCTTGTTGCCTATTCCATGATCACCGGTATCATGCAAACCGTGTCCGGGTTGCCCGGCAGACGATGATTATCCCTCCTTCCGCCCGAAAATTTTCCCTTCTTCCGGCGCTCGCCGCAGCGCTCTTTGTTCCGGGCTGTGCGGTGTTTGAAGGCATGAAAGCGGGTCGCCCCGATCCGCAAGTGGTCCGCGCCAAGGAACAACACGCCGCATTCCGCGGCCAGCCCGGATGGCGCAAAAAAACTTACCGTGACGAGAAGCTTGTGGCCAAAGCCGCGGAAGGAAATGCCGCGGTGGAAATCGCGCTGCGCGAACAACGCGGCTTGCTGCTCGTCGACGAGGCCATCGCCATGGATTTCCCTGTTGCCACCGGACGCTCCAGCCACCCGACACCCAAAGGCTCCTACAAAATTCTTGAGAAAAGGAAGGCCCATTCCTCCAATCTTTACGGACGTATTGTCGGCGGAGATGGCTCCACTGTGGTGGGGGATGCCGACACGCGCGATCACGCGGTGCCGGCCGGCGGGCGCTTTGTTGGAGCGCCCCTGCCTTATTGGATGCGCATGACAACGACCGGTGTCGGTATGCATGTCGGTCATGTGCCCGGACACCGCCCCGCTTCGCACGGATGTATCCGGCTCAGGCGGGAAACCGCGACCGAGTTGTTCGCGCTCCTCCCCGTCGGCACGCCGGTCAAAGTGGATTCCTTCGCTCCCGCCCTCGGCGGTCCGGTTGGTGTCGATAGCGTGGTCATCGGCGAGGTGGCCGACAAACCTTCGCGTCCGAGGCGCGCCGCGCGGCCAAAATCCGCGCCTGTGCCGGCGGCAACACCTGCACCGGCGGAAGTTGAGACTGTCCCGCCTTCCGCAGCAGCTGCCGATACCGCTGTTGCGCCTCCGCCTGCTACTCCCATTCCTTCACCCGCCCCCGTCGTCGTGCCTGACGCCGCCGTTGTTCCCGAGACTGTTCCGCCTTCTGTTCCGGAGCCCGTGGCCGTCGAAGTCACGCCCGTGCCCGCGGCGACGCCTTAGCTCCTGATCAAAAGTCTCCGGCGCGCAGTGAATCGAACGCGCGGCCCAAATTGTCCAGCACATCACTCGGGGTGAGCGATTCCTCCGAGGCGCCGCCATGACTGATGGCGATCTCTGCCGCGCGTCCGCAAACCCAGGCGCCGATCGAGGCGGACAAATACGCGTCGGCCTGTTGTCCGAGCAGAGCGGTGCAGACGCCGGTGAGGACATCGCCCATACCGCCCGTGGCCATGCCCGGATTCCCCGTCATGTTGAAGCGCAGCGCGCGGCCTTTTTCGGCGATAACCGTGCGCGCGCCTTTGAGTAGGAGCGTCACCGGATGTTCCTGCACGAAGTCGGAGGCAGTTTGTGCACGGTCTTTGATTTTCTTTCCCGCGAGCAGACGTTGCATTTCTCCGGGATGCGGCGTGAGCAAGCGCGGCGCGGCGGCCGCCTCGATGTGCTGCAACCCCGCATGGGCCACGATGGTCAGGGCATCCGCATCGATCACCGCGGGGCATGGTGCTTCCCGCACCACACGCAGGGTGTGTGCTTCGCGGCCGCTGCCAATACCGGGCCCGATTCCGATGGCGTCGACCTGCAAAGTAAAAACATCGGTCAGCGCTTTGAACGGCCGCACCATGACCTCGGGAATGGCCGTGCTAGCCAGCAGTTCATAGCAATCGGCCGTCGCGCCGAGGGAAACAAGTCCCGCGCCCGCCCGCACCGCACCTGCCGCGCAGAGATGCGCCGCGCCGAGTGTGCCGCGCGATCCGGCGAGCAGGACAACGCGCCCGCACATTCCTTTGTTCGTGTCGAAGGCGCGCGGTGGCCAATGACGGCGCAACATCGGCGCAGTGATGACTTCCGGCGCGTCCTCGTCCGGTTCTCCGAACTCCGGGATGTCGAGCACGGCAAGCCGGCCGACAAAATTCGTGGCTGCATCGGCGACCAGACCTTTTTTGGCGAAGCCGACGGTCGCGGTGATATCGGCTTGGACGCAAGGATCGCCGGGCATTCCGGTCTCCACATCGAGGCCGGAGGGAAAATCGACCGCCAGCGTGCGAGCGCCCGATACGCGCCGCAAACGGTTCATCTCTTCGGCCAACGCGGCGAGGGGATCGCGCAGATTTCCCGATGCGCCGAGCCCGACCAGCGCGTCGAGCAAAAGCAACGGCCCGTCCAGCGGCACGGATGGTTCGAGCGGACGCGTCAGAATGTCCGCGCCGAGCAAATCGAGTTTGGCTCGGGTGAGCGCGGCAAAATCCGTTTTCCGGAAAGGCGAGCGCACCAGCACACGCCAGCCGGATTCGGTGAGGTGTCTCGCGGCAACGAAAGCATCGCCCGCGTTGTGCCCTTTGCCCGCGTAGCAAACCACAAGGCCCGGCCGGGGAAAGAATTGCGAGGCGCAGCGCGCCAGTTTCGCACCGGCCGACTCCATGAGGAGATCGGCGGGCACGCCGCGCGCCATGGTCTGCTGCTCGATCTGCAGCATGCGTTCGCGCGTGAGGATCATGGAAACTTCGCGCTCCTCAATCTGCCGTCGTCGCTTCCTTGTATCGTTCGGCCACGTAGTCCCAGTTGACCACATTCCACCACGCATTGACATAATCGGCGCGGCGGTTTTGGTTTTTCAGGTAGTAGGCGTGCTCCCAGACATCGAGGCCGAGCAGCGGTTTACCGCCGTTCATCATGGGATTGTCCTGGTTGGGCGACGACTCGATGGCCATTTCTCCATCGGGCGTGATGATCAACCAGGCCCATCCGCTGCCGAAAACTTTCATCGCTGCCGCGGTGAATTGTTTTTTGAACTCGTCGAAACCGCCGAAGGCCTCATCGATCGCCGTGGCCAAATCGCCCGAGGGCTGACCGCCGCCGCCCGGTTTCATCATGAGCCAGAAGAGCGAATGATTCGCGTGCCCGCCCGCATTGTTCCGCAGGGTGGTGCGGATTTCGTCGGGCACTTCATCGAGATGCGCGACCAGTTGGTAAACATCCATCTTGGCCAGGTCGGGATGGTCGGCCAGAGCCTTGTTCGCGTTGTTCACGTAGGCCGCGTGGTGTTTGTCGTGGTGGATCTTCATCGTCTCGGTGTCGATGTGCGGCTCCAGCGCGTCGTAGGCGTAGGGCAGATCGGGAAGCTTGAAGGGGCCGGAGGGCGGTGCGTCCGCCGGCTGGGCGGCCGAGATCAGCGGGGGAAGGAAGGCGAGAAGACCGGCAAGGATTAGTTTCATGGCAGGTTGCAGCCGACCATGCCTCGGTCCCGGGCGCAAGTTTTTGGCGGGTGAGCCGGTTGACTTGGAGCCCCACTCCATTAGGCTGCGCCCAGGGCGTCTGCGCCGCTTCCCTATGAAGAAAGTTCTCTTTATCTGCACCGGCAACGTTTGCCGCAGTCCCATGGCCGAGGGGCTCTTCCGGTCCATGGCGGCGAAGGGGAAGGCAGGCCTCGAAGTCGCCTCGGCTGGTTTGGGCGCGGGACGGGGGCAGCCGCCCAGCCTCCACGCCATCGATGCCCTGCGTGCCGAAGGCATCGATATTTCCGGAATCCGCAGCCAGCCGGTCAGTGCCGAGATTTTGGAGGATGCCGATTTCATCTTCACCATGACCCGCGACCATCTGGACATGATTCTCCTGCTTTATCCGGAGATGGCCCCCAAGGTCAGGTTGCTGCGCTTCGACGAGGCAGCCAAAGGGGGGCGCGCGGACGTAACAGACCCTATCGGGGGAACCCGCGACACGTATGAAGCCTGCAAAGAAGATATCAAACGCGCTCTTCCCAAAATTTTTGCTATAGTCACCGGACAACCGAAAAATATGGACGCCATCGAAACAGCCAGGACCGTTGCGAATCCCGCCGCCTCCGACATCCGCGAGATCGAAAAAACCGATCCCGCCATCGCTGCCGCCATCCACGCCGAGGAGCGCCGGCAGTTTGAAAATATCGAATTGATCGCCTCGGAAAACTTCACCAGCCGCGCGGTGCGCGAAGCACAGGGTTCGGCCCTGACCAACAAATACGCCGAGGGTTATCCTGGGCGCCGTTGGTATGGCGGATGCGAACATGTCGACGTTGTCGAATCGCTCGCCATCGACCGCGCCAAGGAACTTTTCGGCGCCGAGCACGCCAACGTGCAGCCGCATAGCGGCAGCCAAGCCAATACCGCCGTCTACTTTGCCTCGCTCAATGTCGGCGATCGCATTCTCACCATGGACCTGGCCCACGGCGGACATCTCACGCACGGGCACAAGGCGAATTTCTCCGGGAAGTTTTACGACGTTGTGCATTACGGCGTGAGCCGCGAAAGCGAGCGCATCGACTATGACGCGCTGGCCAAGCTCGCGGACGAATGCCGCCCGAAAATGATCACGGCCGGCGCGTCGGCTTATCCGCGCCTCATTGATTTCGAGCGCATGCGCAAGATCGCCGATTCCGTCGGCGCTTTGCTCTTCGTCGACATGGCGCACATCGCCGGACTGGTGGCCGGCGGCGTGCATCCGACCCCTGTTCCATATGCCGATTTCATCACCAGCACCACGCACAAAAGCCTGCGCGGTCCGCGCTCCGGTGTCATACTCTGCAAAGCGCAATACGCCAAGGCGATCGACGCGCAGGTCTTCCCCGGCGTGCAGGGTGGACCGCTCATGCACGTCATCGCGGCGAAAGCCATTTGCTTCCACGAGGCGCTGCAGCCGTCCTTCAAACAATATGCCGCGCAGGTCGTGTCGAACGCCAAGGCGCTCGCCGCGCGCCTCGCCATGCTCGGCTACCGCATCGTTTCCGGCGGCACGGACAACCACGTTATGCTCGTCGACCTCCGCCCGCACGGTCTCAACGGCAAAGAGGCTCAGGAAGTTCTCGATCTCGCGGGTATCACGGTGAACAAAAACGCCATTCCCTTTGACACCGAGTCGATCATGAAAACCGGCGGCATCCGCATCGGCACTCCGGCCATGACCACCCGCGGCATGAAGGAGGAGGAAATGATGGAAATCGCCGACCTGATCCACGCCGCGCTGCAAAAGGCCTCCGACCCCGCCGCGCTGGCCACCCTGCAAAAGCGCGTCCATT
>JBILUI010000015.1:0-26100 GCA_044371145.1 Chthoniobacterales bacterium | reverse complement strand
CCGCTACACTTAAGGGAATCTGGGAATGGTTGGTGCGGAGGATCGCCGCACTACCGGATAATTCCGCGCTGGCTGGTCTCGACGAAGACGCAGATTTCTTCAACTTCCGTGTTGCCGGGGATTTCCTTGCGTATCGCTTCGACCGCCTGCTTGGTATTGAGGTTTCCGCGATAAAGAAGACGGTAGGCTTCTTTCAGTGCCCTGACGGTGTCAGCGGAAAATCCCGCGCGCTCCAAGCCGATGCTGTTGATCCCGCGCACTTCCGCCGGGTTGCCGTCGGCGATCATGAAGGGCGGCACATCCTGCACGATCTTGGAGCAGCCACCGGTAATGGCGTGGCGGCCGATGCGGCAGAACTGATGGATGGCGGTGAGGCCGCCGATGACTGCGTGGTCGCCCACTTCGACGTGCCCGGCCAAGGTGCCGTTGTTGGAGAAGATAACATTGTCCCCCACGATGCAGTCGTGGGCGATGTGGGAGTAGGCGAGAAAGTTTCCGCCGCTGCCGACGATTGTCTTTGTCCCCGGCAATGTTCCGCGGTTCACGGTGCAAAATTCGCGGAAGGTGTTGCCGTCGCCGATTTCGAGATAAGTCGGCTCACCGTCATATTTGAGATCCTGCGTTTTCTGTCCGATAGACGCGTAGGCGAAGAAAAAGTTGCCGGCGCCGACTTTTGTCGGACCGATGACTGTCACGTGGTGTTGGAGTTCGGTGTCCTCGCCGATGACGACTTGCGGTCCGATAACACAGTAGGGTCCGATGCGGGCGCCGGACGCGATCTCGGCGGCCGGATCGACGATGGCGGTCGGATGGATCATTCGGAAACCAGGCCGAAGAGGAGATTGCCTTCGCTGACGATCTCGCCGTTCACCGTGCACGAGCAGGCCGCGCGGGCCATGGTTTTGCGCGAGCGGGTCAGTTCGCAATGAATGAACAAAGTGTCGCCGGGGAAGACGGGTTTGCGGAATTTGACTTCGTCCGCGCTCATGAAGTAACCGATCTTCCCGGAGTTTTGCGTGTTGAGCATCATGAGAATGCTCGCCACCTGCGCCATGGCTTCGACCTGCAGCACGCCGGGCATGACCGGGTGGTTGGGGAAGTGGCCTTGGAAGAAGGGCTCGTTGATCGTGACGGATTTCACCCCGGTGCACTTCGTGTCACCCTCGAAGGCGACGATGCGGTCGACCATCAGGAACGGGTAGCGGTGCGGGAGAATCTTCATGATCTCCGTGGTTGGAAGAACACGTTCGCCCACGGGCAGTCTGGCTGGCGGGATCATGGCCATCATCGTCGCGTGCTGCTTGGCAATGGCCGCCGCGAGCTCCGTGTTCGGCCCGTGCCCGGGCTTCACTGCGACGACATGGCCGAGCAGCGGGCGTCCGGCCAAAGCTAGATCGCCGATGATATCGAGAATCTTGTGGCGCACGAATTCGTCGGGGAAACGAAGCGGTTCTTTGCTCAAGACGGAGTTGTCGCGAATGACGATGGCGTTCTCGAGGCTGCCGCCGCGAATGAGGCCTTTTTCCATGAGCGGCTCGACATCCTCGTAGTGGACGAAGGTGCGCGCGGGGGCGATTTCCTTTTCGTAGGTCTCGGGCGTGATCTCGAGGCTGATATATTGCGTGAAGGTGCCGTTCGGTCCGGCTTGTGTGCACGAGACGCGGAATTTGTTGTCGGGCAGGACGACGAGAATGGAGCCGTTCTGGGTGTCTACCGCGACCGGTTCGCGGATTTCGCAGTAGCGGCGCGGAGCATTCTGTTCTTCGATGCCCGCGTTTTTGATCAAGGCCACATAGGGCGCCGCGCTGCCGTCGCCGATGGGTGGTTCGTTGGCGTCCATTTCAATGACGGCGTTGTCGACCCCGAGGCCGGTGAGCGCGGAGAGGATGTGTTCGACAGTGTGCACCTTGACGTTGCCTTCGACGAGGGTGGTGGAACGCTCCACGGTGCGGACGTTCGAGGCGAGGGCGTCGACGGTCGGCTGGTCCTTGAGGTCGGTGCGGCGGAATTTGAAGCCGTGGTTGACCGGCGCCGGGCGGACGGTAAGGGTGACTTTTTCCCCGGTGTGCAGGGAAACGCCAGCGAGGGAAGCGGGGCCGGCCAGGGTGTGTTGTTTTTGCATCGGTGCGTGGGTCTTCAGGTCGCCAAACGCCCGTCGATCATCGGAATCTGCCGGTGGGCGACCGCGGCAGCCTCGGGGCTGTGGGTGACAATTATTAGTGTGGCGAGGCCTTGGGAGGCAATCTTTTGCAACAGAGAAAGGACCCGGCCGGCGTTGTCCGAATCCAGGTTGCCGGTAGGTTCGTCAGCGAGGAGCAGGGAGGGCCGGTGGACCAGGGCGCGGGCCACTGCGGCACGCTGCATTTCGCCACCGCTCATTTGGTGCGGGAAAGACCCCGCCCGGGCATCCAGACCGGCCAAATCGAGCATCTCCATGGCTCGCGCGCGGGCCTCGCGCGCCCGGTCGCCGCGGAGGAGGAGGGGAAGTTCGACGTTTTCTACCGCAGTCATGGACGGCAGCAGGTTGAAAAACTGGAAAACCACGCCGAGCTGCTCGCGGCGGTAGGCGGTGAGGGCGGCATCATCCGCGCCGTCGAGGCGCAGGCCGTCCACCGTGATTTCTCCCGAGGTTGGCTGGTCGAGTCCGCCGAGCAGATTGAGAAGAGTGCTCTTGCCGCATCCGCTCGGTCCGGTCACCGCGGCAAAGGTGCGCGGAGCGATTTCCAGACTGACGTCGCGCAAGGCGTGCACTTCGCCCGCGGCTGACTGATATACTCGCGAAACATGACTGAGCCGGATCATGAGAAAAATGAGGGTTTCCGAGCATCGCGCCGCGCGCAAGACAACTTCCGCGTGGTGGCCGAGGGGGCGGACTGGATCGCGGTGGACAAACCGGCGGGCTTGCTCACGCATCCGACGAGGCCGGATGGTGCGCCGACGCTCTGGGATGGGTTGCGCGCCCTGCTCGCCTACGAGCTGGCCAACCGCGGGCAGCTCTCCATCATCACGCGCCTTGACCGCGAAACCAGCGGGCTTGTTTTGCTCGCCCTTTCGTCGGAGCGCGCGCGGGCCTTGGGGTTGGGTATGCAGCGCGGCGGGATCGCCAAGGAGTATCTCGCCATCGTCGGCGGAACGCCGGACTGGGACGAAAAGACGATCGATGCGCCGATCATTCGCCAAGGAGAAGTGCGCGCGTCGAAGATTTGGCTGAAGCGTTGCGTCGATGAGCGCGGGTCGGACGCGCGGACGGAATTTCGCGTGGAGCAGCGTTTTGTTTGCCGCGGACGCCCGATGGCGCTGGTGCGCGCACGTCCGTTGACCGGAAGAACACACCAGATCCGCATACATCTGGCCCACGCCGGGTTTCCCGTGGTTGGCGACAAAATTTACGGGGCGCGTGAGGAGGCTTATTTGGAATTCATCGAAACCGGGTGGACACCGAAACTCGCGCAGGAGTTGATCCTTCCGCGGCACGCCTTGCATGCCTGTGCTTTGGGTTTCGAGGACGGGCGGGGGAGGCGGGAGATATCGATCGGGTTGGCGCCCGACTTGGAGGCCTTGCGGCCGGGTGCGCACCCTTGCGGCGGAGCCTGATTTGGGGGATAACTTCCGCTCGCGACCATGCCGACCTACGATTACGAGTGCCTCAAATGCGGCAAATCCTTCGAAGCGTTTCAGTCGATGAAGGACAACGCATATAAGACTTGTCCCGAGGACAAATGTCAGGTGACGCCTTGGGGCCACGGGGAAGTGAAGCGTCTTCTCGGAACCGGGGCTGGACTTCTCTTTAAGGGCAGCGGCTTCTACATCACCGACTACCGCAGTGAGGGGTACAAGACCGCCGCGAAAAAAGAAAGCGGCGGCGGGGAGAAAAAAGAAGCGAAGCCGGCCGAGAAATCAGCCTCCTCCTCGTCATCTCCGGCTTCCGTGCCATCCAAGCCCGCCTCGGGCGGTTCGCCTTCGGGTGGCGCATCGGGCAGCGGTTCCAAGTAGGCAATCTCCATGGGCATACGTTGCGCCGGTTGCGGATATGACAATGATCCCACACGGGTCTATTGCCACAACTGCGGTGTGAAACTCGAGCGGGCTGGGGCGACAACGACTGCACCGACCGGATTCACCCATCCGACTGACGTGAAGAAAATGAAGCGCCCGCGGACGCCGCTTCCTTGGGGAAAATACTTCGCGTTCTTTTTCAAGCTCTGCGCGTTCGCCGCAGTGGCCGCGGTGTTGACCGCTGCATTTCTTCCGCCGCGCGATGTTCCTCCGCCTGTCGACCCGGACAAAGACTTGGCGGAACGACTCTCGGCATTGGTCAGCGACGCATCGTCTGCCGACTCGCCGCGGTCTTTTGCCGTTCCGGCCACCGACGTCAGCCGCTGGCTGGCCACGGTGGTGAAGTTCTCCCCTTCCGACGGCCCCGTGCGGATCGATCCGAAGCGCGTCTACTCCGTGCAGGGTGACGGGACGATCCGGATCGGACTGGAAACCTCGCTGCTCGGCGCGGCCGATCTCTATTTCGAGGGCGATTACGCGCCGGTGGCCAATGGCGCAGGCTACTCGCTTCAGCCTGTGCGCTACTCCATCGGGCGTTTGCCTTTGCCTGTGGTGCTGGGCTGGCCGGTAGAGCGTCAGCTGGCGGGGTTGGGCGATGCCCTGGCCGTGCCTTTGTCCCAGCTGGCCAAAGCCTCGCACATCGGCGTTGCTCCCGACCAGTTGACCCTGCGGTGGGCGGGAACAACAACAGCCCCGTGAGGCGTTTTGTCTTCGCTGCCGTCATGGCCGGTGTCGCTGCGGGCCATGCCGGCGCGCAGCCCGTGGCCCCGGAGTTGCTCAAGCCGGAAAACCGGACGGTGAGCAGCTCGAAGCAGTTCACTGTCTTCGGCGGAACGCGCGAGGTGCGCTCCGATCTGATGCGCCGCGCGGAGCAGATCCGCGAAGCCGTCGCCCGGGAGTTGAATATTTCCGGCGACTGGCGCATTCCGGTTTTGCTGACCATCACACCGCAGGATGGTTTCCGTTTGCGGCAGCCGCGCCTCTTCGCCCAAGTCTTCGATGCGGGCGATGCCGGACGCAAACTCCAACTGGATCTCTCGCCGGGCGTCCTGGCCGAACGTCAGGCGGTCGACGATGCCATTTTGCGGTCGCTCCTGCTCGAGATGGCTTTGCGCCGGCAGAAATTCTCCGGAAACCGCTTTGTCGAACCTCCTTCGTGGCTCGTTGGCGCCATGTCGGCCATTCTCGCCGATCGCGAACCTGCCGAAGAAGCGCGCATCTACTCCGCGCTGCTCGGCACGAAAGGAATGCCCAAGCTTGACCGGTTCTTGCGGCAGGATGCCGCCGGTCTGCGCGGCCGCGCCCGCGAAATGCACGAAGCACAGAGCCTCGCCCTCTACCGCTGCCTGCTCGAGTTGCCTCAAGGACGGGGCAAAATCGTGGACAATCTGATGGTGTCGGAACCGGCGCGCGATCCGGTGGAACGTTTCGCGCAGACTTGGCCCGAGTTGGTGGAAGATCCTGCTCGTTTGGCGCGCCTCTGGGCGCTCGGCATCGCCCGCCTGTCCACGCCAAGCCGCGTGGAATTTCTCTCCTCCGAGGACACGTCCCGCGAACTCGCCGCCGTGCTGCGTAAGCTGCAACTTCCGGGGACACCCGAGGAGACGGTGAAAATGCTGGCCGAGGAATCGAAATCGGAGGAAGGCCGCTTCCGCTTCGAAAAGGCCGCGGCCGACCTGCGCAGCCTGGGTTTTCGTTCGCACCCGCTTTACGCCGCGATGGTCGAGGAATACCGCGTTTTGTTCGACAACCTTTCGCGGGGCAAACGGCGCGGATTGGACTCGAAATTCACCGAGGCCGAGGAATTGCGCCTGGCTCTCGATATGCGCAGCGCCGAGATCACCGATTTCCTCAATTGGTATCAGGCCAATGCGGCGCCGCAGGCTCCCATGCTGCCGGCGCGGAAGACGGAGGAACCGGTGGCTGTGCGCAACGACGCGATGACCCGCTATCTCGACTCGGTCGAGGAGCGCGGCTGGTGAGGGGCGGTCGCTCGCTGCTCGATGCGCGCGATGGCCCATTGCGCGTGCTCGCGGACAAGCGGCTCGTGGTCCCCGGACGCCATCCGCAAATCGGGAAGGTCACGGGTTGTCCCTTTGTTGCCCAACGCAACGCAGACATTGCGGAGGAACCCGCGACGTTTCGCCCGCAAGATGGGTGATCCACGAAAAAGCGACTTGAAGGCCGCCTCGTCGAGCCGGAGAAATTCGCGCAAGGGTTTGCCCAGAATTTCGGCAGACGGCGCCATTTGCGCATCGCGCGACTCGCGGGCGAAGCGATTCCACGGACACGCGTCGAGGCAATCGTCGCATCCGAAGATGCGCTCGCCCATCGCTACGCGGAATTCCTCCGGGATCGGTCCTTTGTTCTCGATCGTCAGGTAAGAGATGCAGCGTCGCGCGTCGAGGTGGTAAGGCGTGTCGATTGCTCCCGTCGGGCACGCGTCGATACACCGTGTGCAGCGCCCGCAACGGTCGGGTAGGGGAACATCCGGCTCGAGTTCGAGCGTGGTGAGAATGACCGAGAGGAAAAACCATGTGCCGAGCTGCGGATGGATTCCCATCGTGCTCTTGCCGTGCCACGAGACGCCGCATGCCGCCGCCCAATCGCGCTCCAGCACGGGACCGCCATCGACAAAACACCTTTGTTGCCCGCCCGATGACTCCATGGTCGCGGCCAGCGCGCGCAATCGCGCGCCGAGCACGTCATGGTAGTCCGCTCCCCACGCGTAACGTGCGATCCGTCCGGCATCCGCCGTGGGATCCTCAGGGGTTGCCCGGTAGTAGTTCGTGGCTAGAACCACGACCGACGAAACTCCGGGAAGAAGCTTTCGCGGGTCAGCGCGCTCTTCGGCAGTGCGCCGCATCCACTCCATCGTCGCGTGATGTCCGTTCTGCAGCCACGACTCGAGCGCATCGGCGTGGGGCGCGGCGCCGGCGCGGGCCACGCGGCAGAGGTCGAAGCCGAGACGAAGACCCTCGGCGCAAAGTGCTTCTTTTTTCATCGCCGCCGCCGGCGCACGGTCAGGGTTTCTCCCAGACCCGTCCATCGCGCGCCAGCAGTTTGTCCGCCGCTTCCGGTCCCCAGCTGCCCGCTTCGTAATCCGGGAAGTCACGAGGCGGGAGCGCGTTCCAAAGGTCGAGGATAGGGTTCACGATGCGCCACGAGGCATCCACGCTGTCTTCACGATGGAAAAGCGTCATGTCGCCGACCATGCAGTCGTGCAAAAGCGTCTCGTATCCGGTTGCGGGCGATTGCTCGCCGAACTGCGAGTAATTGAAATCGAGCGGGATGGATTCGACCACGACGGATGGTCCCGGTTTTTTCGCGCGGATCATGATGCTGATGCTCTCCTCCGGCTGGATATTGAGGATGAGCGCGTTCGGTCCGGCTTCGCTGTGCACTTTTTCGCCGAAGAGCATGAGCGGCGTGCGCTTGAAACGGATGACGACCTGGGTGACGTGCTTGGCCAGGCGCTTGCCCGTGCGCAGATAAAACGGCACGTCGGCCCAGCGCCAGTTTTCCACAAAAAGGCGCAGCGCCGCGTAGGTCTCGGTGTTGGAGTGGGGGTCGACGCTCGGCTCCTCGCGGTAGCCGGGCACGGGCTTGCCGTCGATAAAGCCCGGGCCGTATTGGCCGCGCACGGCGTTCTCGATGACTTCCTCGGGTTTCATCGGGCGGATGGCATCGAGCACCTTCACTTTCTCGTTGCGCACGGCATCGCCGCTGATGCTGCCCGGGGGCTCCATCGCGATGAGCGAGAGCACGCTGAGCATGTGGTTCTGGACCATGTCGCGGAGGACGCCGTAGTGGTCGAGGTAGGCGCCGCGGTTTTCCACCCCGAGCGATTCGGCCACCGTGATCTGCACGCTATCGACGTAGCGGCGGTTCCAATTCGGCTCGAAGATCATGTTGGCGAAGCGGAAGACCATGATGTTCTGCACCGTCTCTTTGCCGAGGTAGTGGTCGATCCGGAAGATCTGCGACTCGTCGAGGTATCTGCGAAGATCGGCGTTGAGTTGGCGCGCGGTGTCGAGGTCGCGGCCGAAAGGTTTCTCGATGATCACACGGCGGTATCCGTCGGGAGCCTCCTCGAGCAGCCCGGCCTCGCCGAGTTGGGCCACCGCTTTGCCGAAAAGCGTCGGGGTGATGGCGAGATTGAAAATCGTGTTCGTGCCGGGGATGCGCCGTTCCGCGCGGATGGTTTCGAGTTTCTTGCGCACCGTGGCGAAGGTGGCGGCGTCGTTGAAATCGCCGCTCACGTAGTAGCAAGCCGAGACAAACTTGTTCCATCTCTCCTCATCCACCGTGCGCAGGGCGAACTTGTGGATATCCTCGGTCATCTGCGCACGGAAAGTGGCGTCGTCGCCCGGCGTGATGGCCACCCCGAGCACGGCGAAATTCTCGGGAAGCAGCCCGAGGCATCCGAGATTGAACAGGGCGGGAACGAGTTTGCGTTTGGTCAGGTCTCCGGAGGCTCCGAAGATGACGAACACGCACGGCGGGCCCGGAGTGCGCCGGTCGGAGTGGTTGGGAGCTTGTTCCGCCATGAGCCATCCAGTCTGGCCGCCCCCGGAGATCGGCTCAATGCGAAAAGGGGTCGCGTGCCGCTTGGCAAGCGGGGCGACGGGGCGTTAGGATCTGAGGCTCCGCCGTGTGGCGGATTTTTCCGGCAAGATGAATTTGATCGATCGCTACGTGGGACGCTCCGTGCTGGTGGCCGCGATGTATGGCGTTTTCGTCCTCAGCGTGGTGCTGGTGTTGGGGAACATCTTCAAGGAGCTCCTCGATCTTCTGATCAATCGCGATGTGCCGCTGCGCTACGTGCTGCTCTTCATGCTTTACGTGCTGCCGTTCTCGCTCACTTTCACCATTCCGTGGGGCTTCCTCACCGCGGTGCTGCTTGTTTTCGGACGGATGTCGGCCGACAACGAGATGATCGCGCTGCGCGCCTGCGGTGTCAGTCTTCTCCGGGTCTGCTTGCCGGTGCTGGCGGTCGGTATCCTGCTGAGCGGCGTGACTTATTGGATCAACACGAGCATCGCCCCTAAGGCCGAGCAGGCCATGAGGGATGCCATCGCGACGATGGCCAGGAGCAACCCCGCTGCGCTCTTCGTGCCGGACGAGGTCGTGTCGCAGTTCCGGGGGAAAAAGATTTTCGTAGGCTCGAAGCAGGGAGACCGTTTGTCCGATTTGACCATCATCGAGCAGAATGATTGGGGCGCACCGCAGCGGATCACCTACGCCCGGGAGGGCAAGATCACCGCGGACGAAGACAAGGGTGCGCTCCTGCTCGAGTTGCGCGATGCCAAATTCGAGCAGCGGAAAGAAGGAGAGGAGAACAATTTCGGCGGGATCAGGCACGGGATCTCGGTCGGCGAGGCGACGGTGGAAATTCCGCTGGAGGATCTGGTCGACGAAGGGCTGCGCAGCCGACCCCTGCGCTCCTACACGCTGGGCGAGTTGCGGTCGTATCTTCCTTCGGTCGAGGAACTGCCGCGGCGCATCGCGGTGATGACGGAAATGAGCAAACGCATTTCCATGTCCATGGCCTGCGTGGCCTTCGCCCTCATGGCCATGCCGCTCGGGATCACCGCGCAACGCAAAGAAACTTCGGTCGGTTTCGGGATCAGTCTTGCCTTGGCCTTCAGCTATTTCTTTTTCGTCGTGCTGGCCGAAATGTTGCGCGACGACGCGGGCGCGTATCCTTACCTCCTCCTTTGGATTCCCAACCTGCTTTTCGTGGGAATCGGGACGTGGCTTCTGCTGCGGTTGGACTACCGCTGACGCTCGAGGGATCGCCCCTCGGTTTGCAAGTAGGGCTCGAGGTCGGCCACCAGCGCGGCGAAGGCCGGAGGGTCGAGTTGCTGCTGGCCGTCGCTCAGCGCTTCGGCCGGATTCGGGTGGACCTCGATGATCAGTCCGTCCGCTCCCACGGCGATCGCCCCGCCGCAGAGCACTTTGACCAGATCGGCACGTCCGCATCCTTGACTCGGATCGACTACGACGGGGAGGTGCGTTTCCTGTTTGGCAATGGCCACGGCGGCGAGATCGAGCGTGTTGCGGGTGTAGTTCTCGAAGGTGCGGATGCCGCGTTCGCAGAGGATGACGTTCGGGTTGCCGTGGGCGAGGAGGTATTCCGCAGCGAGGAGCCACTCTTCGATGCGCATGCTCATGCCGCGCTTGAGCAGAACGGGCTTGCCGCTGCGTGCGCAGGCGACAAGCAATTGGAAGTTCTGCGCGTTGCGCGCGCCGACCTGCAGAATGTCGGCCGTGCCCGCGACGAGGTCGACGTCGCGTTCGCTCAAGACTTCCGTGACGATGCGCAATCCCGTCTCGCGCCGCGCGTCGGCCAGCAGGCGCAAGCCCTCCGGTCCCAATCCCTGGAATTCGTAGGGTGATGTGCGTGGTTTGTAAGCGCCGCCGCGCAGGATGACGGCACCTGCCGCTTTGACCGCGCGCGCTGTGGCCATGAGTTGCTCCTCGCTTTCGACCGAGCACGGGCCGGCCATGACGACAAAACCACGACCACCGATTTCCACACCGCCTGCATTGACGATCGTTCCTTCCGGGCGCGACTCGCGGGAGGCCAACTTGTAGCGTTTTTGCACGCGAAGGACGCGCTCGACCTGCGGCAACGCGGTCAGTGATTCGAGACTCGCGTGGGTCGTTTCGTCGCCGATCGCGGCCACCACAGTCTGGAAGTCGCCGCGGATGGGGTTAGGCATGTAGCCCAGCTGCGCGACCTCGCGGATGACTTCTTCAACCTGCTCGGGCGGCGTATGCGGGCGGATGACGATGATCACGGCAACCCCAATCTTAAACGGCTGCGGGGCAAAGGTCCAAGTCGCAGCGCCTTGGGCATGAAATTATTGCGTGCGCCGGTTTGCCACCTGGCCCATACTGGCCGGTTCCTATGAATGAAAAAGAAGAGGCCGCGGTAAAAGCGCTCGTGGCCGAAAGTGGTTGTGCTCACTCCCCGGAAATGGTGGAGGAGTTGATCGAAACAGCGCTCCGGCTCGGCCGGGACAAAGCACCGGTCGCGGACCTCAAATTGTTCGTCCGCGCCCTGAAAGAACTGCGATACGCCTCCAAGGTATTCCAGCCTTACTCGGACCGCCGCAAGGTGGCCGTTTTCGGGTCGGCCCGGCTCGCGCCGGAAACGCCCGAATTCAAGATGGCCGAGGAATTGGGCCACAAAATCGTGCAACAGGGCTTCATGGTCATTACCGGCGGCGGTGACGGCATCATGGGCGCCGCTCAGAAAGGAGCCGGTCGGGACAACGGTTTCGGCCTGAACATCCGTCTGCCCTTCGAGCAGCGGGCCAATGAGACCATCCACGGCGACAAAAAGCTGATCAACTTCAACTACTTCTTCACCCGCAAAGTCAACTTTGTGAAGGAGACGGATGCCTTCGTGCTCTTTCCGGGCGGATTCGGCACGCAGGATGAGGGATTCGAATGCCTGACCCTCATGCAAACGGGCAAAGCCAAGATCACCCCGCTCATCCTGCTCGACACGGCGGAGGGGCGCTATTGGGAGACGTGGGAGTTCTTCATCAAGAACGACCTCTTGCGCATGAAGCTCATTTCGCAAAGCGATTTCCACCTCTTCAAGATCATGCACTCGTGCGAGGAGGCGATCGAACACATCCAGCACTTCTACAAAGTCTTCGATTCTTACCGTTGGGTGCGCGAAAAGATGGTCATCCGCGTCAAGCATCCTCTCACCGAAGCCAGCTTGGCCCACTTGAACGAGAAATTCCGGGACACGCTAGTCTCGGGAACCATCGAACAAACCGGCGTGCTGCCCGAAGAGGCGGAGCAACAACCTTGGTCGGTCGGTGCCATGTTCCGGGGCCAGAAGGACGACCTCACTAGGATCGTTCTGACCCCGAAAAAGACGGACTTCGGCACCCTGCGCCTCCTTATCGACACGATCAACGATTCGCAAACCGAGGCTTGAGGCGCAGCGCCGCCTCGCGTGACATGAGGGTATGAACGAAAAGCCCGGAGTGACGGTCTACGACACCACCTTGCGTGACGGCACGCAGGGCACGGGTATTTCGTTCAGCGTGCAGGACAAACTGCGCGTGGCCGAGCGACTCGACGAGTTCGGGATGGACTACATCGAGGGCGGCTGGCCGGGCTCGAATCCGAAGGACGCCGAGTTCTTTGCTGAGGCGGCTAAGCGCAAATGGCAGCATGCGAAGATCGTCGCTTTCGGTATGACCCGCCGTGGCGGGGTCAAAGTCGAGGACGACGCCCAAGTTCGCCAATTGCTCGATGCCGCAACGCCCGTGGTCACCGTGGTGGGTAAGACGTGGCCCTTGCACGTCAAAGAGGTGTTCCGCGTCAGCTTGGAGGAAAATCTGGCAATGATCCACGACACCGTGGCGTTTCTGAAAAAGCACGGGCGCGAGGTCTTCTATGACGCGGAGCACTACTTCGACAGTTTCCGGGAGGATCCCGACTATTCATTGGCCACGGTGAAGGCGGCTTCCGAGGCGGGCGCCGATCTCGTCGTCCTTTGCGACACCAATGGCGGGAGCCTGCCGGATTATGTCCGCGAAGTGACGCGCAAGACGGCGGATTTTCTCGGCCGCCCGGTCGGTGCACACACGCACAACGACTGCGGGCTGGGGGTGGCCAACGCTCTTGCCGCGATCGAGGCCGGTGCCGTGCAGGTGCAAGGCACGATGAACGGCTACGGCGAGCGGGTGGGGAACTGCAACCTCACCACCTTGGTGCCGCTGCTGCAGTTAAAGCGCGGCCTGACCTTGGTTTCGGATTTGGAGCGTTTGACCGAGCTATCGCGCTACATCGACGAGTTGGCCAATGTGCCTCCCGATCTGCGCGCCCCATTCGTGGGTCGCGCCGCCTTCACCCACAAAGGGGGCCTGCACGTCCATGCGGTGCAAAAACTGGCTCGGACCTACGAGCACATCGATCCCGCCTTGGTCGGCAACGAACGCGTAGTCAGCATTTCCGACCTCTCGGGCCAGAGCAATGTCTTGATGAAGGCCGAGGCTTGGGGCCTGCCCATAGCGAAGGGTTCCCCCGAGGTGGCGCGCGTGCTTCAGGAGGTCAAACGCCTCGAGCACGAAGGCTATGAATTCGAGGCGGCCGAAGCGTCCTTTGAACTTTTGTTGCGCCGCCTGCTCGGACGGCACAAACCGCTTTTCGAGTTGGATGAATACCGCTGCGATTTTGTCCGCTCCGGTGTGCCCGGCGAGGAATGGAACAAATGCGTGGCCGCCGTGAAGCTCCGGATCAACGGCGATCTGGTTCACAAACAGGGCGGTGGCGACGGTCCGGTCAACGCGCTCGACGCAGCTTTGCGATCGGCTCTGGAGCCGTCGTATCCGGCGGTATCGGCGGTGCGACTCGCCGACTACAAGGTGCGCATCATCAACGGCCGCCTCGGCACGGCAGCGCGCACCCGCGTGCTCATTTCTTCCACAGACGGAAATGCGACCTGGGACACGGTCGGCGTTTCCGACAACATCATCGAGGCGAGTTGGCAGGCGTTGGTTGATAGCTACGACTACGCGGTGATGCAGTCTGGTCGGGAGACCTGACGCGGATCAGTCGCCGAAGCGGTAGATCTTGTAGTCGCCTTGTCGTGATTGCGTCGGCGCTTTGGCGGGTGTGGAAGGGGGGCGGACTTCGCGCTGCGGGCGTTCGGGAGCGGAAGATGCGCTGCCCATCGTGTCGACGACTCGCGCCTGCAGGCGGAAGGTGTTGATCGGAACATTGACGCGGCGGTTTCCGCCGCCCTGTTGGCGGCGTCCGATGATGAAGTCGTAAGGCCGGTAATAGTTGCTCAGGTCTTTGCGGTAGGATCCCTGATTGATGCCGATGCGGAGATTTTTGCGGATCTCGAAATGCAAGTGGGCGGTGTACATGCCGCGGTTTGTCCCGATACTCCCGACCAGTTGCCCGCGGCGGATTTGTTGGCCCTCGCGCACGAAAATCTGGTGGAGGTGCGCATAGAGCGAGTCGACATAGTTCCATTTCGCGCCTTCCCAATAAGCGTGGCGGATAATGACCAGCTTGCCCCAGCCCATGCGGGCGTCTTTGGCGTAAACGACCAGCCCGTGGGCGGTGGCGTAGACGGGGGCCCCGAGGTCGGTGTTGCCTCCGCCGTTCCCGTTCCAGTCGTCCCCCATGTGGCGTCCGATGATCAGGCCGCGAGAACGGTAATAACCCTCGGCATCGGGCTTGCCCACCGGCATGTCGAAGCCGTCCGCGCTGCGCGTGGGGGCGTATTGGAAGCGCTCGCCCGGGGACTGCCCTTCCTGGGCGGACCACGCAGTCGCTGCGCACAGGACCAGTGCGGCGAGATGGGGCAAGACGCGAACCATGGGATGCATAACGTAACGCATGCCCGACAAACCCGGCAAGCACCGCGGCTTGCGCGAAAGAGGGGCGCCGATTAATAAAAAACGCAGTGAGTTCCCTTCAGTTCCTCGGCACCGGGCCCGGTTCACCCGTGCAGGGCAAATTGTTTTCCTCCTGCCTGCTGCAGCACGATGCGTCGCTCGTGCTGGTCGATGCCGGGGAACCCTGCAGCCAGCGCCTGGTCGAGGCGGGTGTTTCCAGCGCGGACATCGACGCGGTGCTTCTGACCCACGGGCACTCGGATCACACTGCGGGTTTGCCCATGTTGCTGCAATCCGCCTGGCTTGCGCCGCGTGCTAAGGCGCTGCCCGTTTATCTGCCGAAGGAATTGATCGCGCCGCTCGAGGCTTGGTTGTGCGCCGTGTATCTGCCCCCGTCTTTGCTCGGTTTCGAGCTTTCCTTCCATTCTTGGGAGGCGGGACGTTCCGTGGCCGCGGCGAAGGATGTGGACGTGACGCCGTTTCCCACCACGCATTTGGAAGGTCTGCGCCGCATCATCGACCCCGCGGCGAAGGAAAAATTCGAAATCTTCGGACTCGATGTCCGCTGCGGGGCAAAGAGGGTCGTCTTCTCCTCCGACCTGGGCGCGCCCGGCGATCTCGACTCCGCCTTGCGAGCGCCCTGCGACCTGCTTGTTTGCGAGTTGTCCCATTTCTCCGCGGATGAACTTTTCGGTTTTCTCGCAGATAAAAAGATCGGCACGCTGGTGCTCAATCACCTTGCTCCGGAATATGCCGGGTCCGAGGCGAAGATCGCGGAGCAGGCAGCGCGTGCGTTACCGCAGGTGCGGCGCGTGATCGTCCCCAAAGACGGGGAGAAGATCGACTTTTAGGCGTCCGGGTCCGGCAGGTGGAACGGCGGAGGCGGCGCGCCCGGGGTCGGTTGCGCGACCTGCACCACCGGGACGGGGAAACGCATGCGCATGTCGCCGTCGAGCGAGACTTCGACATGGTGCACCCCGAATGACTGGATCTGCACGCCGCCGAAGAAATGGACGTTGGTCGCGCTGCCGTCGATCTCGCGGAGTTCGAAGCGGATCGACGCCTCGGCCACGATTGTTCCTTCGGGGTCGAGTAGTTGCGAGCTTTGCTGGAAAGTCCCGATGCCGCCGCACCAGCGCGTCCAGAGGCAGAGTTTGAAAAAGCCGATGGGGACCTGCGGCGCGGGAATGGCACCGATCACTCCGACGAGGGTTTGCGATCCGCTGACCTCGGTGCGCACGTCCTCGCAGAGAATGGCGGACTGGAGATCGGGAAAGATGGGATCCATGGCGCTAACGCGGCCAGAGTAGCCATGCCGTCACCGCGATGGCGAGAAGCACGCGATACCATCCGAAGATTTCCATGCCGTGGCGGTTGAGGTAGCCGACCATCCAGCGCACCGCGAGCACGGCGGAAACCCACGCGGCAAAGAACCCGATGGCCAGCGGCACGGGCCCGTAGGCGGCGAGCATTTCCGCGCCGTTGTCCCACGCGTCTTTGGCTGTGGCGGCCGAGAGTGTGACGACTCCAAGCAGGAAGCTGAGTTCAACGGCGGCAGGCAGGGAAAGTCCGACCAGCACGCCCCCGACAATGGTGATCAAGCTGCGACTCACTCCGGGCCACATGGCGAGGCATTGGGCCACGCCGACAATAACGGCCATGCGCAGGGTGAGTTGCTCGAGAGACAGACCGGTGCGCGGCGAATCGCCTTTTCGTTTCCGCCACCAAGAGACGGCGAGGATGGCGATGCCGCCGACAAACCACGCCGCGACCACCGGCCAGAGTCCCCACGCTTCGCCGGCAAAAAGATATTTCTTGATGATCTTCTCGAGCAGAAGTCCGAGCACGGCGGCGGGAATAAAGGCCGCGATGAGATTCAACGCGAGCCTTTTGCCGCTCTCGTCCTGCCCGAGCAAGCCGCGCACCATGCTGATCACACGTGAGCGGTAAAGTCCGAGAACGGCGAGAATCGCGCCGCCTTGGATCGAAATGGCGAAGGCGTCGGAGGCCGTGCTCGAGGGAATTCCGAGCAACCTCTGCGCGAGAAGAAGATGCCCCGTCGAACTGACGGGCAGGTATTCTGTGATGCCCTCGACTAGGCCGAGGATGAGTGCTTGGAAGTAGTCCACGTCGGTTGCGCCGCGCGGATCCGCGGATTAAATGGCCTGATCGCCGGTTTCGTCCGTGCGGATACGGATCGCTTCCTCGATGGGGAGGACGAAGACTTTGCCGTCGCCGATCTTGCCGGTCTTGGCCGATTTGACGATGGCCTGCGTGGCTCGTTGGACGTTTTCGTCGGTGACGACGAGTTCCACTTTTACTTTGGGGAGAAAATCGACGGTGTATTCGCTGCCGCGGTAGATTTCGGTGTGTCCCTTTTGCCGGCCGAATCCTTTGACCTCCGTCACGGTCATGCCCTCGATGCCGATCTCGGCTAGCGCTTCTTTGACATGCTCCATCTTGAAGGGTTTAATGATGGCCTCGATTTTTTTCATGACATGCGCGTTGTAAACGACCTCGCTGGCTTTG
Organism: Chthoniobacterales bacterium; assembly: GCA_044371145.1. Taxonomy (GTDB): domain Bacteria; phylum Verrucomicrobiota; class Verrucomicrobiia; order Chthoniobacterales; family JACTMZ01; genus JACTMZ01. The sequence goes on along the minus strand of JBILUI010000015.1, from coordinate 9,130 downwards.
CAAGCTCCGAAACGGGCGAGCGCCGCTGACTGCGTAACCATGAGCATCATGCGCCTGCGGCGGTCGCGCCTGCGTCCGTGGATCAAAAAAGTGCCCCGACAACGCCACGTCCGCGGCACCTGGCTGCACCGTCTGCTCGGCGACCGGCTCTTCGCGCCCGGCCTGTGGCGCCCGAGCGGCAACCGCGTGGCGGCAGGGGTCGCCACGGGCCTCTTTTGGGCCATGATGCCGATCCCGTTCCAAATGGTGCCGGCGGGTATCACTGCCTATCTTTTGCGCTTCAACGTGCCAGCCGCCATTACCTGCGTGTGGATCACCAATCCGATCACGTGGCCGTTCATCCTCTACTGGCAATACCGCTTCGGAGCCTGGATTCTCGGGCAGGAGGGCCCGTCGCATCCCGAGGCTTCGATCCTCGCGTCGCTTACAGCTGTGCCCGTCCCCTTGCTTCTCGGGTGTCTGGTCTGCGGTCTGACCATCGCGCCGCTCAGTTACCTTTTCGTTGTCTTTGTCTGGCGCTTGTTCGCCGAACGTTGGTGGCGCGGCCACGCGTTGCCGCGCCCCGCTGCCGTGCATCATCCATGAGCGAAATTGCGGAGGAGGGAATCACGCGGGTCGAATGCCGGTTCGTGCGTGGCCGCAACGCGTTGCTCTGTGCCGCGGACTTCGGCCCCATGTTCATGGATCTTTATTTGCACCTCGGACAAACCGGAGTGGTGCTCGGCGGCGGGGTCGATGAAAAATTCAAATTGCTCCTCGTTGCCCTGACGCTCCATGTGGCCACGCGGCCGCAGGCCGAGACCTGTGCCTGGACCCTTCATCTCGAGGAGGATAGCCTCAACCTCTTTGCCGTGGCCGAGAATCCGAGCGGCCACGTCACGGGACAAGTCTTCACGGAAAACGTTCGCGCGACGGGCGGAAACGTCTTGCATGCCGAAGTGGCCGGCGCGGCCGGCGAGCGCCGCCGCAGCTCCGTGGCTTTCCCGGGCGGGGATATCCTGCACGCCGCCTGTGAATACTACGAACGCAGCGAGCAACGTCCGGCGCGCTACTTTGAATTGGGCGGCGACCGCTTTGTCATGCTTGCGGCGCAACCTGATTGCGATACTCCGTGGCTCCAGTCTGCTGATTCGGCCGAGGTGCAGGCGTTGCTCGAGGACGATTCGCGCCCGCCGCTCGAGACCCGCTTTTACCGCTTCCTTTGCGGATGCTCGCCCGCGCGCGTGGCCGAGGCGATCGCTCCGGCGTTGCGCGCGGATCTCGACGGAGTATTCGGTGGCGACTCGCACATCACTGTGACGTGCCCGCGCTGCGGCGTGCGGCACGAACTGCCGCGCGAGTTGTTCGGGTGACCCGCCTCAGTCGGGTTTTCGGAAAGGTGGATCGCGCCGTCCCGGCGCGATATCTGCGCCTGCAAATCGCGATGGGGAAATCGCGATCAACCTAGAGTGGAAAAACGCCGAGGCCTTCGGCTCTCTCTTATCAGTCGCTCGTCTCTTCCCGCCAGGGCCGGATCAATTCGAATTCCTGCACGGTGATCTGGTCGCCCGGCACGCTGCGCGCCAGCTGCCTCGCCTCCGCCTCGCGGCCGTTCGCGCCGAGGACCGCGGCGAGCACGGCGCGCTGGTAAGGCTGGATCTGTGTCGGATCGAGCGTGATGCCGTCGAAGACTTTCATCGCCGCCTCCTGCTGCCCGTTTTTGAGGTGCGTCAGGGCCAGCGTGATGCGGTAGGCGAGCATGAGCGGTTCTTGGGCGACGAGCTCGCGTCCGCCGCTCACGTCGGCGCGGCGCCCGGTGACCGCGGCGAAATAGCGATGATCGTTCTGCATCACGGGATCGGCGGGAAGCTGTTTGAGCATGCGGTCGTAGAGGGTGTAGAGCTCCTCGGCGTCCTGCCGTTTCTGCACGATGGGAACAAGGGCGGCGAAGGCCTGGCGTGCGGAGGAGGGGTTTTGCGTCAGCTTTTCCAACTCCTGCTCGAGCACCTTGTCTTCTCCGATGCGCTGCAGATAGTTTATAACATACCAGAGAACGTCTTTGGTCGGCGCGGCTTCCACGATGGCGCGGCGGTAGAAGGTGGCCGACTCCTCTGGATTGCCGAGTTCGCGCGCGGCGCGGCCGCGGTAAAGAAGCGTCACGGAATTCTGCAACGGCAACTTGTCGCCGCGGAGCAACTCGGCGATCCCCTTCCAATCGCGTTTGCCCGCTATGGCGTCGAGACGGATGAGGAAAAGATCGCTGCGGTTGGCCGCTTCGGACGGGGTGATGACATCAAGCACGCCATCGTATTCGCGGTTCTGGTTGAGCCAGCGGGCCAGGGCCGCGCGTTGCTCGACTGTGCCGGTCCGGTAGTTTTCGACCGTTTTTTTGACCACGTCCGCGTAGCCTGCGGGCCGCAATTGAATCTCCGCGCTGGCCGCGGCCAGCTTTTGCTCGTCGGTGGCGAGGGGATGTGAGCGCAGGGCTTCGATCCATCCCACACCCTCCGCGGACTTCAGCGCGGGAGAGGCGACGAGCACCAGGAGCGCATCCAATCCGGCCTGGTCACTCTGCCGCGCGATCGGACGCAGAAGATCCAGCGCGGAGGCCAGGGATTCGGGTGTGTTTGCCGCGATCTGCAAACGAGCGAGCAGGGTGGCCGGTTCCGGTCCGCCTCCCGCCTCGAGGGATTCGTTGAGCGCTTGAATCGCATCGGGAAGGCGTTGTTGGGCGAGGCGCACGCGGGCCAGGACATAGAGCGCCCGCGGCGTGCTCTGCCCCTGCTGGAGAAGTTGAAAAGCTTCCTTCTCGGCAAGCGGAACATCGCCGAAACGCAGCGCCGCTTCCGCCAATTCCAACCGGTCATCCGCGGTGGCCTCGCCGGAATCGATCAATTGCTGCATGACCTGCAAGCCCCCCGGTTCCTTCGCGGCGAAGAGCACGTTGGCGTAAGTGCGCTTGACTTCGGGGAGGCCCGGGCGCATCTGCATGGCCGATGCGGCGTTGTTGAACGCTTCCTGCAGTTTGCCCTCGGCGACAAGTTCTTTGGCTCGCTCGGTGAATTGCAGCGCGCGCCAATTTTTCACGAGCGGAATCGCGATGACCGTGGCAATGGCAAGGATGGCCGCGGCGGGAAGGCCGAAGACAAGCAGCTTGCGGAGGAGGCGTTTGCGCCAAAGCTGGCGCATTTCCTCGGCGCTCAGCTCGTCCTCGCTATGGGCTGGATCGTTTGGGTTTGGGTTCACTGCTCGGTTTGCCTTCCAGTTTGGCTCTTTCTTTTTCCTGATATGTTCTGAGAAAGGTCAGCGCCTCCTCATGGTCTCCGCTGCGGTGCGCGGTTTGTGCGGCAAGATACCAAATGTAGTTCGGGGCTCCGGGCAATTCCATGATGCGGCGCAGTTGCCAGAACGCATCGTCTTCCCGGTTAGCCGCAACAAGGGCTTGATAGTAAGCGATCGAGGTGGAGATGTCCATCGGCGCAAGGGCCGCCGCGCGCTCGATGCTCCGCAAATCGGAGCGGTTGAGCGGCGCAGGCACGGCAGGACGCGGACCGTAGTCGAAATAGACGTCCATCGCCTCCTTGGTGCGCTTGTCGCGTAATTCGCGTTCCATGATGACGTCCCACGCGAGGCGTTTCAGGCGCGTGCTTCCCGCCGTGATCCGGTCGATCTCGGCCTGCCCGTTCCTTTGCAGCACCGCCCTCAGGACAGGCGCGGCCAAATGATCGGGAGCGGAGGACAGGTCGTCGGTTTTCCTGATCAGCCTGGTCAGGCGTTTTCCGGCGGCCTCCGGCGACGATTGTTGTATGCGGACGAACTCGAACTCCGCGTTGTCGGGGAACAGGCGTAGGAGCATCGAACGCAACGCGGGATTCTCTTTGCTCTTGTTCAAAAAGTGTCCGTAGATCTCGGCGCGCTTCCGTTCCGGGGCCCGTGACATGGCCTCGAGAATGGCCGAAGCCGCGCGGCCGGGCGACGGGGTCATCCATTTTTCGGCGTGTTCTTTGATTGTCCAATACAGATAGGGCAGAAGCGCATTGGCCGCGCGGAATTCCTGCCACGCGCGATCGAGTTGCTTTTGCTCGAGCAGCCAATCGCTCAGGGTCCAATGAAGGCTCCAGTCGAGTGGACGGAGCTCCTCGCATTGTTCGAGCTTCGCCACGGCTTTGTCGCCTTGCCCGGCTTCCTTCGCCGCAACGGCCTGCGCTTGCAGGGCCGATGCGCCCTGCATGGCGGGAATCAGGGCAACGTTCCATCCGCCCCCGAGCAGCCAGAGCAGACCAGCCAAGGCAAGAATCGCACCGAACAATTTGCCCAAGATCTTTCCCGCGGTGGAGAAGGTTGCTCCCTTCGCCGGCGGCAACGCCAGACTGGCCAGAAAGATGACCGGAAATAAAGTCCCGAGACGGTGTGCGTTGACGTCGAACCCCGCGGTGAAAGCCAGCATGAGTGCGCAGGCCAGCGCGGCGCCGCGAATCGTCGACGCCCGTGATTTCCGGGCAGAGAAAGCGCGCAGGAAAAGAACGACGAGCGAAATAGCCACCACTGCGAGCAGCAGCCAGCCTCCTTCGCTGGCCAGCCACAGCCAGCTGCTCTCCGGATGCAAAGGGCGCCGGTCGAACATCGGCTCGAAGTCGAGGTAGAAGGGAAAGACATACTCGAAGTTGCCCAAGCCGAACCCGGTCAGCGGCGAACCGGAGACCAGCGCCATCGTCATGCGGTAAAATTGCACGCGAAAATCCTCGTTTGCCTCCCCTTCGAAAAGTCCGCGCAAACTCACGAATCGCTCGAGCAGCGCGCCCCCGCCCACCGCCAAGAGCGCGAACGAAATGAGCAGAAAGGAAATACCGATCGCCGCGTAGCGGTATTGCTGGCGCAGAAGGCCGTAGAATCCCCAGTAGGCAAAACCTCCGAGGATTGTGATCACCATGCCCCCGCGCGAACCGTTGTAAATGATCGCACCGATGAAGACAGCCGCCGCCAACAGCCAAAAAATAGCGCCCTGTTTGTATTCCTGCCGAATACATTGGTGGATCAACGCGAAGGAAACGACGGCACCGAAGCCCATGGCCGCACCCCACTGATTCCGGTTGAGGAACGGTCCGAAGCCGTCCGTGCTGACCCACCACGAAGGCTGGTAGCCGGTGCTCACGCCGAAGATGGCGAAAAGCGTGATGGAGAGCAGGCCGCCGGCATACATTCTGGCCAGCGTTCCGCGGTTGTAGTGGTCCCATTCCTGGCATGCGCACCACGTCGCAAGAGCCACACCGGTCAACCACAACAAATACACGTGAAAGGTCATCCAAGGCTGGGGTGTGACGAACATGGATGAGGTGATCGCGGGGTGCTCAAGCAGCGCCATGCGCCATGAGGGCAGCCCTAGCCAGGCCGCCGGCAAGTAAGCCGCCAGCGGCGTCACCGCGAGAATCGCCAACATTACGACGACCGGCCTTGCCGGCAAACGGGCCGGCGTCCATACGATCCAAAGTAGCGCGATCCCCAGAGTGAGGATCCCTTGGGCCCACAACGGGCGACCGCCGGCCAGAAAAACGGACAGAAGCGCCACGGAAACGAGGACCCACCCCGCCTGAGGCACGATGAAGAGATCGTCTCGCTTCTGCCAGGCCGGGAGTTTGAGGTCCATAAGAGGGGCTCGTCTTCTAAAGCCTATTCCTTTGCAATTCAATGGTCGGCCTGCGCCAGGTGTTCAGTTTGTTCATTGAAACTTGAACGCTGGCTGGCCTGCGCTAGTCTATTCCTTATGTCCCGCCCGGCTACCTTGGATGCGCCCCGCGCTTCCGGCCGCCTCACCTCCGCCGAGCGGGAGGTGATCGAATTCTTTGTGCATCTGGGACGCTATCTGTCCTTGCCCCGCTCTGTCGGAGAAATTTACGGCATCCTCTTTGCCACCGGCGGAACCATGACCCTCGACGATCTGGTCGGGCGTCTGGGCATCAGCAAAGGGTCGGCCAGCCAGGGTTTGCGCCTGCTTCGCGGCGTTGGCGCGGTGCGTGCCAGCTACCGACCCGGTGACCGTAAGGATCATTACGCCGCCGAGGTCGAACTTCCCAACCTCCTGCGCGGTTTTCTGCGCGACCAGCTTTCCGTGCGCATGAACCACGCCAACGAACGTTTGGGTCGTCTGCTCGATGCGGTCGAAGACCCCGCCAACGGCGCTCCCGACGGCTTGTCTCATCGCGTCGAGCGCCTCGTCTCGTGGCAAAAGAAAGCCAAACGCCTCGTGCCTCTCGTTTCGACTTTCCTCAAGATGTAGTGCCATGGAAAACACGCCCGTCATCGAATCCACCGACCCGCTTTGGTTCTGCCTGCGCACGCAGCCGAAACACGAGAAACTCGCGGCGCAATTTCTCCGCGTTCATGCGGGACTAGAAGTGTTCAGCCCGGTCATCCGTTTCCAGCGCGCCACCATGTCCGGAAAGAAGTGGTTCGAGGAAGCCCTGTTCCCTTGCTACATCTTCGCGCGTTTTCCTTACCGGACTCATTATCGCATGGCGGCTTCCGCCATGGGTGTGACCAAAATCGTCGGATTCGGCGGCCAGCCCTCCGTGGTCGGAGACGCCGTTATCGCCGAACTTCGCGAGTTTGCGCGTGACAACGAAACGATCGAGATCGCTCCGTCGATCGAACCGGGCGACGAGGTGACTGTCCTCGACGGACCGTTCAAAGGACTGCGCGCCGTGGTCACGCGCGTCTTGCCGGCGAAGGAGCGCGTGGCCGTGCTTCTTGAATTGCTGGGAACGCAACGCGAGGTGGAAGTCACCGCGCAACGCGTGGTTGCGGGCAAAGTCCATCCTTTGTCCGGGCGCGCGCTCGGCTGACCGGCGGTCAAACAACTTTTGCGCGAGACAAACAGCTCGCAAGGGCAGGGTCGGGGATTGCCTCCCGCGACCAAGGGCGGCAGCTTGTCCGGATTTCTCCCATGATCTTCGACGACGTTAATCGTCCCTCATCCGCACCGGAGCCGCATCGTCGCCGCAGACGGAGGCGCTCCTCGCGGGAGCACTCATCCGGGAGCCACGAGTATCGTCGTTCGCGTTCGAATTTCGAAAAAGCTTCGCGCCTTTCGGAATCGACCGCCGATCGTGGCGATCGCAGCACTGCGGCTTGGCTTTGGATGTTGGGCTTGCTCGTTGTTATCACCGCTGGCTTCGCTTTTTACCTCCAACACCAAAAAGCGGGACGCACGCCTCTTCCCGGCGCGGCGCCGAGCGAACGCCTGCTCGCCTTCGTTGACCCAATCCTTGCACCTCTCGAGACCGGCACAGGCGGATACGATCCGGCGGTGCTCGACGAAGTGGCGGCTCAACTCCAAAAGGATGCAGCCGCGACGAACCTCGACGACCGCGAAGTTTACACCACCGCCACGACCATGGCGTCGATTCTGCAGGAAGCAGTGCAAGACCGTGCGCGACACATGCAACGCCTCATGGATCTGGGTTCACCGGTCATCGGACTGAGCGAGGGCGGCGCGCCAAAAAACCCTTCCATGACCGACGCGCAAAAACAGCACTTGGAACTGGCGGTGGGTGTCAGTTGGCAGCGCAATTCCGGCACCTACCGCAACCGCGTGGAAGAGCTTTGGTATCGCCTTCTCCGCCTCGAGCAAGGCCGATTCCAAGGCGGTTCGGCCTCGGCGGCTATGGCGCCGCCCAATCCCTCCAATCAATGAGCCAGGAAAAACGCATTTTCGTTATAGGCAGCAATTCGTTTTCCGGGGCGAGCTTTGTCTCGCATTGTTTGCTCAAGGGTTGGGAAGTCATCGGAACCAGCCGTTCGGCCGAAGCGCACCCGGTATTTCTCCCGTATCGTTGGCAGCGTACGCCCGAGGAACTATCGCGCTTCCGCTTCGCCCAACTCGATCTCAACCTGCATACCAAAGAACTGCTTGAAGCGATCGCGGATTTCGGAGCGCCTTACGTGGTCAATTTCGCCGCACAGAGTATGGTGGCGGAAAGCTGGGAGCACCCGGATCATTGGTATCAGACTAACGTCGTGGCCAACGTGCGCCTTCATGATGGCCTACGCAAAATGCCTGGCCTGAAAAAATACGTCCACGTCTCAACCCCTGAAGTCTACGGCAGTTGCTCGGGTGACGTGCGCGAAGATGCGCCTTTCAATCCGAGCACGCCTTACGCCGCCTCCCGCGCGGCCTGCGACCTCCACCTCCAAACATTCATCCGCCAATACAACTTTCCCGCCGTCTTCACGCGTGCAGCCAATGTCTTCGGGCCCGGACAGCAACTTTACCGCATTGTGCCGCGGACCCTGCTTTTCCTCGCGCTGGGCCAGAAGCTGCAACTCCACGGTGGCGGACACTCGGTGCGATCGTTTATCCATATCGATGACGTCTCCGACGGCACGCTACGCGCCGCGCTCGAAGGCGGTCCCGGTGATGTTTTCCATCTCTCCACCAAACGGACCATCTACATCCGCGATCTCGTCGCGCTGATGTGCGAGCAGGCCGGGGTGAAGTTCGAGGACTTCGCCGAAATCGTGGCCGATCGGCCGGGCAAGGATTCTGCCTACCTCCTAGACGCCAGTCTCGCCCGGACAAAGCTCGGCTGGCAGGATCGCGTCTCGCTGGAGGAGGGGATCGCCGACACCAAACGCTGGGTCGACACCAATCTCGCCGTCCTTCGCGAACAACCGATGAACTACATCCATAAGGCTTAAAATTTTATGTCAAAAATCCTCGTCACTGGTGGCTTCGGCTACGTCGGTAGTCGTCTCGTTCCGCACCTTCTTTCCCTCGGACACGACGTTCGTGTTCTCGATCTTATGCTGTACACGGAGGCTGGCCTTGATGCCCTCAAGGCGGACCCCAAGTGGCCTGAGTGGGAAAAGCGTTTCAGTCTGGTCCGCGGCGACCTGCGCGATGCGAGCAAAGTCCGCGAGGCTCTCGGCGGACGCGACACGGTGATCCATCTGGCCGCGATTTCCAACGATCCGACCGGCGATATCGACGAAGTCCTGACCCGTCAGGTCAACTTCGATGCCGTCGGCATGCTTCTCGCCCTGGCCAAGGAAGCCGGCGTGAAACGTTTCATCAACGCCTCTTCGTCCAGCGTCTTCGGTGCCCGCACCGAATCGGAAATCAACGAGCGTCTCGAACCGGAGCCTCTGACCTACT
>JBILUI010000116.1:0-7527 GCA_044371145.1 Chthoniobacterales bacterium | reverse complement strand
CCAAGTGCGGATGGAACGAGGAGGAGAATTCTTTCCGCGGCGAAGGGCCTTCGTCTTACGAAATGTATGGGGATTTCGGGCCGGCACTCGGACGCCACCCGACCTCCGCCGATCCGACCATTTCCGCACTTTCGGCCGCCGTCCTGCCGGTCAGCGGCGCCGGTTTCTACCACGTCGGGACCAGCCGGCAACTCATCGAGTCGGTCTCGGCATTGCAGAGCAACGAGTCGAACCCGCTTTCGGCCGCGCCCGCCCCGCGCAAACCCAACCCCGACATCTACATCCAAAATTCCAACTTCGCCTTCAGCACGCGCCACGCGGGCAACCGCTTGCTCTGGATCGAAAATTCCGCTCTGTCGCCGGATGAACCTTTCTCCTCGCGCCAAGTCGTCACCGGCGTCCCCGAAGAATTTCCCGCCCTCGATCTGCCCGAGGGCATCTGCCTCGACGTGATTCCCGTCGGCGAGACTGCGTTTTGCCTGCGACCTTACGGTTTCGAGGACAAATTCTCCGGCGCCATCGATCGCGCGGACTGCCTGTGGCTGGGGCGTCCCGCGAGCCAGTGGTTCGATCGCCGTGGCATCGGATTGGACGAGGCGGGTTTGGCTCCGGGAACGGACATCCAGATGGCACCGATTTTTCCCGTGGTCGAACGCGACGAGGTCAGTGCCGGATTCTTGCATTGGCTTTATGCGGAGAATGCGGTTCCGGACGAAAAATTCCGCGCTTTGTTCCTCCACCGTCGTCTTTCAGCCATGGAGATTTGCGAGAAATGCAACATCGCGCGGTTGCTCGCATCGCGCTCTGCGCACCTTGCCCGCGCCTTGCCGGTCATGCGGGCCAATCATCTCTCCAATCCGTTTTTCCGCGTCGATCTTTCCTCCGCGGCTCCGCTTTTTCCACCCGACCGATTAACGACTTTGGTCGATACCGCAGGATTCGACGCAATCAGCGATGCCATGCTGCGTGCCACCGTGCTCCGCGCGCGCGGACTCCCCCGCGCCGACGAGGAGGAAGCGAAAGCCTTCCGTATTCTTCGCGAGAGCATCCTCGCTTCGATCCGCCACCTGTTGAAAACGCCGCGCAAAACCACGCTCGAAGATCAAATTGTGTGGGGCCGCAGCCCCGTGCGACTCGATCTGGCCGGCGGTTGGACCGATACGCCGCCGTATTGTTTCAAAGAAGGCGGGAGCGTAGTGAACGTGGCGGCAGACATCAACGGACAACCACCAATCCAGGTTTTCGTGCGCGTGGCGCGCGAACCGGTCATCGTTCTTCGCAGCATCGATCTCGGCGTGGAAGAACGCGTGACCCGCTACGAAGATCTTGTCGCCTACGATCGTGCCGGTGACGCCTTTGCCTTGACCCGTGCTGCTTTGTGTCTTGCCGGGTTCCATCCCGATTTTCAGGAAGGCGCGTCTCCGCGCAGCCTGCGCGAGATGCTCGAAGCATTCGGCGGCGGTTTGGAAGTGTCCCTTCTTGCCGCCGTTCCTAAAGGTTCGGGCTTAGGCACAAGCAGCATTCTCGCATCCACTTTGCTCGGAACTCTCTCCGATGCTTGTGGGCTCGGATGGGACCGCAACTCCCTGGTTCCACTTACCGTCGCCCTCGAACAAATGCTGACCACCTGCGGAGGGTGGCAGGATCAGGCCGGCGGAATTCATCGCGGAATCAAGCACATCCAAACGCAACCGGGACTCGACCAGAATATTTCGCTGCGCTGGCTTCCGGAAAACAATCTGGCCGACGCGGCCAAATCCGGGCGTGCCTTGCTTTATTACACAGGACTGACCCGTATGGCCTCCGGGACGCTGAAGGAAATCGTCCGCGGCATGTTCCTCAACTCGTCTCACCATCTCCATATTCTCTCCGACATTCGCACGAACGCTTCCGCGACCTTCGAGGCCATGCTGCAGGGAAATTGGGACGAACTCGCCTGGTGCGTCGACCGGAGCTGGCGTCTCAACTGCCGGTTGGACAGCGGAACCGATCCAGATCCCGTGCGCCGGATCTTCGCTTGTGCCGCGGACTTCATACTCGGAGGAAAACTTCTCGGGGCCGGAGGCGGCGGTTACGCGCTATTCCTGGCCAAAGACGAGGACGCGGGTAGACGGCTGCGCCAGGCGCTGGAAGAGAATTGCCCCAATCGCGGTGCGCGCTTCGTCGATTTCTCCCTCTCGCCGACCGGCCTGCAAATCACCCGCAGTTGAAAATTCCGACCTCCGCCTTCGAGGCAATGTTTCCTCCCGGCCCCGCTGGACGTTACACTTTGCACCATGGATAAATTTCTCATCACCGGCGCCTCCAGCGGGATCGGGCGCGAAGTGGCTGTCCGCCTCGCCGCGCGTGGGGCTAAACTGACTCTGCACGGACGGTCGGAGGCCAAACTTTCCGAGGTAGTCGCCGCATGCGCCGGCGCGGCGACGATCGAGACACTCGCCTCGGACATCACTGCGCCCCATGCCGCCGAATCCCTCGTTGCCAAAGCGAACGAAGCGATGGGCGGGATCGATTGTGTCATCCATTGCGCGGGCATCGGGCTGATCAAGCCCGCGGCCGAAACTACGGATGCCGAGTTCAGCAAAATCGTGAACACCAACCTGCGCGGCACATTTCTTGTCGCGCAGGCCGCTTGCAAAGTCATGGCCGCGCAGAAGCACGGACTTTTCATCACTCTGCCGGGAATTCTCGGCAAAGCCGTGATGAAAAATGCCGCAGCCTATATCGCGAGCAAGTTCGGCGTGACTGGACTAATCAAGACTTTCGCCCAGGAATACCAGCGCAGCGGGATCCGCTTCTGTCTTTTCTTTCTCGGCGGTGTCGATTCGCCGTTTTGGGACGGCATCAACATGGCCGTGCAGCGCGACAAGATGATCCCGGTCTCCACCGCCGCCGATCTCATTCTACAAGCGATCGACGCCCCGCCGCATCTCGTGCTGGCCGAAGTGGTGCTCCAGCCGGAGAGCCATCAACTGGTGTAGATCAGACCGCCGCTTCTCCGAACCTCTTGATGATCTTAGTGGCCTCTTCCTTGTTCGCGCGCAGCACCGCTACGCAATCGGGATCAAGTTTTCCCTCGGCTACCATCGTTTCCAGCGATTCGAGCGCTTGATCGATACTCCACGGCTTTTTGTAAACCCGCTTGCTGGTCAGCGCGTCGAAGATGTCCGCCACCGTGACGATGCGCGCTTCGAGTGGTATTTGGCCGTCGCGCAATCCGCGCGGATAGCCGCTTCCGTCCAAAAATTCATGGTGTCCGCCGACCAAGTTGCGCAGGCAATCGATCCCCGTGATGGTGCCCAAGTTGAAATCTTTGACCAGCCGGTCGACCATCTGCACGCCGAGATCGACGTGCGATTCCATCAGTTTGCGCTCCTCCGGAGTGAAAGGCCCCGGCTTGCGCAAGACCGCATCGGGAATACCGATCTTTCCGATGTCGTGGATCGGGGAAAACAGAAATACCTGTTCGACAAACTCGTCGGTCAGGCCGTGGCTGGTGACCAAACCCCGCGCGATGAGCCGGGCAAAACGCGACATGCGGTCGAGGTGCGTTCCAGTTTCCTCGTCGCGCAGTCCGGTGAAATCGCGCGCCACACGGACGGATCCTACTAGCGCCTGCACGGTGGTGATCTCGTGCGCCACCATGAGCAGGATGAGATTCACGTAGATCTCGAGTTTCCGCACCACATCCGGCGAGAATGCGGCGCGCTGGCAGGAATCGAAGAAAAGAAATCCTTCGAAGATTCCCTGATGGAAAATAGGCACAGTGTAGGACGAGCGGTATCCCATGCTTTTCACCCATCGCGTGTGCTCTGTCTCGCTCGTCAGCTGCGTGGAAATGTCGTCGATGACGCGGGATTGCCTTGAATCCCTGATGGCAATGAGGCTGGGGCTGTCGCCAAGTTTGTATTGGTAGGCTTTAAGCGGTTCACCGCCCACCGTGCTGTTGACGAAGGTCTTCAGCATGTCCATGCCCGGGTCGTAGAGCGCGCAGGCCATGCGGTCGACTTGCGGGATATTGCGCCTCAGGTGTTCGTGCAGCGCCCCGATGCGCTCGCCGAGAGTGGCCGCGCCATGGCCGGACAATGGCACATCCGCGGCACCGATCTCATCGGGATGCTGCGGGGAAATGTCCATGGCTGCTAAGATACAATAGCATGCCACTCCCTAGGAGCCGCAATGGCAAGTAGGTGTTCTGCCCATCGATTATCTATTGACCTCCCTCACGGGCGTGTTACTGAGGAGCCTTGGTGCATTCCCCCTTCGCCATGAGCGAATTGCAAAACGAAACAAGAGACTACCCGATGATGCGGATCATCGTGTGGAGTGCCATCCTCGCAACAGCGGCCGCTTTCTGGGCCTTTGTTACCGTGGCAATCCTCGCGTGGCTTCGTATCGGCTGACGATCCGGCCTTCCTGATCGAATTTGCATTCCCGCCCAGACGGGAAGCTGGAAGCTCGCGCCACTCACAACATGCCGCTGTCGCGGAAAATTTTCTGCACCGCCGCGCGCGCGTCTTTGCCGCCGAGACCCGCGCCGAGCACGAGACACGCGTAGGAATACTTGTGCCCGCCACAGTCCAGGACGCCAACCAGCCAACCCATGTCGAAATCGTTGTCGGCGGCGGGTCCTTCCTTCGCCGCGCGCAATCCGCTGCCGGTTTTCCCATAGAGCGTCGAACGCGCGGAGGATTCGATGAGCATGATATCGAGCAGCGTGGCCACGTTTTCTTTTTTCACGGGCAACTTGCCCGTGATGAGTTTGTTGACCAGCGCCTCTTGCTCTTCGGGTGTGATGAGGATGTTCTTTTGTCCGGCGCGCGGCAGCCAGAACGAGTCGGGGCGGTCGCACATGTCCTTGTTCCCGTAGCCCAGCTTATCGAGCCACTCCTGCATGCGTTCGGGACCGATCTTGCGCGCGAGTTCTTGGAAGGCGGGAACACAGGAGACTTGGAACGCCTCCCGCAGCGTGAGATCCCGGTTCCAGCCGGGAAAATCGCGCTTCTCGCCATCCCATTTCCAAAACGGCTCGTCGGGACTCTTGAGGATTCCTTCCTCCAGGCCGATCAAGGTGTTCCAAATTTTGAAGGTCGAGCATGGGCCGAACGCTTCGCGGGCCAGGGCCGGATCGGACACGTAGATCTCGCCGGTTTGCGTGTCGGCGACAACAAGCACGCCTTGCTTGCCCTTGAACACCTCGGCCACTGAATTGGTGTTGAGCGGAAAGGTGCCACTCCAAGCATGAAGACTTGTCAGCACCCACAACAAAAGGATCGGCCGGAGAATATTCATCCTTCCCAAGCATCTCCCAACTTCGTTTCGGCGACAACCCCATCTGCTTTCGTGGTTGCACGGGTCCGCGACGAACCACGATGATGCAGCCCATGCCAAAGTCCCCTCTCCGGCCCGGCATCGCCCTGGCTGTTCTGGTTGCCGGTCATATTTTTGCCTCGATTTTCATGCGCAACCTCGGGGCGGGTATCGGGGAGATCGCCGATCCTTGGGCGGCAAAGATCGCGAAGTTCTTTTATTCCGCTTTCACTTTCACCGTCGGTCACCTTGCGCCGTTCATGGCCGTCTTTATTCTCTTTGTAATCTACCGCATCTGGCGCGGTAAGAACATCCAGTGGGGGATCGACATCCTCGGCGCTTTGCTCACCGTGCGGTGCTTCGTCATTTTCGTTCTCCTCAACCTTCTCCTGCTCAGCCAACTGAGGGCCGGCGGACTGCTCCTCATGCAGCTCATCCTGTTTTTACCTGTCATCACGCTGAATTTCGGGTGGCTCTACTGGCGCCTCGACACCGGCGCACGAATGAAAGGACAGCGCCATATCCGCTTCGCCGAGGACGATGAATCGCCGTCACCCTTCGATTATTTCTACATTGCCACGCGCACGCTGCTGCAATTCGAGCCGACCGGCGCCAGCGGCACCTCGCGCCTGATGAAGGCTCTTTTCGTCATCCACGGCGTGATGATGCTCGATCTCGTGGCGCTGACCCTGTCGCGCGCCATCTCGCTGGCCAGCGGAGGGTGAGCTCATCGATCAAATCATCACGTTCGCTCCCAGCAACGCAGGCGTCATGTTTTGGTGCGACATTTTCATGACGTTCTTCGGCTTTTTCCTGCTCTGGAAAACGCGGAAAACCGCGCTAAATTAGCAGCGCGTGAAATTTCTGCGTCCCGGCCTCGCCATCCTCGCTTTTCTTCCGCTGACCGCCGCGGCCCAGTCGGTCATTTCCAACACTGTTCTCGTCCCACTGCATTACAAACCGGTCAAAGATGCCTTCAAACTCGGGATCTACGCATCGATCGGCGGGGGCACGCCGAAAATTTTCGAGTTCGATACGGGCGGCGCCGGTCTCTTCGCAGCTTATGCCTCGTCCAACACGAGCAGATCGCAGTGGTGGGGCACGGATTTTACCGACACCGGAAGCCTTGTGACCAATACCTACGACAGCGGCATCCGTTACGAAGGCAAGGTCGTCACCGCGCCCGTCTCGATCTATTCGGACCACCACAGCACGACGCCGCTCGTCACCACGGCCAACAACTTGCGGGTCGGACAGATGACATCCATCACCAACACAAATTCTGGTGATTCGCTGTGGACGCCCGACGGTGAGGGCAAACCGGGGACACCCCCGATCGACGATCAGTTCTACGGCGACTTCGGCATGAGTCTCGCTTACGCCAGTAACGGGATCGTCAACCTCGTAGCCCAACTCAGCTTCAGTCACGGCATCATCCCCGGCTTCCGCGTGCACGCCCACAGCACCAATCCCTACCTGCAAATCGGCCTGACCGCAGCCGACACGAACAGTTCATCTGCCTTCTACTTCAGGATGAACACCAATACCAATGCACCCGTCGGGGCAACGTTCACCAACAGCGGATCGCTTTTTTACTCTGAGCAGGCGTTCAACGCCAACATGACGATCAGCAATGCGGCAACGAACTTCACCGCCAATCTCGGGATCACCACAGACACCGGCGCGAGCACGACCATCCACAATGCCAGTGAAGGAGGAATTCCCGAAGCGCTCTACACCACAAACTCCAGCGGCACAGGGCACCTCATATCCGGCGCGGATTTCCAACTTTCCGGTCTGACCCTCGGCGGCAGCAATGCCGAGTTCTTCCAATTCGTCACGACGGAAGGACAAGTTTCCATCCAGGACAACAAGACGAACAACACCATTTTCTATCTCAACTCCGGCATCGCGCTCTTCCAGCAATACGACGTGATCTACAATCTGCAGGACGGTCAGATCGGCTTTGAGGCGATCCCCGAGCCGAGCACCTGGGCGCTGCTCGGGTTGAGTGCACTTCTGCTGGTTGCCGCTTCTCGAGAAAGCATTTTTAAACAAAGGGAAACAAAGTTAGCGAAGGGCCGGAAATAATTACCTCGTTTGCTTCGTTGCCTTCTGTTTAATGAGACCCCTGCTCCAATTCACCCCATGAAACACGTCTTCACCGCTGCCCGCATCCTCCTCGGACTCATCTTCCTCGTCTTCTCGCTCAACTAC
>JBILUI010000115.1:0-7529 GCA_044371145.1 Chthoniobacterales bacterium | reverse complement strand
TTCGCGGATGTTAGGAGGCGGATCATCGACCAGCGCGGCGGAAAGAAGTTCCACGAGGGGCTCGAAAGTTTTCAGTTCGGCTGCGAGTGAGAGCAGCGGGGAATCAGGGCCTTCCGCCAAGGCCGACCGCAGCCCCGGCAGAAGTGCGAGGGAGGAGCCGAGGGCGACAAGGTCGCGGGCGTTGCCCGAGGCCAGACTCAAGCGTGCCAGAGCTCGCTCCATGTCGCGAACTTCTCGCAAGATGTCGCGAACGGCGGCCAGCTGGGATGGATCGTCGTGAAAAGCAGCGATCATGTCTTGACGCGCTTTGATGCGGTCCAAATCCCGCAGCGGGTGCAGAATCCAATCGCGCAGCAGGCGCGCGCCCATCGGCGTGAGCGTGCGATCGATGGCCCCGCGCAGGCTGGTGCCCTCGGAGTTGCGCGACTCAACCAGTTCGAGATTGGCTTGGGTTGTTGCGTCAAGCAGGACGTATTCCTCCGCGTGCCACGGTTTGGGCGGCGTGAGATGTGCAGCGTCTCTGCGCAGGCTGCGCGTTACATAGTGCAACAACGCCCCGGCGGCGCGCACCGCCTGCGGCAACGCGGTGCAGCCGAACCCGTCGAGGGATTGCACGCGGTAGTGATCGCGGAGCAGGTCGTCAGCTTGCGTGCTGTCGAAGGCGAAGGCGTCGTGCGTTGTCGCATGGAAAGAAAAGTCATCGCCCGCGTTGTCCGGCACCAGGATCTCGCTCGGTTGCAGGCGCGATAATTGGTCGGCCAACGCAGTTTGGTCCGCCATTTCGGCGAGCCGAAATTCGCCGGTGCTCAAGTCGAGCCAAGCCAGTCCGGTGGATTTTCCCGGACAGACCGCGGCGAGAAAATTGTGCCGGTTTTCCTCGAGTCCGAAATCATCGAGCGTGCCTGCGCTGAGGATGCGTGCCACTTCACGCCGGACGAGTTTTCCCGGCGTGACTTCTCCGACCTGATCGCAGATGGCGACGCGTTTGCCGGCTTCGACCAGTTTGGCCACGTAATTGCGTGCACTGTGGTAAGGCACGCCGCACATCGGCACATCGTTCCGCTTGGTCAGGGCGACGTTGATGATAGACGACGCTTCCCGAGCATCATCGAAAAACATCTCGTAAAAATCCCCGAGACGGAAAAGCAGCAGTGTGTTCGGTGGCAACCCTCGCCGTATCTCCTGATACTGACGCATCATCGGGGTGAGTTTGTCGGCAGCCATGCGAGCCGAAGGTTAGCGTGGAGCGAAGGGAATGGAAACCGCAGAGGGCGCAGAGGGCGCTGAGTGAGGGAGGTAGATCGCGCTTGCCAACGCGATGCGGCGGAGGAAATCGCGATGATGACATCGTGATCCACCTTGCGGTATGGGTAGGGGATTGGGCAGGGTGCCGCGGTGGGAGAACAAGGCATCAGCACGGCCGGGCGCATCGGGCTTCTCTTGGCACCGGCTATCCTCGGTTCCATTCTGTGGAGCGAGCCGCCGGCTGGCATGGAAATAGCCGCCTGGCGCACAGCGGGCGTGGTGGCGGCGATGGCCATTCTGTGGATGACGGAAGCGATCCCGATTCCGGTGACGGCATTGCTGCCGCTCGTTTTGTTCCCGCTGCTCGGTGTCGCGCCGATCCAGGATGCGGCGGCTCCCTACGCGAATCCGGTGATCTATTTGTTTCTCGGCGGATTCATTCTTGCCCTCGGTTTGCAGCGCTGGCGCCTGCATGAGCGGGTTGCTTACTGGATCGTTGGTCGCACCGGCTCGCGGGCCAGTAGGGTGTTGGCCGGCTTCATGGCGGCGACCGCCTTTGTCAGCCTGTGGATCAACAACAGCGCCACCACCGTCATGATGCTGCCTATGGCTGTCTCGGTCGCGGCCTTGTTCCGCGAACACCTGCCGGGCGACGAGCGCGCACACGCGGGAATCGGGTTGGCGCTGATGCTTGGCGTGGCCTACGCGTCGAGTATCGGCGGGATCGGAACCCTCATTGGCACCGCGCCGAATGCCCTGATGGCCGGATTTCTCGCGGAAAACTACGGCTACAAAATCGGGTTTGGCCAATGGATGCTGGTTGGTGTTCCGCTGGTCGTGGTGGGTCTGGCGCTGACCCATGCTGTTCTCGTGCGTGCGTGCCTGACGGACCGGCGGCTCGAAGTGCCCGGTCTTTCCGCGGTGGTGCGCGCGGAGGCGGCGAAGTTGGGCCGATGGACGCGCGGAGAAATTTCCGTCGCCGTCGTGTTCACTCTCGCGGCGGCCGCTTGGTTGGCTCAACCGTTGCTCAAGCCGTGGAACCCGAGCTTATCGGATGCCGGCATTGCTATGGCGGCGGGTGTTGCCTTGTTTGTTATCCCGGTGGATTGGCGCCGCGGCGAATTTGTCCTTTCAGGCCGTGATCTGCGCGATTTGCCGTTCGGTGTCCTCATACTTCTCGGTGGGGGACTGAGCATGGCGGAGATGGTGGACAAAACCGGCTTGGCTGCGTGGCTGGGCTCGTGCACCGCGGCATGGCAGGGATTTCCTGTCGTGGTTGTGGTGATCTTGGTCACGGTTTCGATCCTTTTTCTCACGGAGCTGACGAGCAACACGGCGACCACGGCGACGTTTCTGCCCGTCGTCGCCTCGGTAGCGGTGGGTATGGGTCAGGATCCGATTCTGCTCGTTGTGCCGGCAGTTATGGCCGCAAGTTGCGCGTTCATGTTGCCGGTGGGAACACCACCCAATGCTATCGTTTTCGCCAGCGGCTTGGTTCCTTTGCCGCGCATGGCGAAGACCGGACTTTTCGTCAATCTGGTCTTTGTGCTGCTCATCCCTCTGGTTGTGCTGACCATCGGCATGCGCGTCTTCGGCGTCTCGCCGTGATGCGGGGAAAGTTGCGGCTTATTGCCCGCGGAACTCGACCTGCAACGTGATCTCACGCGCGATCACGGTCTCGCCGCCTTGCACGTCCAACTCCGGCAAAGGAGCCGCTTCGCCGGCCATCGCGGCCATCATTCGCGGCATGGGCATTGGCGGGCCGGGGCGCTCGCCCGTTGCGTCGATGCTGCGGATCCCGACCTTGACCAGATTGAGCGCTTCGAGCAAGGCGTTGGCTTGGTTCTCCGCATCATTGGCGGCGAGCGTCAGCGCCTGGTCTTCCGCCTCCTTGCGCGCTTCGTCGGTCGGTTGGGTGAACATGCTCGAGACAGAATTGGCCCCCGCTGCCATGGCTTCGGAAATGACTTTGCCGGCATCCGCGACTGGCGTGCGGAAACTCACTGCAACCTGCCCGATGTAGCCGGTGATCTTCGGCGGTAACGGCCTTTTGCCGGGCGCGCCTTGGTCGTAGACGAACTGCGGACGTATGTTGACCGCGGTTGTTTCGAGGCGCTCGACTTGGCGTTCCTTGAGCAGCGCGGTCACGGCTTGCGAGCGTTTGGTCACGTCTTCGCGCACCGCGGGCTCGTCGGGTCCGGCGGCTTCGAAGCCTAGTTGGATCGAGGCGACCGTGTTGGCCGTGCGCACTTCGCCGCGACCTTGCACGGTGAGGAGCGGCGGCAGTTCCGTCTTGTTGGCCATCGAGGGGAATTGCGCTTGGCTGGATGCGGCCAAAAGGGCCGAGAGCAGGAGCGAGGTGGATTTTATGTTCATGGGGTGGCGGATGCGGTGTTGTCGCGGCGGCTGCGTCCGCGCCGGCGGGCGAGGGCGCGCATGTCCACGGCGACGTCATCTTTCTCGTAAATCTCGCGGCCGATCAAGTGCTCGACGATGTCTTCGATCGAGACGACGCCGACAAAGCCGCCGTATTCGTCGACCACCGCGGCGAGTTGCTGGTTGGCCGAGAGCAAGGTCTGCAAGGCGTTGGCCGCGGTGGCCATCTCCGGGACAAAGGATACGGGTTGTTTCAGTTCCTTGAGTTTGCGTTCTCCATGGCCGGTGGCGATGGAGTGCAGGATGTCCCTGCGCCGGACGAGACCGCTGATCTCGTCGAGGCTTTCCTCATAGACCGGCATGCGGCTGAAGCGGATCGTGGGGTTCTCCGCGAACATTTCGGAGGCGGTTAGGTCCTCGTCGTACGCAATGACAACGTTGCGCGGGGTGAGAATGTCGGCCACGCGCGTGCTGGAAAGACTGAGCGCGTTGTGGATGAGGTCGCGCTCCCCGCCGGTGAGCGTTCCATCGCGCGCGGCCTTCTCGGCGAGAAGGAGGATTTCGCGCTGGGCGGCCTCCTCCTGCGGGCTATGGCGGATGACGGGACGCACAATTATGTCGCAAAAGCGCGTTACCGGACGCAGCACGCGCCGCATCCAGAAAAGCAGGACGGCTGAGTGTTTCTGCAGTTGTGCGCGGTAAGCCACGCCCAGGCTTTTGGGGATCACCTCGGCGAAGATCAGGCTTGTGATCGTCATGACTGCGGAAATGAGCCCCAGAGCGGAACTGCCGAATACCTTGGTCGCGATGCCTCCGACCATCACCGCCCCGAGCGTGCTGGAAATCGTGCTGAGCGTGAGAATGGCGGAAATGGTTTCCTCCATGTTTTCGCGGCTATCTTCGAAGAGTTTGCCCCGGCGCGGGTGCTTCGCCTTGAGCGACTCCACATCCGCGCTCGTGGTGCTCAGAAACATGGCTTCCAGCAGCGAGCAGCAGAAGGACATGCCCAGCGTGAAAGCGACGGAAAGTAAGAGAGCGGTCATCGGTGCCGGCGTTGCCAGCCAGCAAGGTAATTATGTCCTCGCGCCCGCCTTTGGCAATGGTTTGCGCCTTGATCATCAGTGCTTGTCAGGCGATCGTATGTGGCTTTCGCCAAACAAAAATCCGATGAAACGCGTCCTATTTTCTGCCGCCGTCCTTTTGCTCTCTGCTTTCGCCGCGTTCGCGGAGGAAACGGAGCCCCGGCTCTCCAATGTCCCGGACTG
Organism: Chthoniobacterales bacterium; assembly: GCA_044371145.1. GTDB lineage: Bacteria > Verrucomicrobiota > Verrucomicrobiia > Chthoniobacterales > JACTMZ01 > JACTMZ01. The sequence continues at coordinate 2,643 of JBILUI010000115.1, read as the reverse complement.
GGCCAAGTCGGCCACATGGTATCAGATTTTTCCGGAGCGTTTCCGTAACGGGGACCCTTCAAACGATCCTACCCGCGAGGACCTCGAAATACCCTTCCTGCCGGGAGAAAATTGGCAGATTACTCCGTGGACCCGCGACTTCTACGTGCGCGACCAGTGGGAGAAGGATATCGGCGGCGATTTCTACGAAAACGGCGTGTTCCACCGACGTTTCGGCGGCGACATCCAGGGCGTGATCGACAAACTCGATTACCTCGAAGATCTCGGCGTTACCGCGATCAAGTTCAACCCCGTCTTCTATGGCCGCTCCGTCCACAAATACGACGGCAACACCTTTCATCACATCGACCCGAATTTCGGACCAGACCCCGCCGGGGATTTCGAGATCATCCGCAACGGCGGCGAGACGGCCGATCCCGCCACGTGGAAATGGACCGCCGCGGACAAACTTTTTCTCGAACTGATCAAAAAAGCCCACGATCGCGGCATCAAGGTTGTCATCGACGGCGTCTTCAACCACACCGGACGCGACTTTTTCGCTTTCCGCGACATCCGCATGAAGGGCGCGCAGTCGGAATACGGCGACTGGTATTACATCGAATCCTTCGACAACCCGGCGACCCGCCGCAACGAGTTGCGCTACAAAGGATGGGCTGGATTTTTTACCCTTCCGGAGTTCCGTAACAACGAGGACGGAAGCGATCTCCATCCCGGGCCCAAGAAATACATCTTCGATTCGACCAAGCGCTGGATGGATCCGGACGGCGACGGTGATCCTTCCGACGGTATCGACGGATGGCGCCTTGATGTCTCCGAGGAGGTTCCCGACAAATTCTGGCGTGATTGGAACGAATACGTTTTTACGCTCAACCCGAATGCCATCACGGTCGCCGAGGTTTGGAACAACGCGTCGGAATACCTCAAGAGGACAGGCTTCTCCGCGACGATGAACTACTTCGCGTTCTCTGTTCCGGTAAAAGCCTACCTCATCGACAACAGCATCAAGCCTTCCACCTTCGGCAAGATGCTCGACGAGCGCCGCGTCCAGCTTCCCGTGCCCACGCAGCTGGCCATGTGGAATCTCACCGATTCGCACGACACCCCGCGCCTCGCGCAGATGGTCGTCAACCGCAACCGCACCGGCCAATACATCAATGCAGAGAAATACGATTACGACGAGCCGACGACCGTCTCCGCGCGTGACAACGACAAATACGAACTGCGCGAGCCGAACGCCGAGGAGAGGGCAATCCAGCGCCTCATCACATTGTTCCAAGTTACCTACGTCGGTGCGCCCATGTTCTACTACGGCGTCGAGGCGGGTATTTGGGGCGGGGATGACCCGGACTGCCGCAAGCCTATGCCTTGGCCCGACCTGCAGATGGAGCCGGAAAAAACCGACCCGCGTGGGCGCCAACGTCCGGAGGACGACACCAGTTTCGACAAAGAACTTCACGCCTTCTACCAAGAGGCTGTCGCTCTGCACGCGGCGAATCCCGCCTTCAAGTCGTCCGACTTCGCCGTTCTTGCCGCGGACGACGAAAAAAATGTGTTCGTCTACAGCCGGGGAAGCGGCGCCGACCTCCGGGTCGTTGCTATTAATCGCTCCGGTGATCCGCAAAAAATCCGATTCACTGCACCGGTTGGGGAGGTCATTTTCGATACCGATGACGGCAAAGATGTCTCAGTCGTTAAAAACGGGATAGACGTCGAGATCGCCTTGCCCCCGCTCAGTGGCGCAGTTTTGAAGTAACCGCTTCGGCGTGCCTTTTCTTTGCCCTTGCCGCCAGACGGCGGTGGGCGGAGTATTAGTGTAGCTAATGAAACGCGTCGAGTTCACCAACACGGTGCTCCGCGACGGACATCAGTCCCTCGCCGCGACGCGGATGCGGACGGAGCAGATGCTTCCCGCCTTGGCCGATCTCGACGCGCTCGGTTTTTATCAGTTGGAAACATGGGGCGGGGCGACGATTGATTCTTGTCTTCGCTACCTCGGGGAAAATCCTTTCGATCGCATCACCGCCTTGAAAAAGGGCGCGCCGAAAACGCCGCATGGCATGCTCCTGCGCGGGCAGAACATCGTCCAATACACCAGCTTCCCCGATGATATCGTTGAAACTTTCGTCCGCTGCACCGCCGACCGCGGGATGGACGTGCTGCGCATTTTCGATGCGCTGAACGATCCACGGAATCTTGAGACATCCATCCGCGCCACTCTTGCTTCCGGCAAACATGCCCGCGGCGAGATCTGCTACACCATCAGTCCGGTCCACACGGTCCAAGCCTTCGTGGAGTTCGGCGAGGCGCTCGTCGATCTCGGATGCCAGTCGGTCAGCATCAAAGACATGGCAGGCCTCATCACGCCGAAGATCGCGTACGATTTGGTCTCTGCGCTCAAGAAGCGCGTCAGCGTCCCAATCATCCTTCACAGCCATGATACCGCCGGCCTGGCCGCCTCTTCTTACCTCGCCGCGATCGAGGCCGGAGTCGATGTGGTCGAAACCTCGATCGTTCCTTTTGCCAACGGCACCTCGCAACCCGACACCCTGCGCATGATGGCGCTCCTTTCGGGGCATCCTCGGTGTCCGGACTACGACCGCGAGCGCTTGGCGCGCCTGCGCACCCACTTCGAGAAAATCTATG
>JBILUI010000014.1:0-26575 GCA_044371145.1 Chthoniobacterales bacterium | reverse complement strand
GATCCGTGCTTGAGATCTGACCGATAATCTTGCTCGGATCCGCCGCCGTGTTTGTCAGCGAGGCAGTTCCCGAAGCACCGGCCGTTGGAGCGGTGGAGAACTGGATGGTGTATCTGACATCGAGCGGGTCATCCACGTCCGTGATCGCGTAGGTCGTGGGATTTTGCTGATCGATTTGGATGTCCGTGGTCGGTGTGATTCCGTTGGCGAACAGTTGGATCTTATCTCCCGAAGCGAAGTCGGTGATGTACGCCACACCGGTGCTCGGTGTCGGACCGCTGCCTGGATAGGCGTTGCCTGTGGTGTCGCCCAAGATAAACCAGTCGTTTCCGCTTCCGCCCGTCAGTGTATCGCTGTCCGTATTGGCAGTAGTGTCCCATCCCTTGAGGGTGTCATCGCCTGCTTCACCATTGAGACTGTCAACGCCGGTTCCTCCAAGGAGGCTATCGTTATCCAAGCCTCCTAGTAATGTATCATTACCTGCACCACCAAGCAGAGTATCGGCGAGATCGCCATCACCGGGGCCGTTGGAGCCGCCTATGAGCAAGTCATCGTCGTTGCCCCCGACTAGACTGTCGGCACCAGGGCCTCCGTCCAGGGTGTCGTTGCCATTCCCGCCATCGAGAATGTCATTGCCGTGGTTTGCATCGAGGTCATCGTTACCATCTCCGCCAAACATGGTATCCTCACCCTCGTTACCCGTGAGGCTGTCATCGCCAGCCTCGCCGAGGAGACTGTCGTTTCCAAAGCCACCGAGAACGATGTCGTTTCCAGTGCCACCGAGGACGGTGTCGTTTCCAGTGCCACCGAGGAGGCTGTCGTTATCATTACCACCGAGAACGGTGTCGTTATCATTACCACCGAGAAGGGTGTCATCGCCTGCATCGCCGACCAGCGAATCGTCGCCAGCGCCACCGAGGGCGGAGTCGTTGCCGGAGTTGCCGGTGAAGGTATCATTGCCGGCATCACCAACCGCCGTATCGTTCTTGGTGCCGCCGATCATGGAGTCATTCAATGTCCCGCCGGCAAGATACCAGCCGCCAGTGGCGTAATCGGTCACGCCGCCGTTGAGCGTCGTGTTGACAGGGCTGTTGGTCACGTAAGCCGGGTCGGGAGAGTATCCCCAAAGCGTGTCGGTTGTGCCGTAATCGCGGCCTCCGCCGACCAGAGCGCCGGTGAGTGTATTGATCGGGTTGATCGTGTTCGTGACACCGCCAAGCACCGAAGCGCCAGCCGCGCTGCCGAAGGCAGCGGCCATGCCTGCTTGATCGTAGACAGCATTGATCTGCTCGTAGTAGCGATTGATGCTTGTCGAAGTGGAGAGCGAATTGACCGCCGTGCTCGTGGAGCTGGAAAGCGAGTTGACCGCCGTGCTCGTCGAGCCGGAGAGCGAGTTGACCGCCGTGCTCGTGGAGCTGGAAAGCGAGTTGACCGCCGTGCTCGTGGAGCCGGAGAGCGAGTTGACCGCCGTGCTCGTGGAGCCGGAGAGCGAGTTAACGCTGCTGGTCACGCTCGAAAGCGAGGTGCTCGTCGAGCGAGAAAGCGAGCTGACCGCCGTGCTCGTGGAGCCGGAAAGCGAGTTGACCGCGACACTAGTCGAGGCGGAAAGAGAGCCGACGCTGCCCGAGGGTGGCTGGCTTGGCCAGATGCGTTTAGGACGGCGAACTTTGACGGAGGTGCTTGGCCGGAGGTTACTGACTTTTCGGATCATGGCTGAGGTGTTTTGGATTTTGGGTTGGTGAAGCTAGGCTGCCTTGAAGGAGGCCACTTCGGGTTTCTTTGGGGAGGGACAATAACCAACGAGAACACGCAGTCAAAAAAAAAAATAAAAAAAATGATATCGCTTTTCGATAATATTGCGCTGCGATATGATCTTCCGATTAAACTCGATGTCGATGATTCCGCATCCCGGAGAATGCTTGCAGCGCCATTTTCTGAATCCGTTACGGCTAACCGCCTACCGGGTGGCCAAAGAAACTGGCATAACCCCGATCGCGTTAAGCCAGATTCTCCGAGGCACTAGAAGCGTGAGCCCGGGAACGGCTCTCAAACTGGGAAAGTATTTCGGCACGGGTCCGATGTTCTGGTGGAGACTCCAGGCACTGTGTGATCTCCTGCGAACGGAGAATGATGGTGCCTGCGACAACGTGGACCGGTGTGCTGTCCTCGCCGAGATCGAGGTGGTGGTTAAGGAAATTTCCGGACCGACGGGTTGCTGGCGGAGTGCCACATGGGAAGTGCAGCTGAAAACAAAAACGCCAGCAAAGAAGCGGCTAATGACGGAACCAGCTCCGGACAAGGCGGCTACCAAAACGCCGCACCAAACAGCGGATCACGGGGGGCCTCCGGCAAAGAGCGAAATAAACAAGGCATCGGGCAAAGCAGAAGTCACTCCAACAACCCAGCAGGGCAAAACGGGAAAGAGGTCAAGCGGCGCGCATTGATTAGCTGCGGCCTCCGTTTATGGGGAGTGTCATGACACCGGCCCGAGGACTATCGACCTCCAGCTGCGGTTCCATCGCGGCCCGGATGCGATCACGGATCCGTTGGTCCGGAACCCGTCAGCCGTCTGATAACACCGCCCAGACCTTCCGACCTCGCGGAAAACTCGGGCAAAGAAAGCCAATTGCGCAGGGTTCCGACGGTGACCTCATCAAACCGAGAAACCGCGGCTTCGTCCGGTCCGCCTACCGCCCCGCGCGTGACCAAAGAATAACCAACGAAGGCATTGCCGTTGGGAAAAACGTCGAAGAAGTAATCCAACTCATCCGGCGCGTGTTCGAAGCGCAGAAGATACTCTTTGAGCAGGGCCTGTTGCGATGGATCGCGAACATCAAGCCTCGACAACAAGGATGCACGATGGAAGGGAGCGGAAGAAAGGATCCGCGGGTCGGCGGCAAGAGCGGAAACCACGGCTCCGGGATCCGAAAGCATGATGCGATCGGCGGCAATGAAGGCGGCACGAACGAGAGGTGTCTCCGCGGCCTCGCCCGGATCCACGAGAAGCGGCGCTATTTCGGCGAAGGCCGAGGCCTCCACGGCGGCGTCGAAGGCTTCGAGGAATCCAGTCGTCGGATCCGCCCGCCAATCCTGACGAGCGACCATCGCGGCAAAAGCTGTGCGGATTTCCGCCACGGTGAATTCCTCGCGCGGACCGTGGGCCAGATTGCGCAACGCGATAGCGTATTCGTCGGGCGACACCGAGGGATCGCGCAGCAATCGGCGCGCGTGGAGAGCCGCCGCGCGTGGATCGACCTGGCCTAACACATCAAGCAATGCGGTGCGGTAAGTCGGTGTCTCCGTCATGGCACCGCCGGCCCCGACAACAAACCCGAGTCCCGTTCCGGCGTCGTCACCGGCATCAAGGGCCGCAACGATGGCATCGGCGGCGGACGAGGGCTCGGCCGCCAGTGCGGCGCGCTTCATTTCGTGAAAAAGTTCGGCGCGACGCGCGTCCGTCGCAGCGCCGGCGGTCCCGTCGCGCAGTTCCGCCAACACGCGCGTCAGAGCACGGGAAAAACCAGCGGCCGATCGTTGATCCTCGTGACCTGCATCGGGCGGCTCCAACGGTTCGCCCGCGGATGATTCATCCGGCACCGCCGCGGGACTGGCTGGCGCACGATGCGCTGAAGGCGGCGGAAAAAGAAAAACCGCGAGGACCATGACGGCCGCGACTGCAGCGACGGCGAACAAGAACTTTTTCATCCCGGTCACGCGGTTCCCCGCGGCAAACAACACGCAGCCATTCAGTCGGCCCAGCGACTGGTCAGGCTCAAGCTGGCGCGGCGCAGGACGGTGCGACCACCGGGAACGGAATCACGGACAAAAAGCTTCCAGACGCCATTGGCCCTGAGACCGGCAAACTCGGAGGAAAGATCCAAGCCCGCGATGACAGATTCTTTGGGCAAGGACACGGTTGTGACGTTACCGTTGTCGTCCGGTGGCGACTGGAGCATCGCGACAATGTCCCCGGCATTCGCCGCCGAAAAGGTCCAACGCAACACAACGCGGGTGACCTCGGGCGGCATGGACGAAAAGTCGAAACGCACCTCGCGATATTCCTCCGAACCGTCACGCAGGGGTGTGGGCCGCCCGAACGGAACAGTTCTTGTTGTGCCCGCATTGACGGCGGCCAGCGCGGAATCGACGGCCAACTCCGATTCGTCGTTGAGCGCGTAAACTCCGGCGCTGTCTTCGTCGCCGCTGACGAGGATGCCGGCGAGCAACTGCCGGCCATCCTCCTCGACGAACACCGGTCCGCCGCTGTTGCCCGGACCGGTGGTCACCCCGTCGACCGCGAGGTAAGACCCTGTCACCGGCTCGTCCTGATAGAAAGCGGTGGCGAAAGGCCCGGTGCGATGCAGGTAAGAGAAGCCGGGAACGTATTCATTCAGGCCTTCAAAGTAGTCGATGGTCGAAGGGTAGCCGAGGATCATCTTGGGAACGCCACCGCCGAGAAGAGCGTCCTTGGCCGAGCGATGGCAGTCAACCGGTGTGCCGAAACCGGAACCCGAATAAGCCACAATGAAATCATATTCGAAGGCGTAGTCCCAAGACCTCGGCGCGTAACCCGCGAGCTTGCGGAATCCGCGGGCGAAAACAAAATTCGCGTCCGTGGGATCAGCTTGGCGGCTGTAGGCGCGGGCAAAACCGATGCGGCTGGCCCACCGCCCCCGATCGTAGGCCACGTGAGCGCAGGAGAAAATGATTTTGCTGCTTCTCGCCACGACGCCGCTGCCGAAAAACTCCCGGCCACTGGAAAACTTGGAAATGACCATGCCTGCGGAACGGTAAGGATCCTGGGTCTTCCAAGAATCGTCCGGAAAAACGAAATTCATATCCATGCCGGCGTCGTTCAATGGTACAGGGTAGTAGTCCGCCCCATTGGCAAGGCAGAGGGGAACGAAAGCCAGAGCAACCACGGCAACCACGCAACGCATAGCCCGCCAAGCTAGATTCGGAGGCGCAAGCTGTCAAACGACCCGCGGCACGCGAGCCGAGGCCATTGGTCTTTCTCTTGCGGCAGGCGGCGAATAGGGTTTTCGCCATGGGCCGTTGCATTGCCATCAGATACTCCCCGGACGGCTACGTTTCACGCGGCAAGGTGGCTCTGGGAAGGCGGGTGGCCGGGGACAGCTTTCTCAGCGGGTTGTTGCGGCATGGCGGCCTGGAAAAGTTGGTCGCCTTGGTCCACAACGCAAGGGACGAGAAAGGCTGCGCCGAGGAGATCGCGTCGAGGGCGCCGGGGATGCGCGTCGAGACCGCAAGCCTGGAATCGCCACAAACCGTGGAAAGCGCAGGCACACTCTACCTACCGGGTCCGGGCCTGGAAGAATACGCTTGGTGGAGGCGACGGGCCGGCAACCAACGCGCGTTCAGCCTCTGCGGCATCACGCACACCACGGCCACGGGCCGCGTGATGGACGCCCTCTGCCGCTCCACGATCGCGCCGGTGCAAACGTGGGATGCCATTATCTGCACTTCGCGCGCCGTGCGCGGTATGGTGCAAAGACAAATCGAAGGCTACGCGGATTATCTGCGTGAGGCGACGGGCGCGCAAATATTAGCCCAGCCGATGTTACCGGTCATTCCCTTGGGCGTGGATTGCGACAAATTCCGCATTGACCGAACAGACGGCGAGTTTTTCCGCGCTCACTTGGGCATCGGCCGCGAGGACATCGCCGTATTGATTGTCGCCAGGTTGTCGGTCTCCACGAAATTCTCGCCCCTGCCGCTCTACCTTGCGCTGCAAAAAGCTTCGACGCGTACGCACCGCAAGTTTCACGTTATGCTAGCCGGTTGGCTCGACAAAGATTCGCGGGAGGCATTCATCGGTGCCGGACGCGGCATGAGCCCAGACGTGGGTGTTCACCTGCTCAACGGCCAGGACGAAAAAGTGCGGCATAACGCCTGGAGCGCGGCGGATGTTTTTACCCTTCCGGTGGACAACGTGCAGGAAACCTTCGGAATTGCACCGGTCGAAGCCATGGCTGCGGGTTTGCCGGTCGTCGCCACCGATTGGGATGGTTTTCGCGACACGATCGTGCACGGCGAAACAGGGTTTCTCATACCCACAGCGATGGGAGGAAAGGGCGAAAACCTCGCCATGCGCCACCAGATGGGCATCGACTCCTACGAATCCTACATGCGTGGCGTCTCGCAATGCGTGGCGATGGATATCGACGCGGCATCCGAGTCTTTCGCGCGACTGGCCAGCGACGCGGACTTGCGCCGCCGCATGGGCGAGGAGGGGCAACGCCGCGCAAGGCAGTGTTACGATTGGGCGGCCGTCATCCCGCAATATCTGGAACTTTGGGACGAACAAGCCCGCCTGCGCGCGGAAGCATCGGAATTCGCCCCGCCGTCGCAGCGGGCGCCGCATGCGCCGTCGCACCCCGATCCTTTCGAGTTGTTCGCCGACTACCCCACGCTGAGGGTCGATGCACAAAGCGTGGCACGTTTGTCGGGAGGCGGATCGCCGGAGAAACTGCGCCGGATCGCAAAAATTCCCTCCACCGTCGGCCGGGGCAGCCAACTACCTTCGCTGCCGGCGCTCGACGCAATACTGCATCGTCTGTCGCACACACCGGCCAGCGTGGAGGAACTCGCGACCGAATGCGCGGGCGGCGATCTCGGAAAAACAAAAGCCGGTCTTTGCTGGCTGGCCAAGCACGGCATGGTGTCGTTCGGCGCGGAGATCTCCGCAGACGCCCCGCGCCGATGATGCCGGAGAATTTTTGGTCCACCTTTTGACCATCCTTTCCCGAAGGTCCGCAAAAAAGTGGCACGGGCATCCGCCCGTGTGGACCGGACATCATCGGCAGGATGCCGATGCCACATAAAAGTCACCTTCCCCTCCGCACACATCGTGTCATAAAGACCGCGAAAAGTTTCCCGACGATTGCAAAGTCAGGGGCAGGCGTCCGGAAAGGCGCCGGATCAGCGCAGCGGGACGACTCCGTATTCGCCGGCCGGAAGAATGAACCCTCCGGCGACATTGACAGCCGAGCCGAGTTGCGCGCCGGCAGGCAGATCACCCGCCGAAACGGATCCGTCTTCGCGCAGGACCCAAGCCTGACGCCAGTTGCCGGCCAAGAGCGCGCCATCGCGGACATGCAACTCCCCGATGTTTCCCCCCGCCTCGAATAACCAACCCGGAGCGCGTTGCCAGCTTTGCGAGGCTTCGGAAAAATTCCACTCGGAAACTCCATCCTCTGCCGGGAAGTAAAGGCTCGGACCTTCAACGGCGGCCACGGAGGGCGCGTCGATTTCGGCGGCGACAGCCGCGTTCTCGCCATCGAAGCCCAAAGCCGCCACGCGATCACCACCGCTGCGCGCGAACAAAACGCCACCCGCGCGCTGCAACCATGACACACCGAGGAGCTCGCCGGGCAATTCCACGGGAGCCCAGGGCATGGGTGCCTCGGGGCGCGCCAAGTCGAGGATCTGGAGCCATGTGCGTGTGCGCCACCCGGACCAGTCCGCGGGCCAAGGTAGTCCGCGCGTGGCAGCGGTGATCGCGTCGCGCTGCTCGTAGCTGAAGGCGAGAAGATCGCCGGCCGCAAAAACATCGGAAATTCCGACAATGTCGTCTCCGGGCAGATTCCAGCTGCCGACCGGCACGGGTGTCTCGCCGGAAACATCGACCACGGCGAGAGCCATGCTGTTGTTTCCCCAACCCAGCCAGGGAAGGCTCATGCGCAAGTCCGCGGCAGCAACAGACGCGGCCGCCGGGACCGGGAGAGGACGGATGAGAAAGTTCCGGCCGCGTTGTTTCCCTACCACCACCACGCGCCCCGCGGGGGCGGGCAAAATCTCGATGTCCTCTCCGGCCTGGAGGGGCAAGGACACGCGGCCAAGGAGGGCGGGGCGTGCCGCATCCTGCAAAGACCAGACGCTCAAAGCGCACCCCGTGGCCGGCTCGGAGGAAGCCTGCGGCAAGGCCTTGGCGGCCAATGCCCAGAAAAGCTCGGGACGGGAACTTTCCACCACCACGAGGCGGTCACCGAGAACTTCCGCCGCTTGCACCCGCGCGCAGGGCAAAGGCGTCTCGAAGGCGACATCCTCGGTATCGCCGACCGCTGCGGTGCGCAGCATGGCGTCGCGCGGCGAGCCCGACCACTCGTGACCGCCGTTTTCGAACATGATGGCGGTGTCACCGCGGACCACAAGCCGGTCGACACCGAAAGCAAGGGCCGTTTCGGACACGACGGCCGGGTTGCCGCGATCCGCGGCATCGACCAGCAGAAGCTCGCGGTTGGAGACCGAGGCGAGGAGGCCCCCGTCCATCAACGCGGCGCGGCGCGGCGCGAAATCGTGATCTATCGTGCCGCGTATGCTCATGCTGCGCGTCGCGGCATCGAAATCTAGGAGGCCCACGCGGTTGCTGCGCGTTCCGCCGTTCCACTCCACGACGGGTATAACAATCAAGCCGGCATCAGGCAGGATTTTCACCGCTTTTTCGTTCCACTCCGCCTCGCTCCATGACCAACCGCTGCCGACGTCGATGCGTTCGGCTAGCACGGGTTTCGATTCGTCGGAGACATCAAACAAAGAAACCTGCACTTTGCCACCGTCGCGGCCTACGGCGACGAGCGTGTCGCCGACCGGCTGGATGAAGGTCGACCAACCGGGAACCTCGAGATGACCCTTGATCGCCGGCGCCGCCGGATCGGACAAATCGACAATCCAGAGCGGGTCGACCTGCTGGAAAGTGACGGCGTAAAGCCGGTCGCGGTCGAAGCGTGTGGCGAACAATTGCTCGCCGCGCACCAATTCGAGCTTGCCGCGGGAAGCAAGAGCGGCCTCCTCCTCGCCGTAGGTCTCCAGGGAAGTGACCTGCTGCCACTCGGACCAATTTTGCACGACGACAGCCAGCCCGTCCGACGTGTCGCCGACCTTGAATTTATCCTGCACTCGACCGCCGACATCCGTCCGGAGGGGTCCGGCAAGGGAGTTGTCCGCTGCGTAGGGAAAAACGAACAATTCATGGTCCGACCAGGAACCGGAGGGCGAGCTGGCAAACCAAAAATACTTCGCGGTGGATCCGACGGCGTGGGGAAGGCCGGCAAATTCCTGGGGGGGCAAGGCGACCAGCTGTCCGCCTTGGGCAACTTCGACAGTGGTCACGAAAGTGCGCGGAGACCAGTTGCCCTCCGCGGAAATCCACGAGGCGGTGACGACATGGAGCAATCCGCCCGCCAAGCGACTCTCGACGTAGTAGCCCGGCAGCTCGAGTGATGTTTCAACAACCGGCAGATCGTCCGCCAATGCAATCCGGTGGAGCCTTGTGGCTTCCGGTTCCGAGGGACTCCAGGGAACTCCCGTGACAAGCAGAGCGGCATCGGCACCGGCGCTTTCCTTCCCGAGCAGATACATCTCCTCCCCGGCGCCGGGCAAAGGCAAGCGACCGGGCATGAGGGGCTCGGCCGGATCGGATACGTCGATGACCTGCAGGCCGCGCAAACGGTTGAAAAAGTAAATCTTATTTCCGCGCGTCTTCCAGATGTCCGACTCTTCGGGCGCCGGGGTGCGGGCCGATCCGCCGTCGCCCGCAGAGGGAGACGCGAGCACGCCGAGAGAACCCGAGCCCGAGAACGCGAAGACCGGGACCTCGGAGACAGCCCTGACAGACGGGGCAAAGGACACTGGACCGGAGCGCATCTGCTCCGAAAGGGGCGTCTGCAGCGATGGGGGCGACGATCGGGGGCCCGACACGGCCATGACGCGAATTTCCGAATCACGCGGCACGGAACCGGGCAACGAAACACTCACGGCGCGGGGCGAGGCGGAAGCCGCGACCGTGCAGACCCGCGACCAGGGAGAGGCCGTTGTCTCGCGGTATTCGACGGAAAACAAACGGGCCTGCGGTGTGGAGGTGAAAGTTACGGTCCGCGCCGTCTGGTCCGTTCTCGAGGCGATCCGCTTGCGCCGCGGAGAATCGGTGCGGTAGGAGGCGACGATGCGCAAATCGGCCTGCCTCCATTGTTGCGGAATCGCAAGCTGCGAAAGGCTGCTCCGCGGATTCCGGCTCGTGAGAATATTTTGCCACCGCTGCGATTTGGAAGCGAAAGCCTGGAGACTGAGAGTCAGCGGTGCCGCAGGGAGCGAGAAGGTGACATAATCCCCGACCCGCGCGTGGGGCACGATCTCCTGGCTCAAAGGCCTCGAGATGACGCGAGCCTCGACCATACCGGCCGGAAGAAGAAATGTGATCAATGCCGCGCAAATCGGCAGAGCCCGGGAAATCCGGGAGGCGGATCGGGATGTCATGGTGGTTTGGGGGAGCATTAAGATAAACTTCCCCTGCCACCCCCGCAACCCGATAAATGCCCCGCCGCCTGGGAAAGCCATAGCGAGGAGGTGAGCAAGCCCTCAGAGCCTGCGGCTGTCGAGAAGGACAACGCTACGATCACGACCATGTATCGCGCATTGAGAATCATGGAGCCGGCTCGTGTCATCCTCGATCGAGCTTCAAATAAATCTGCCGAAAAATGCACCAAAAAATCCGGCGCAGCCGCGGTTGTTTGCGTTTGCCAGAAGTTAAACACGCTGCTGGCATGAAGGGCTTATGCGTGTGCGCCCTTTCAAAGGCCTGATCCCGCCCGCCGCTCAAGCGGCGGGTTTTGCCTCGCCGCCCTATGATGTTCTCAACACCGCCGAGGCGCGGGAGATCATCTCCGGGCAGCCGAAGAGTTTTCTGCGCGTTGTGCGGTCGGAGGCCACGCTGCCCGAAGGTGTGGATGCCTACTCCACAGAGGTCTACGAGCAGGCGCAGAAAAATTTCGTCCGCATGCAGGAGGAAGGTGAACTGACGCGGGAGAAGGCTCCGCAAATTTATCTCTACCGCCAAGTCATGGGCGATCACGCGCAAACCGGGATCACCGCGGTTTGTCATGCGGACGACTACGCAGCGGGTTTGATCAAAAAACACGAGAAGACGCGGCCGGACAAGGAGGACGACCGTGTGCGGCTCAACACCGCGCTTTCCGCGCACATCGAACCGGTTTTTCTCGCCTTCGAATCGAATGCTGAGATCGATAAGCTGATGGCCGATGCGGCCAAGACGGATCCGCTCTTCGATTTCACCGCACCGGATGGAATCCGGCACACGCTCTGGCGCATGCCCGAGGCGGAGGCTGTGACCAAAGTATTTGCTTCGGTTCCTCATAGCTACATTGCGGACGGACACCACCGCTCGGCCGGCGCGGCGCGCGTCGGATTGGCCAAGCGCGAAGCGAATCCAAATCACACGGGCGAGGAAGACTACAATTGGTTTCCCGCGGTGATGTTCCCGCAGGATCAACTGAAAATTCTTCCCTACAACCGGCTGGTCACCGACTTGAACGGTCTGCATCCCGAAGAATTCCTCGTGCGGGTCAGCCACGCCTGCACGCTCTCGCCATCCGCGCCGCCCTCGCCGGCCAAGCCCGGACAAGTCTCGATGTATCTCGGAGGACACTGGCTCGGGTTGGAATTCGCCGTCCCGCCCGGCGCCGATCCGGTCTCGCGCCTCGATGTGAGTTTGCTCCAGGACAAAATTCTCGCTCCTATCCTGGGCATCGACGATCCGCGCACGAGCAAGCGCATCGACTTCGTCGGCGGGATCCGCGGCACGGATTTCCTGCGCACCGAGGTGGATGCGAAACGAGCGGCGGTCGCTTTCTCCATGCACCCGGTGACCATGCGGCAACTCATGGACATCGCCGACGCGGGACAAATCATGCCGCCGAAGAGCACGTGGTTCGAACCGAAGCTGCGCTCCGGTTTGTTCATCCACACGTTCTAGCCGGCACTCACGGCAATCGTCCGTAAGCGACGAGTTTGCCTTTCTTTTTGAAGAGGCCGAGGAAACCGCCGTGTCCGCCGTAGGCCACGCGCGGTTGGAGTTTGTAGATATTCACTCCGCGCGAATTTTGCGCGCCGGCCATGAGTGGTGTGCCGTTTTCGTCGCGGCCGAGATAAACCATGACATGCGTGACCGGCGGTTTGCGCTTCGGCTTGTAGGTGTGTTCCCAGAAAAGCAGATCTCCGGGTTTCAGGCGTTTGGTCCACCACGCGGTGTCGGGCGTCCCGCCAAACAAGCCTCCGGCGCGTTTGAGGCGTCCATGCCGGCGCATATACAGGTATTGGTCGGAAGCGGTGCGCGGCAGGGAGACGCCCTTTGTTTTTTCGACGAGAAACTTGGCGGTATTGGAGCAATCCATGGTGCGCGGGCCGCCGTCGCCCGGCAGCTGTGCGCTTGCGTTGTAGGGCAGGCCCAAGGATTTCAGATAGTAGGCCAATTCGTGGAGGCTTTGCGCCGGCGCGAGCGAGGCTGTCAGGATAAGCAAAAGGGGTATGAGGGCCGACCTCGCCACGAAATGCATTCTACCCTCATGGCACTGGAAATCCAAGCCGGGCCAAAAGCCGTTCGCAGGAGACGGGGAGGTGTGGTATGCCTCTTGGGTTACCGATGCTGAAACTCATCCGAGGCCTCTGCTTTGCCGCGACCTCTTTCCTCGTCGCTTGCCAAACGGTCCCGGAGGGCCCGGCGCCCGATTTTGCCCCCGACATGGTGGTGAGCACGGACTACGCCCTCTTTTTCCGTCTCGGTCCGCAACAAGCCGGAGGTGCCGATTTGAGTTTGCGGACAAACGAATCGGTCATGCTCCTGCGTAAGGAATTCGGCTACAGCCGCGTGCAATTGGAAAACGGCCTCGTCGGTTACATGGCCAACGAGGATATCCAGCCCGCCCCCGAGCCGCCGCCCGACCAAGAGCGCAAACGGGTTTCCAAGAAGAAAAAATCCGGGCGCTCCTCCTCGCAGCAAGACGAGGACTACGAGGAAAACATTCCCATTCCCGATCCGAATCTGGGCCTTCTTCCCGACGATGTTCCGCTCGAGCCGCTGCCGGATCTGCTGCCGGAAGATATCGATGTTCCCGCCCCGGCACCCGCACCAACCCCGCAGGCGGAGCCGGTAAAAGAGAGAGGTGTGCCGGAAGTGGACGACGAGCCCGCACCTCCGGTTTCGACTTCAACTTGAGACGATACTTGGCAAAGGGTGGATCGCGATCTCCGAGCGCGATATTTGTCATGATCTAATCGCGCCGGGACGGCGCGATCCACCGGCAATAAAAGTCAGTCCGCGCTGGTCTGTTCCTTGACCAGCTTCTCGTCTTCGTCGAGCAACTTGTTCCACTTCGCGCGATAGTCGGGATCGTAGTGCTGGTTCATGTAGTCGGCCATGCGCGTGCGGCGCTCGACGAGCGCGTGCAACGCATCCGCCGCTTCGACATAGGCATCGCGCAAAACGCGCAAGGCCGCGGCCTCGCGCTCCCACAATCCGCCGAACGCGCCGGCAAATTCCGCGGCCGATTGCGGTTCGTCGCGCTCGGTCGGATGGTAAATGTCCTCCGGTGGCGGACGTTCCCCGAGCAAACGTGGTGCAATGTATATACTGGTGAACATTCCCTCGCGGTATCGGCGGCGGGCACCCTGGTCGTCGCCCTCGAGGCATAGCACCAGACCCCAGGCGAAACTGAGCCATGCATTGGGGATGTCGTTCGGGTAATTCTTCGCGTAATGGCGAAAAAAGGATGAAGCGCTCTCGTGTTCCCCGCTGAGGAGTAGAAAGAGCGGCAGATAAAACCTCGCACCCATATGGTCAGTGCCGTCCAACTGCAACAAGCGCTGCGCGGTATCCGCCGCCTCCGGAGCGCGCCCGAGATGCCAGAGGCAGAGCATCGCTCCGCTCAGGCTGCGCAAAAACGGCCTCGTCGATTCGTCTTCCCACCATCGCGGCGCGTGACGTTTGAAAACGGGCGACAAATCCTCGTCCACGCCGGCGAAAATTTCCAACGCCTTGGCGTATTGCCCGGCGGCCATTTCCATGTCCGCCAGTTCGATCTTCGCCTCGAAGTTGGCGGCGTCCAACTCGATCGCTTTCTCGACCGTGGCGCGGCGTTTGCGCGAGGAGCGCAAGCGGCGCGCGTTGCGGATGAGCCCGGCGGAAACTTCGGACGACGGCATTTCGCGCACGCGCGGTGACGCCGTTCCGCCGATCTGCTCCTGCAACTTCGCCTCGTGGCGGGGCGGCACGACCAAACGCACTTTTGTTTTCCAGTCGCGTCCGAAATATTTCCAATCCTCCGCCACCCACTCGGGCGCTTTCCAGACAAGGAGTTCGTCCGGCGCGCCGACTTCATCGAGTTGCCGCGAAAGCCAATCCTCCGCTGCGATCTGATCGAGTTCATCGACGATCTCCGGCGCGACGAGCGGCTCGAAGTGCGGTCCGACCAGCAGCAGCACGGTGGGCAGGAAAAAATCTTTTTCCACCGGAAGCGGTTCCGGCAAATCCACCCAGCAAAGCGACCAGACGGACGGATCGTTCTTCAGCGGTTGGATCATGCCGCGGCGCGCGCCGGCGCGGGCGAGGACCATTCCACCGGCACGCGTTGCTTGCGGCCGAGACGATCGTGGAAAAAGACAACGCCGTTTTCCATGCCATATTCATGCACGAGGCGCGTCACCTTGACGTCGAAGCAGCAATAGCGCGCCACATCGAGCTTTCGGCCCTGACGCCACCATTTGATCGCATCCAACCCGTCGGCCGTCTTGCCGCAACCGATCGTGGATTGCGCCACGGAATCGAGACCGACGCGGTGGCCGATTTTTTTTTCGAGATCGACCATGAGATCAAGCGTCGGCACACCGTGCGCCAGATCCATCACCGTGTAACCCATCAACACTTCGTAATCGAAATTGATCACATTGAACCCCACCACCAGATCCGCCCGCTGCAGCTGCTCCACCAGATCATGCACCCGCTCCTCGCCGTAAACGGCGTATTTTCCCGTGCCCGTGCTGTAGGTCGCTCCTACTGTCATTCCCATGGCCGCTTTTTTGTCCCAACCACCCGCATCATTCGCCGTGCGCTGCGTTTCCAGATCGAAATAAACAATGTCCATCGCGTTGACCCGTCTTTCTATGCGGCCACGGCACCGCACACAAGATGGCGCTGACTCCTTATGCGCGTATCTCCTGAACTGTTGACTGGCCTCACACTGAATATGGGAAACTGCGAACTTCTCTCTAGGTCGCCCGCCGCTTGAGCTTGAGATGGGGCGCCCGCTGGGGTTTATTGACCCCTCGCGACGCGCCCGTAGCTCAACCGGATAGAGTATCGGCCTCCGAAGCCGAGGGTTGTGGGTTCGACTCCCGCCGGGCGCAGTGCGACGCGAGATCCGGTTTTTCTCGCCCGCTTACTCCAGTCTTTGCCGGGCCTGCGGCGAAAGGTTTTTGGCCCGGAGCGGGCGGCCCGCCAATTTCACGCCTTGGGCGGAAAGTTTTTCCGCGATCGCTGCGGTGATCATGCGCGTTGTTCGTCGCGCATCGGCGGCCAGTCCGGTGGCAGCGGCACTGGCGGCGAGTCGCGGGAGCGCCCCGAACGGCCCGCTGACAATCATGCCGGGCTCCGCGTTGGATCCTCCGGTCGTCTCGAAGTGGGCGAGTGTTTCCCGATTTCCTCGGGCATCGACACGATAAATATCCGTCACCGATTCCAAGCGCGTTCCACCCAATCCGAAACCGACGACGGAGCGCAGCGCGCGGCTTCCTTGGTTCATGCGGATAAAACGACCCTCGATCACCCAGTGATTCGGATTGGTCACGCGTTCCAATGCACTGACGACCTTAGCCGGCAGCACATACTTGGAGATTCGTTCCGCCAGACGGCCGGCGGATTCCTGGCCGAACTCGCGCGCGAAGGCTTCCAGTTCCGATCCGCTGCGATCGACTCGGGCCGCATTCAACTCCACGCCGAAAGGGCGCACGCAGATCAAATCCGGCACCGGCACGACCGGAGTTTTCCACTCGCGTTTGACCAAGCTGACTGAGGCGCAGCCTGTGAGGGCATAGATGATGACCGCCGCCGCAATTCCCGACCGGAGACGCGAAGAGATGAGTGCCTTTGCCATGGGCCCATCTGCGCACTGCGGGGCCGGCAAAGCAAGCAAGAGCCGGGGATCAGGAGTCCGAAGGAAGGTAGCGGTAGGGTTGGTCGATGTAGGGGCGGTCCCAGCCGGTTTCCGCGTCTTCTTCCGCTTGGGCCGCGTCGTCGCCGATCACCATGACCAGCACGCGGTGTTTGCGGTCGAAACTGACCGGATGAGCCAGCCTCACGGTGCCCCGTTCGTCCACTTCCGCTTCCAGAGTTTGGATCATGAAGGAAAATTTAAGCACGAACCGGGCCAAGTCAAACGGCCACCGGCTCGGCAGTGATTTTTTCGAGAGGCAAATCGAGGAGGATGGACGCCGCTCGGCGGTAGGAATCCAATTGGCCACCATAGCGTTCTCGAAGGTCGCCCTCACTATCGGTCTTAAAATCGTAGATCGAAGCCGAGACCGGTGCCCCATCCCTCATGTTGATGTGCACGCGGTCGAAAGTGCCGCCAAGAAATTCACCGGCATGCAAAACCTCGAAGGGCCGCTCGCGCCACAGCACGGTCACATCCTTCGGACGCGTGAAAATTTTCGCCGCATCCGGGGTGGCTAAAAAACGTCTGACTCTCTCCGCTGCCGCATCTTCTCCCTCGACCGCGGCGATTTTGCCGTCGTTCCATTCGATCTGCGCGAGCGAGCGATGAACTTCGGCGCCAAACTTGCGGGCGCCTTTGCCGGTGAGAATCTCCCGGGCATTGCGTCGTGCCTGTCGCGAGGGAGGAAGAGAGGGCTGAAACCTGAAACCTGAAACCTGAAGAGAGGGGGCGGACGGAGGGAGGGAGTCCGGAGATCGTAGATTGGAGATTGAAAATTCGCTGAACCACTTCGGATCTCCCTGTTCGCGACGGTCGCCGTCGCCGGGAAAATTTTTCTCCAGCCAGTTCCCGGAATTCTTGTCATTGCGCCCGCGCGCGGTGAGGCAGTAGAGCGCTTTTTTGGCGCGGGTCATGGCAACGTAAAGGACGCAGAGAGACTCGTAGGATTGCTTGGCCCGCATTTCCTCGCGCGCTTCGAGCAGCACGGGATCGGCCTCGCACCAGTCTTTGCGCGGCAAGGCCAGCCCCCACAGAACTTTTCCATTCGCGTCGCGGTGCAGTGAGATTCCGGCGTCTTCGCGGAATTCGGTCATGGCTTTGCCACCCAATTCCGGAAGGATGACCATATCCACCCCGAGGCCTTTGGCTTGATGCACCGTCATAACGCGCACCGCGCCGGGCGTTTCATTTTCTTCCAGCGTGTGGTGTTCGACCCAGCGGACAAATCCCCGCCAGTCAGCCGCTCTAGCTGACGACAAATCGAAAGCCGCGGCGGCTGAAACGAAGGCTTCCAATTCCTGCGGTCCGATGATTCCGGAGGCACAGGCACGACCCACCCAGCCACGGATCAGAGCACCGAACCCGTGAGCGGCCGCTGTCTGACGGGATTGCGCCATAAAGACATTCACGTCGTCGCCGATGATTTCACGCCAAGGTGAAGCGGCCGCGTGGGCGCCGGCGATTTTTTCCGCGGGCGAAGCGATGAAACGAATAAGGGAAAGCAATGCGACTCCGGCGGGCGTGGCGAGGCACGGATTCACTTTGCCCTCCGCGGCCACGGGAATTCCCTGCTGTTTCAACACGCGCACGTAGCGCGCCAGCTCGTCGTTGGTCCGAACTAGAATGGCACAATCAAGTCCGCGGCCGAGAGGGTCGGTTTCGCTGAGGATATCCACCACATGGCGGGACAAGGCTTCGTCCGTTGTTTCCTCGTGGTTCGGGTCGACGATTTGCATCCGCACGTAGCCTTGGCCTGAGTTTTCCGCGGCGCGGTGCGCCACCCAGGCACGGCGCCACGCCGCCAAGGACGAATCCGGGAAACGGAATTCGCCGGCCCCGTTTTCCAGCGTTTCCGGGGCAAGCACGGATTCGACAACTTGCACGATGGCGCGCGATGAACGCCGGGAGATTTCGAGCTTCTCCTCGTTGACCACCGGAGATTTGCCGCGGTTGTAATGGTCGCGTATCTCCCAGAAGAGCCGCGCGTCACCACCCCGCCATCCGTAAATGGCCTGCTTGGTGTCGCCGACATAGAAGAAAGAGCGCGCGCCGGAATTGTCCTGGATTATTTCGTCCGCCAGCGGCCCGAGGATTTTCCATTGCGCACGGCTCGTATCCTGGAATTCATCGAGAAGCCAATGGTCGTGTCGAGCATCGAGCCGGTAATCGAGATCGGTCCGCCAAGCTTCCCTCGTTCCGGCGGCGAGGAAGAGGGTGATGTCGGAAAAAGTCAACGCGCCGGTTTCGCGCACCGCGGCATCGTAGACCGACTCGTAGCGCGAGAGCAGCGTGTGCAAGGCGCGCGAAGAAGCGAGTTTCGCCTCGATCTCCGACTTGATCAGAGTTCGGCGCAACTCCTCGCGCAGGCGCGGCAAATCACCGCGCAAGTAAAGCCGGTCCGCTTTGGCGTTGCCGACCGGGACATACTCTTCGCCCGTCGTTGCATCGGCGCTGGATTTGCCGAGTTTGTCGCCGATAAATTTTTCCAAGTCCGGATCCATGCGTCTCGGCGGCCGGTGCGCTTCGGCCAGCGAGAGCCACACATCCCATTGCGTGCGCGCTTTGGTTCCGAGATCGGGATGTGTGGCGGCGATGGCCTCGCGGAACGCGCGAACCGCCGCATCGACGGTGCCGGCATCGAGGATGCTGTCGCCGCTCCAGATGGCACCAGGGTCGCCCCATTTCACATCCGGAGGCGTATCCAAATAGCTCTGCTGCAAGCTGCGCGCGGCGGATTCGATCGTGGCGTGGACGGAACGATCGGAACGGTTGCGACTTTGTTGGCGCAGCAACTCGACAAGTTGGTCTAGCCCACCTTCCGCCCCGGCCGCGGCGGAAAAAAAACGGTCGAGAGCCAGGCGCCTCTGCTCTTCCAATCCCGCGTCGGCGAGCAGACGGAACTCGCGGCCCAGTCCCAATTCGAAAGGAAATGCGCGGACGATGCGTCCGAAAAATCCGTCCATCGTTCCCATGGAAAGACGCGGCAAAGCGGAGGTCATCTGACGCAACCAGACAAGACATTGCGCGGCGGTGAGGTCGTTCATGCCAAGTTCATGGCGCAAAGCGGCCAACGAGTCCGGATCGCGGATGGCCCCGGACAAACGCCCGAAAAGATTCTGCAAAAACTCCGCCGCTGCTTTGCGGGTGAAGGTCAGGGCGAGGATTTTGTCCGGCGCCTGCTCGCGGGCGAGGAGTTCGAGGCACCTGGTGACCAGACGATAAGTTTTGCCGCTGCCGGCATTGGCCACGATGAGAAGGACGCGGGCAAAATCTTTCACGCGCGACCCTCCAGAAGTTCGATTGTTGCTGCGTCGAAAATCTCCGCTGGATGTTCCCCGCCGAACCACGCGGAGAAATCGTCGTAATCCGGATCGGAGGCCGGAGGCCAGAAAACCGCGCGCGCCACGCGGTCGGCCACGGCGGCGGCGCAACGGATCGCGCTCTCTTGCGCGCCTTCATCGAGCGAGAGCAACGCGATCTGCGTGTCGTCGGGATCTCCCGGCAGGAGGATGTATCCGACGCCTATATTTTTTCGCGCATACTCCGGCCAGATTCTCGCCGCCATGTGCCGGTAGAGCGGAAGCTGCAAATCAATCCAAGTCTTCTCCACCGGCCGGCCGGCTTTGTTAGTGCGCGTTATGGCGGATTCGGGAAAATCGTCATCGGCACGCGCGCGACCGAAGTGCGTCTCCTCGGGCATCTTGGCGCTGGCGAAGGTTTTGTAATCAAGGATGCGGAGGCCTTCTTCTTTGTGCACTTCGACGCGGTCCATCGTGCCGACGAGCGAGAGAGGCCCTATGCTGAGGCCCGCATCTTTCTTCACCGCGTATTCGCTTTCCACGATGGCCCATCCGGCGCGCCGTTCCGCCGCTTGCAGCACCGCAAGATGGCGCAATCGCTGGCGCATCGACTCAATTTGCACGAGAACGACAGGATCAGGGTTTCGACCGAAGCGTTGCGCGGCGATGCGGTCGAGTTCCTTCCCGAGGAAATCGGCGATCACTTTTTCCTCGGTGCTCTCCGCGGGTCCGTGTTTGTGAAGATTCTCGACCACGCGATGGAGCAATGTTCCGTAATCGGAGGCACCGATCTCGCGAGCCTCGGGATCGAAGGACTGCAGTCCCCTCACCTGACCGAGGTAAAAACGCAGGGGACATTCGAGGTAATGTTTGAAGCCGGTGACTCGGATGGACTCGACACGCGCGGGCGGATCGAGCCGCAATTTCCAATCAGGCGACAGTGCGTGCATCTGGCGGCGGGCGGGTGATGGCTGGAAAACTTTCTCCGTGCGAGCCGGCAAATCTTCGTCCGGACAAGCGAGGAGGAATCTCGAAGGGCGGTTCGGTTCTCCTCCACTGCGAAAACGGCTGTAACCCAAGCGCAGGTCAGACAGACCGTGCCGTTGCATGAGGCACGACAACAAATAGGCGTCGCGCGCGTAGCGCGACTTATTGTCAATCAGACCTAGTTTGGTGCGCATTTGATCGGGGAGAAAAGCATCCTCGGTTGCTCCCGCGGGAAGCGCGCCCTCGCGGCAGCCGGCCACGCAAAGAACAGGCGCATCAGTCCAGGGCGCCTCGAGCCATCCGCTAATCTCGACGGCACCTTCCGGCGCGGGATGAAACACCCGGCTTTGTGCCACGCAGTTCCTCACGAGTGCTTCCCGCCATTCCGGGGACAAATCGTCAAGAAGCGGTGATGATTCATCGATAGCCTCTACGAGTGTCTCCAGTTCTGCGACGGTTCTTTCGTCCGCCTCTTCCTCGGTGCCATAGATCGCACCCAGCACATCGCGTCCGGAGATTTTTTCTTTGAGGAGTTTTTCCAAAGCCGCGATGAATTTTCTCGGAACGTCGTCTTCCTCGCGGGTGGATTTGTTTCCTTCGGACCATTCTCTGGCGGACTCCAATGTGCGGCAGAGCTTGGATGCGATGAGCATATCGCAGGCAGCAGCCGCATCTTCGGGAGCAAATCCTGTTTTGCCCGCGAAGAAGCGGAGAAAAGCGGGAAGCTGCAAGAGCGGACGGATCGCCGACAAATTGTATCCACGCGCAAACTCCACCCAACCCGAGAGAATGGTGGCGGCTTCGGTGCGGGCCAGCAGTCTTCCTTCCGGCAGATAGGCGATGGTTCCCCTCTTGGAGATTTCGGCTTCGAGTGCGGCGGTCGAGTCGGCGTCGGCCGAGACAATGCTGAATACTTCGTTCCCGCGAGTGGTCACGAAGTCGATGAGTGCCTCCGCCTCGAGCGCGCTGTCGTTTTCCGCCGCGATGATTGTGTCCGGCACGTTGAGGTTGTGCGCCAGCCACCAATCAGGATCCGGACGTCCCCACTGATCGAAGCGGGCGGTATCGTCGCCGCAATTCCACCCGAGGATATCCACCGGGAGGCCGGCTGCGGTAATTTTTTCCAACCAACCCGAGACAAGGGCGGGAAGATCGGGAACAAGCGCGACGACCATGCGGGTGATGCTTACGGGAACGGTTCCGTCCTGCGCCAAGCAGAGGCGGATTGCGTTCGCATCCTCCCGGCCACCCTCGCGCAAAGTTTTCAGGTAGGCGGCATGCAAGGCGGCAAATTCTTTCCAGCGCTGTGCATCATGCGGGGCGTGCGCGGAGAGTTCGGGCGATCCCGGATGCAATCCGGCTTCGGCCAGCGCATCGCAGACCGCCATGAGCCGCGAGCTGACGCCGAGCCAGTCCTCGGGTTGCGACAGCTTGACCGCAGCCGGGACGAGCGCGGCAAATTTTTCGCGAGGTGTTTGCCGCAGGACGCGCAGCCATGCTGCGGAGCGTTCGAGCGGCATGGCCGTGTTGTCGGCATCACCGAGCAAGGCCTGCATGGGCAGCTTGAAAATGGGGGCGAGAACACCGCCGGCTTGTCGCGCGAGCTCGCGGCGCACGGCACGCGCCGCACCGGCTGTGGGGACGATGACCATGGTATCGCCCAAATCGACAGGACGGCCCGTGCGGTCCTTAAGCAGAAAAGCGGCGACCTGCGAGGGAAACGAGGCGGAGGCAGAAAGAAAAACGGGAGAACTCAAGCGTCCTGCATTTTAGCCAGTCACCGGCGCGCGACGAGTCCGCATCGGTTCATAAAGGTCGACTCAAGTATGCACCGTGTCGGAGAGCATGCGGTCGAGGTGCCTTTTCAGGAGGTCGGCCATGTTGGCCGAGCCGGCAAACTCGGAGCACCTGTGGTATTGGTCCAGTTCGGCGGCCAGAGCGGCGACGTTTTCTTCCGGCGCGATGGGCGTTTTGGCCATGGTGGATAGCAGGGCATGGTAGCGCCTCTCCTCGACCTTGATGCGGCGGGCGGTCTGGGCGCGCTCTTCTTGGCGGTATTGCACGATGGTCGGGACATTGAGATGGGCACGGACCAATTCGTCGACCGGCTTGTTATCGTGAAACAGGTGCGGGCGGTAAACCTCGAGCGCGGGCTCGTAGGTCTGCTGGTCGAAATCCACGGGGCGGACGCGGTATTGCACCTCTTCGAAGTCGGGCGTGATATCGACGATGTAATTGACCGAACGCATGTCACCGAGGAGGCGCAAGTAGCAGCGTTCGGCGAATTTGACGAACTCCTTGGCCACCCGGACTTTGTTCAAATCCTCGCGGTTCAAGTAATCGGCGATGAACATGTCACCGGGAATTCCGGCGATATGCTCCTCGATAAGTGTGTTCTCGCGCACCAGATAGCTGATGCGGAAGGGCGAGAGAATGTGCTCCAACTCAAGCCCGTAGATGCGCGAGGCATCGGCGTATTTGACGTAATAGTGGTCGGCGTTGCCGTTGAACTGGTTGACGATGCGGATGCGGAACGGGCGGGAATTTCCAAAGTCGCCGTAATCGATGCGTTCTACCGCGAGGTGCTTCGCGCTGGAAAGATCGCCGCCTATTTTGAGAAGGGCGTAGATGGCGGTGAGCTTGGGTTGCAGTTCGGCCATAACCTCGGGTGTGTAGGCCACGGTCAGCCAGAGGGTTTCGCGCCCGGCGGGGTTTTCGTAGGGCATGGACGCCGTGAAGCGCAAAAGATCGTCGTAGACCAGGGGAACCTCGGCGTGGCGTCCGAAATGATGCAGGTATTGCATCAGTGACGGGCTGACCGGGTATTTTTCCTTGCGGCGCGAAATCATCGGCATGGTC
Source organism: Chthoniobacterales bacterium (assembly GCA_044371145.1). Classification (GTDB taxonomy): domain Bacteria; phylum Verrucomicrobiota; class Verrucomicrobiia; order Chthoniobacterales; family JACTMZ01; genus JACTMZ01. Next base: position 3,411 of record JBILUI010000014.1, on the reverse strand, counting down.
TGATCGCCCCGGACGGCTCCGAGGTCAAGACGCGCCTCGCGGGCGCACAACTATGTCGGTTGGTTGTGAAGAACCCGGCGAAGTGTGGACAACTCCGTGTTCCACATTGTTCCTCGGAAGTCATGCGCGGTCCGTGCCGGTTTGTTCACACCGTCGTTTGCCCGTGGAACCTGTATCCATGCTGCGTGAAACACTTTCTTGGCAGGTTATTCCCACGATTATGATGAATTTTCTTTCGGGTTTTTAAAAATTCCCAAACAATAGGCGGTGTGAACAAGATCGTAGAACTCCCCGACCGCAAATACGGCGCCAATCATCACATTTGGGACAACAACGGCACTTGGTGGTGTCATTTGAGTCTCGAACGCAGCCGAGGCCGCGCCAAACGCATCCGCTTCTCCCTCAAGACCAACAATGTTCGCGAGGCCCGCAAGCGCCGGGATCTCATCATGAAAGCGAGCGAGGCCAAGGCGAAGGCGTTGATGGCTTCCTGGAGCAAGGGCCGCTGAGCCTGCGGGTCGCCGGCCCTTGACATGGCGGCGATCGGGTCCAAGATGATTCCGATATGAAAATCATCCTCTCAGTCATGGCCGCGTCGCTGCTGGCCGCCGGTCAAATCTTCGCGCATTGCGGCACCTGTGGCGTCGGAGGCGCGCACGTCGACAAAGACGGTTGTGTCAAAGGCCAACCCTGCAAGTGCACCGATTGCGGCCAAGTCTGCGGTTCGGAAGCCTGCAAGGCGTCGACCAGCTGCAAAAGCGACGGCTGCTAATTTTTTCCGATCTTTGACAAGAAGCCGGTTCCTTCGGGGACCGGCTTTTTGCATGATGTGCCCGTGAATCCTTTGTTTCCTTTGTTCGAGCCGTTGCGCGTGGGCGCGATGGAAGTTCCCAACCGTTTGTTCATGGCTCCCCTCACCCGGTGCCGTGCGGAGCCCGGACATGTGCCGGGGGCTCTGATGGCGGAATACTATGCGCAACGAGCCACGGCGGGTTTGATCATCGCCGAGGCGACCATGGCCATGGAGGGCAATTCGGCATTCTACGCCGAGCCCGGGATGTACAATGACGCGCAGGTGGCGGGCTGGAAGCACGTGACCGATGCAGTGCATGGTGCGGGCGGGAGAATTTTTCTGCAGATCTGGCACGGCGGACGGGCATGTCATCCTTTCTTCAACAACGGAGCGCAACCGGTGGCGCCGAGCGCGATCGCCATCACGGGTGATGAGGTGAACACTCCCGAAGGCAAGAAGCCGTATGCCATGCCGCGGGAGTTGGCCGACGCGGAATTGCCGGGCATCGTGGCGGGTTTCAAGAAAGCCGCGGAGAACGCGAAAGCGGCCGGCTTCGACGGCGTCGAAGTGCATGGGGCGAACGGTTATTTGCTCGATGAATTTCTCCGCGACGGGGCGAACAAACGGACGGGTCCGTATGGCGGACCGATCGAGAATCGTGCGCGGTTGCTGCTCGAAGTGATCGATGTGGTCTCGGGTGTATGGGGGGCGAACCGTGTCGGTTTGCGCGTGTCGCCGCTCAACAGCTACAACAGCATGAGCGATAGCGATCCGATCGGGTTGGTGACGTGGCTCGGGAAAAAGTTGAGCGGGCTTGGGTTGGCTTATTGGCATGTCATGCGTGCCGATTTTCTCGGTCAGCAGAGCGGCGATGTGATCACCGCGGCACGGTCGGCGTATCGCGGTGTGCTCGTCGGCAACATGGGCTATTCGCCGGAGGAAGCGGCAGCAGCGATAGCGCAAAAGAAAGTCGATGCGGTGGCCTTCGGGACACCGTTTTTGGCTAATCCGGATTTACCGGCGCGCGTGCAGGCGGGTGCAGGGCTCAATACTCCTGATCATACGACGTTCTACACGCCGGGGGCGAAGGGGTATGTGGATTATCCCGCGATGATCGCGGGATAATCGATGGAGGGTTGTAGCGGCGCTCTATGGGCGCCGGTGACTAAATAGGAGTGATGCGACGTTCATAGAACGCCGCTACAACTAGGCAGACTAGATGTGGATGGCGTGGCCGCGGGATTGTTCGGCGGCTTCGTGCACGGATTCGCTGAGCGTGGGGTGCGCGTGGATGGTCGAGATGAGTTCTTCGTGGGTCGCTTCCATCTCGATAGCCAGACCGAGTTCGGCGATCATTTCCGTGGCGTGGGCGCCGATGATGTGCGCGCCGAGGATTTCTCCGTGCGGTTCGCCGAAGATGATTTTGACGAAGCCTTCGCTTTCGCCCACGGCGAGCGCTTTGCCGCTGGCCATGAAGGGGAATTTTCCGACTTTGTATTTGAGACCCTTTTCCTTCGCGGCGCGTTCGGTCAGTCCGACGCTGGCAACCTGAGGTTCGCAGTAGGTGCAGCCGGGGAAGACGGTGACTTTGCGCGGTGATTTGCCGGCGAACATTCCTTCGACCGCCTGGATCGCTTCGAAGCTGGCCACGTGGGCGAGCCACGGGGGTCCGATGATATCGCCCGCGGCGAAGACGCCGCGCACGGATGTTTCGTAGCGGTCGTTGGTTTGGATCCATCCTTTCGGATCGAGGTTCACCTTGAGTCCTTCGGGCATGAGGGGTGTGACGCCGATGGCCACGAGAGCGAACGGTGCCTCGAGGGTTTCGTTCGCTTTGCCGCTGACGGTCAGTTTAACGCCCTTGTGCGTGGCTTCGGCTTTTTCGACTTTCGTGCCGGTGAGGATGCGGATGCCTTGTTTGGTCAGGGATTTTTCCAACGCGACGGAGACATCGGTGTCCTCGACAGGAAGGATGTTGGGCATCATTTCAACCACCGTGACCTTCGTGCTGAAGGCATTGAAGAAATAGGCGAACTCGATGCCGATGGCGCCAGCACCGATGATGATGATCTCCTTCGGTTGCTCGGGAAGGACCATGGCCTGTTTGCTGCCGATGACGCTTTTGCCGTTGAAGGGGAAGCCGGGCATTTCGCGCGAGACGACGCCGGTGGTAACGAGAATCTTCGATGCGGTGTGGGTCGTCTTTTTGCCTTCGGCATCGGTTACTTCAACCACGCCGGCCTTGGGCACGGCCCCGGTGCCGCGGATGTAATCGACTTTGTTTTTCTTGAAGAGCATTTCGATGCCGCCGGCCAGTTTGTCGGCCACGCCGCGGCTGCGGCTGATCACTTTGGGCCAATCGAAGGAAAGCTTGTCGAAGGTCATGCCGAAGTCGCCGGCATGCTTACTCATCAGTTGGTAAAGTTCGGCGTTGCGGAGGAGCGATTTGGTCGGGATGCAGCCCCAGTTGAGGCAGGTGCCGCCGGCGCGGTCCATTTCGACGCACGCCACTTTTTTGCCGAGCTGGGCGGCGCGGATCGCGCCGACATATCCGGCGGGTCCGCCGCCAACCACGATGAGATCGTAAGCCATAAGAACGTGTAGAATGCCTGTTTTCG
>JBILUI010000114.1:0-7561 GCA_044371145.1 Chthoniobacterales bacterium | reverse complement strand
GGTCATGTAGCGCTTGGTCACGACGGCACCGCGCCGGAGTGTGAACAGGTAGACCAGCACGAGCATCACGGCAATGACCGAGAGGATCCCGAGCGGAATCATGACCGGACCGCCGGAAACGATCACTTCCCAAAGGCTAGCGTCGGGTTTGACCGCGGCCACGTCGGCGGGTTGCGCCGCGGCGGTTTGCACGATGGCGAAAAGCACGAGAAGCGGGCGGAATTTCACTGACTGCAGATTATCCATACGGCGCGGTCATGCAAGTATGGCGGGGAGCCTCTCCGGGAGTATATTCGGGCCGAAATGCCCACGGCCAAAGAGAGACCTGATCTGCGCGCGCGACTGCACGAGGTGCCGCACAAGCCCGGGGTGTATCTCATGCGGGACCGGCTCCACCGCGTCATCTACGTGGGCAAGGCGAGGGATCTGCGCAAGCGGCTGGCGCAATACTTCACTCCGGCGCGTTCGCGCATGGCCGACCTGAAAACGCGCGCCCTGCTCGATTCGGTCTGGGATTTCGCCGTCCATGTCGTCCGCTCGGACGCCGAGGCGGTGCTGCTCGAAGGGCGACTGATCAAAGACTACCGGCCGAAATACAACATCTCGTTCCGCGACGACAAAAATTTCCTGCAACTGAAGGTCAATCTGGGCGATCCGTTCCCGAAATTCACACTGGTGCGGTTGAAAAAGAATGACGGTGCGCGCTACTACGGGCCCTACGCGCACTCCGGCGCGCTGCGCGCCACGCTGGAGGTGCTGAAGAAAAAATTCGGTCTGCGTTCCTGCCGTCCGCGCGTTCCCACGGAAAAAGATTACCGTCACTGCCACGACGACATCATCAAGAACTGCTCGGCCCCCTGCGTGGGCAAGATCAGCGAGGCGGACTACCGCGCGCGGGTGCTACAAGCCTGCGAATTCCTCGAGGGGCGGGGCAAAGAAATCCCGGCCGAGTTGGAGCAGGAAATGCAGGCGGCGGCCGCGCGGCAGGATTTTGAAAAAGCGGCGGCGTTGCGCGATTTTATCACTGCGCTGAAGCGCACCTCGGCACGTTCGCGGAGGTTTCTTCGGGGCGATTCACTGCCCCGAGCGGTGGATCCGGCAGGAGATCTGGCCGCGCTGGGCGAGGCGCTCGGTCTGCCGTGTGCGCCCACCCTGATGGAGTGCTTCGACATTTCCAACATCACCAGCACGCATATCGTGGCCTCGATGGTGCGGTTCAAGGGCGGGCTGCCGGATAGATCCAATTACCGGCGCTACCGGATCAAGACCGTGAAGGGACAGGATGACTTTGCCAGCATGGCCGAGGTGGTGCGGCGGCGTTACGCGCGGCTGCTTTCCGCGGCGCGCGAGGCGCACCCGGATGCGGCGGAGTTTTCCCAAGAAGAAGCCGGCGACGCCGTGGCACGGCTCGATGTCCCAGGGTCCGTCCGTATTCCCGATCTGATTATCGTCGATGGCGGGCGTGGACAACTCTCCAGCGCGGTGGGAGAGCTGCGCCGGCTCGGGCTGCGCGGACAACCGATCATTGGACTGGCCAAGGAGCGGGAGGAAATTTATTTCCCGAACGATCCGCAGCCGCTGCGTTTGCCCCACGAGGAAGGAGCGCTGAAACTGCTGCAACGTATCCGTGACGAAGCGCACCGCGTGGCCAACGGATACCATCAGTTGCTCATGAAGCGGCGCGTGTCCGAGAGTGTCTTGGATGACATCGATGGCGTGAACAAATCGCGCAAGCAGGCGCTGCTGCGGGAATTCGGCTCGGTCGAGCGGCTCCGCAAAGCGGAAGTCGAAGACATCGCCCGCGTGCCAGGGGTGGGTGAGCGCCTTGCGGCGCAGATCAAGGGCACACTGACTAACCCGCGGCGCCCGAACTGATCTCCATCGAGAAATCGACGGCGCGTGCGGAATGGGTGAGCGCGCCGACGGAGATACAATCGACGCCGGTCTCGGCGATGGCGCGGACCGTTTTCAAATTCACGCCGCCGCTGGCTTCGAGGAGGATTTTCTTGGCACCACGGATGACCACAGCTTCGCGCATTTGTTCCGGGGTCATGTTGTCGAGGAGGATGATGTTCACATTGCGCAGTTCGCAGAGCATGCGCACCTGATCGAGGGTGTCTGCCTCGATCTCCACCGGGACATCGGGTTTCTTGGCTTTGGCCCGGTCGATCGCGGCCTGCAATCCTTCCGCATCGCCGGTCACCGCAAGATGGTTGTCCTTGGCCAGAATCTGGTCGAAGAGTCCGAATCGATGATTGACCCCGCCGCCGGCAACAACGGCGGCGCGCTCGAATTCGCGCAGTCCGGGAGTTGTCTTGCGCGTGTCCAGGATGACGGCCTTGGTTCCTATGACGACGTCGACAAATTCCCGCGTCAGGGTGGCGATGCCGGAAAGTTGCTGCAGGAAATTGAGCGCGGTGCGCTCCGCGGCGAGAAGTGCACGCGTCGGGCCGCCTGCGCTGAGAACAACATCACCGGGCGCGAGATGTGCCCCGTCCGATTTGTGCAGCGCGACGGTGATGGTCGGATCGACGAGGCGGAACACTTCCACCGCGGCCTCCGTGCCCGCGAGGACAAGGTTCTCTTTGGCGATGATCTGCGCGTTGGAGCGGTGGCCGTCCGGAACGAAGGCTTCGGAAGTGATGTCGCCATCGCCGATATCCTCGGCGAGCGCGCGGCGGATGGTCTCGATGGCGGAAGGGGTCATGGCGTGTGGACGCCTCGGCGGGACATCCTTACCGGGAGACGGGCCCATCGAGTTGCAGCACTTCCCGCTGCCAAGGGAGAATGCGCGCGCCGTTTTGCTGCGCCACGGACATGAGGGTCAAACGCGAGGCGATAAGAGCGGGGTCGATGGCCAGCTCGCCGGCGATTTTGTCGCGGCGGTCGCGCAGCTGCTCGAAAAGGCGGCAGGCCGCGCCGTTCGGCCGCGGCTTGCGTTCGGGCTCATAGACAGGCCACTCGCTCTCCGGCAGATCGAGGGCGGCACGCAGGGCTTCCTTCATGCGTCCGTAGCGCGCGGAGGGCATGCGATGAACCTCGACATTGTGCCCGGCGGCGGCCGCGCGGGCGGCGTCGATCATGCGGTCGTTGGAAATGACGTGGAAGGTCGGGCGGTCCCAAGCGCTGGCTTCCGATTCGCGCCAATGCCAGAGCGCGCGCAGGATGGCGGCTTCGCGCGGCGTGAGTTTGCTGCTGCCGTTGATGCGCCAGGCATTTTCCACGTCGCGCTCCCGCGGCTCGCGCGCGCTTTGCACCATGGCGTCGCGCGATTGCAGATACCATTCCCAGCGGCCGAGTTCGCGCAGGCGGTTCTCGAGAATTTCGGCGAGCGGAAGGAGATAACGAACATCGTTGAGCGCGTATTCTTCCATCTTCGGGGGAAGGGGACGGCGCCCCCAATCGGCGCGCTGCGAGGCTTTGCACAGCTGCACGCCGAAAAATTTTTCAACCAGCGCGGCGTAGCCGATTTGTTCGAGTCCGGCAAAACGTGCGGCGATGGACGTGTCGAAAATATCCCGCGCGTCGAAGGATCCATGGCGTCCGAGCAAGCGCAGGTCGTAATCCGCGCCATGGATGACGATGCGATGGCGCGAAAGCGAGGCGTAGAACTCCGAAAGATCCATGCCGGCCAGCGGATCGACCAGCCAGCCGCCGTCCGGCGATGAGACCTGCACGAGACAGATTTTTTCGCGGTAGCTGTGCAGGCTGTCGGCCTCGGTATCGAGTCCGATAACCGAGTGGGGGGCGAGGCACGCGACGAATTCGGCGAGCTGTTCCGGCCGGGAGATCAAGGTTCCGCGATGAAAGTCTTGTCGTGCGGAAAATCGCCGGCGCGGCGGGCGCGCGGCTCGCGGACTTCGGTCGTTCCCTCGACGGGGGCGGTGACGAAAGGCCCGCCGGCCAGCGGGGCCGGCTCGGTGAAGGCGACGTCGGGCACGTCGCTGAATTTGCCTTCCAAGGGGAAATCTTTGCGCAGCGGGTGGTAGGGATAGCCTTCCCACATGATGATGCGGCGCAGGTCGGGATGGCCCGGGAAACGGATGCCCATCATGTCCCAGATCTCGCGCTCGTGCCAATTGGCCGTCGGCCAGATGTCGCAGACGGAACGCGCCGAGGGTTCGTCGTCGCCGACGGCGATTGTCTTCAGTCGCAGATGGAGATTGTGCGAGAGCGAGTAAAGCTCGTAGACGAGTTCGTAGCGCGGCTCCTGCTCGAAGTGGTCGATGCTCGAGACGTCGAGGAGCAGATCGAAGGTGAGTTCGTCGCGGCAAAACTCGCAGATTTGGTGCAACGCTTCGGGCGCGAGGACAAGAGTCAGCTCGCCGCGGAATTCGGAGCGGTTCTTGACCGCGTCGCCGAAGCGCGAGGTGATCGCGTCGCTGATCTGCGCGTGTGTCATCCTTAAATCGAAGCGAGTAATTCTTTTTTCTGCTCGAGGAAAGACGACTCGCCCATGATTTTCTTCTGCAGGCGCATGAGGCCGTCGAGCAGGGCCTCAGGGCGGGGCGGGCAGCCGGAAACGTAGACGTCGACAGGAATGAGGTGGTCGATGCCTTGGAGCACAGCGTAGCTGCGATACATGCCGCCGGAGGACGCGCAGGCACCCATGGCGATGACCCATTTCGGATCGGCCATCTGCTCGTAGATTCGCTTCACGGCGAGGGCCATCTTGTAGGTCACCGTGCCGGCGACGATCATGACGTCCGACTGGCGAGGGGAAAACCGCATGACCTCGGCGCCGAACCGGGCGATGTCGAAACGCGCGGCACCGGCGGCCATAAGCTCGATGGCGCAGCAGGCCAGGCCCATCGGCATGGGCCAGAGGGAGTTGCTCCGCATCCAATTGATGGCCGTGTCGAGCTGGGTGAAGATGATGTTGCCTTCGATTTTGGAATCGTAGGCGTAGGGACTGCGGTCGCTCATCGGAAATGTGGAGACTAGATTTTCGTCCTGCCTCTGACAAGCCGCGTTACGAGCCGGCTTCTCTTTGGGGTGCGGAGGCCGGGTCCCAACTGAGCAGCGAAAGCAGCTTCTGGCCGCTTTCGCCGAGGCGTGGTTTGCCCGTGCGCCCCGAGAGGAGCGAGCGGGTCACTTTTTCGTAGGAGAACGCGGACGGTGCGGCCCAGACAACGCGCGGCGCGGTGATGCTTTCCTCCGACGACTTGATGGACACCGGAAATCCCGCCGCGGTGAAGGCAACGATCCAAGAGCGCGCGTCCCTCGTGCCGCCGTCGACCAGCCACGGATAGCGCCGGGGCAACTGGAAGTGTGGCGAGTCGGGGATTTGCACGCGGAAGAAGGGTTTTTGACCGCGCACGAATTGCGGGAGCGTCAGACCCGGATTTTTGCGCTGCGCGAGAAACAGCTCCGCGACATCAAGCCCCATCATGTTGATCCCGTTGTAAATCCCGTGCTTGTTCGGGGTCGGGAAGTTGGCGGCATGCCATGTTTCGAATTGGTCGTGCCACAAAACCGCGATCTCCAAATGCAAATGCGCGCGCCGCTTGTCGATCCCGGCCCCGCTGTAGCCGAGACGGCCAAGGCGGGCGCCTTTGGTCACGTTTTGTCCGGGCTCCACGTCGACCGAGGCCAGATGCGCGTAAATGGTATAGACCGGCGTGCCCTCCACCTCGTGGCGTACAACGGCATAGAATCCGTAGTTGGAATCGCGTTCCGCGCGGCTGACATGGACGACGCGTCCGCTCTCGATGGCGCGCACATCGTCGAGCGGTTCGCCCGAGGCATCGCGGCGCACGGGGGAGACGTCGATGCCCTCGTGGAATTTCGTTTCCAGGATCTCGCCGCCGATGCGTTCGGGATTGCGGCTGAATCCGTAGGTGCCCCCTTGCCAGGGGTAACTTTTGCGACCCTCGAAGTCGCGGTTGGTGAACATGTAGAACTGCTCCGGCTTTCCGCGGAACAGCGCGTCGTTGTCCGTGGGAAGCGTCGGACGGAACGCCCAAGCCGGACCCGCGGCAAGAAGCAGGCAAAGAACGGCGCGCATCAGCGTTTCTTTTTCGTGTTTTCCTGGCCGATGACCGGAAAGGCGGTCGTGAGAAGGGCAATGTCTTCTTGCGACAATCCGCGCGGGATCGACACGATACCGTCGCTGATCGGGCGATCGACGAGCAGATTGCTGACCATGCGGCCGTTGAGCATGACGACGAGAAGTTTGCCCTGCTGCGACATGGTGTGCTGCTGGAGCAGGCGCATGCCGTGCGCGCCGAGTTTGAGGTAGACGCCCTGACTGCCATCCGCCGCGGCGAAGGGATAAATCGCCTCGATTTCGCTCTGCGAGACGAGGGGCATGCGCTGAAGAAAGGTCGGCTTTCCGCTGAGGAGAGTGGCGGGAATGGCGAAGGTGGGGGCCTCGGCTTCCGTGCCTTCGGCGTGGATGCGGACGTCGAGGACGGGTTTTTTGGCGCCGGCCACACAAAGCAAGGCGGCCGCAGCGAAGGCGAAGCGGGAAAATTTCATGCGGCAAGTAAAGGGCTCCGCGTGGGAATTGCAACCGCGCGGCTAAAAGGCTTTAATCGCCGAAATGACTTTGGTCCGCGCCCTCCTCCCCGCCGCTCTTTTGCTCGCTGCCTGCGCTGCCCCGCGCGACGGGTCGGAGGATTCTTGGGGCAACCGTTTCGCCGACTTGGTTGATCCGGTGGTGCCGGATTCTTTGCAGAACAGGGGCCCGGCCCTGCAGGCCGAATTGCGCAGCGATCCGGCCGAGTTTCCGCTCGCCGAGCGCCGCGAGGTGCGCATCTTTTTCACCGTAAAAAACGTCTCCAAGCGCGCGGAGCGTCTCGATTTTGCCACGACGCAACGATTTGATCTGAGTGTGATCGCGCCCGACGGGAAGCGCATTTTTCTCTGGTCCGAGGACCGCGCCTTCGAGCCCGTGGCCGCTTCGGTCATGGTCAACCCACAGGAGCGTGTCGAATACGAGGCCGTCGTTCCGACCCGCGACATGAAGGGCGGCGGGATCTACCGTATCGAGGCCGGCCTGACCGGTTTTGCCGAGATCGCTGCGACCAGCCAGTTGCGGCCGCAGTAGAACCTCTGCATTTCGGTTTGACGCGCGGCGCTGGCGCGGATTTATTCCCTCGCTCGTCCATGAACTTCATCCGGTTTTCACTGATCGCCTCCGTTGCGGCTTCTTTGGTCGGCTGCGCCAGCCATGACCGCCGCCTGACCAGTTCGACCACGCAGTATTTGCTGGGCGATGGGCAGGTCGTGCAGAAGAAATCGGGTGGAATCGTCGACACGGTCTCCTACTGGGACGGCGACGGGGTGGCTGGCAGTCCTTCCATCACCATCGATCTGCGCGAGCAACAGGCCCGCTTTTACAAAGACGGCCGGCTCGTCGGTGTTTCGCTCATTTCTTCCGGACGCGAGGGCTACTCCACGCCGATCGGCACGTTCACCATTATCCAAAAGAACAAAGACCACGTTTCCAATCTCTACGGCGACTATGTCGACGGCACCGGAAACGTCATGGTGGCCAATGTCGGGGTGAAGCGCGACCCCAAGCCCGCGGGGGCGTCCTTCCGTGGCGCGCCCATGC
>JBILUI010000113.1:0-7563 GCA_044371145.1 Chthoniobacterales bacterium | reverse complement strand
CGACCCGCAGTATCGCTTCATGGCCGTGGGACATCCCTCGCGCGATTACGGATGGATCATGGCGCGCGACAAGCGCATGAGCGACGCCGATTATGCTGCCGTGCTCGAGGCGTTGGCCGCGCAGGGCTACGACAAAGCGAAGTTCCGCAAGGTGCCGCAGAGCTAACCTAGTTGAGGGTTGAGGGATGAAAGTTGAGAGAAAAGGCGCGCTGACATCCGGGCCGCTTCCGGTCCCTCAATTGCCTGCGGCTGTCTCCGCTTTGCTCCGGCTCTCAACTTTGAGCTATCAACTGCGCTCCGCGCCATGATCGCTTACTGGGTTCACAACATCGATCCGTTCGCCGTTCAGTTCGGCAACGGCTTCGGCATCCGTTGGTATGGCATCGCTTACCTTGCGGCGTTCGCCGCGGCGTATTTCGTCTATCTTCATCTGGCGAAACGAGGGTTTTCCGTCATCCCGGCCGACAAGGTCGGTGATTTCATCACCGGTTGCGCGGTGTTCGGCGTCCTTGTCGGCGGACGGCTGGGGCATTTTCTTTTCTATGACCGCGCCGCATTGTTCTCCGACCCGCTTGTCTTCTTCCGTGTTTGGGAAGGCGGCATGTCGGCCCATGGCGGCATCCTTGGTGTGGTGGTTTACACGCTCTGGTATGCGTGGCGTCACCAGGTCAATTGGCCCGGACTGGGCGACAATCTCGTGGTCGGCGCGCCGCTCGGACTTTTCTTCGGCCGCATGGCCAATTTCATCAACGGCGAGCTTTACGGACGCCCGGCGTCCGTGCCGTGGGCGGTGAAATTTCCGCAAGAAGTTTACGAGCTGCCCGTCGGGAAGCAGCGCGAGATTCTCGCTCTGGCCCAGAGCGCCGGCGGCGAGCCCGCAGGACTCGAACAAATCGTCACCGCCGTTTCCAGTTCGCCGGATTGGCGCGAAACTTTGGGTGCGTTCCTCACTCCGCGCCATCCGTCGCAAATTTACGAGGGCCTGCTCGAGGGTGTGCTTCTTTTTGCGATACTTTGGATCGTGCGCACGCGCGTACGCACGGCGAACGGCGTGATCACCGGCGCGTTCTTCGTCGGATATGCCATTCTCCGCAGTATCGGCGAATTTTTCCGCGCGCCGGAGGATGGCTATGTCGGTTTCCTCACCGCGGGCCAATTCTTGTCCGTCTTCATTTTCCTTATCGGCATAGGTTTTTGGATCGCAGCCAAGTTGCGTCCCTCATATCCGCCAGCGGAGAGGTAGCTCCGGTTTCCCCTGCGTGGACAAGAGAGCATTTGAAAAACGTTTGCGCGCGTGGTTCCGGCGCCACGGACGCGATTTGCCGTGGCGGAGGACGCGGGATCCTTACGCGATTCTGGTCAGCGAAATGATGCTGCAGCAAACGACGGTGACGGCGGTGGTTCCTTTTTTCGAGCGGTGGATGAAGAGGTTTCCTTCGGTGCAGGAACTTGCCGCAGCGGACGAGTCCGAGGTCTTGGCGCTTTGGCAGGGGCTGGGCTACTACCGCCGGGCGCGGAATCTGCACGCAGCGGCGAAGAAACTTGATGAGCGGGCCGGAGTTTTCCCGCGCGATTACGAAGGGCTGCGGGCTCTACCGGGGATCGGAGATTACACGGCACAAGCCGTGCGTGCTTTTGCCTTCGATGAGCCGGTGCCGGTGCTCGATGCTAATGTCATCCGGGTGGTGGCGCGGTTGTTCGAGATCCGCACGCCGGTCGACACGGCGAAGGGATTGGCCAAGGTGCGAGCCAAGTTGGAAGCGCTTTTGCCCGCGAAAGGCGGACACGAATTTGTCTCGGCTATCATGGAGCTCGGCGCGCTTGTCTGCCGTGCCGGACGGCCGGACTGTTTGCTTTGTCCGGTGAAGGAATTCTGCACCGCAAAATCGCCGGAAAAACTTCCCGTCAAATCGCCGAAGGCGCCGGTGAAGGAGCGCGCCGAGTATGCTGCTTGGGTCTCGGACGGGGAATCCGTGCTTTTGCAGCAATCGACCGCGCGCCGCTGGGTCGGGCTTTGGCGTTTGCCCCCGCTCGAAGCTGCACCGCCGGCCGGGCCGGTGGCCGAGTTGACTTACAGTATTGTCCGGGAACGGGTGACGTTGCGGGTTCACCGCGCGCCCAAGCGGGCCCTGATCGCGTCCGACGAGCCGCGCAGGTCGTTCTCATTAGAGGAGTTGGATGCCATTGCCATTCCCTCACCGCACCGTCAGGCGATTGCCAAAGTTTTGGAACAACCTCATATGTTAAGAGATAAAAATGAACCGCAGAGGACTCAGAGTGCACAGAGGGGTTCCTAATGGGATTTTCCTCTCTGTGATCCCTGCGGTCTCTGTGGTTAAATTCTGACCATGTCCACCACGATTACCGCCCAACCTGACGCCAAGGGCCACTTCGGTCCTTATGGTGGCGTGTTTGTCCCCGAGACACTGATGACGGCGCTCGAAGAATTGACGCAGGCTTACGAGGCAGCGCGCAAGGATCCGGAATTCCGTCGGGAACTGAACCAATTGCTCACCGAATTCGTGGGGCGTCCGACGCCTCTTTACTTGGCCGAGCGTCTGACCGAGCGGCTCGGTGGTGCGAAAATTTATCTCAAGCGCGAAGACCTGGTCCACACCGGCGCGCACAAGATCAACAACGCGATGGGGCAGATTATTCTCGCCAAGCGTATGGGCAAAAAGCGTGTCATCGCCGAGACGGGTGCCGGTCAGCACGGTGTGGCCACGGCCACGGCTGCCGCGCGTTTCGGCATGGAATGCGTGGTCTACATGGGTGAAGTGGACATGAAGCGTCAGTCGCTCAATGTGACGCGCATGAAATTCCTCGGCGCGAAAGTTGTGCCGGTCACGGCCGGCCAGGCCACGCTGAAGGAAGCGGTCAATGAAGCGATGCGCGATTGGGTGACCAATGTGCGCTCGACCCACTACATTCTCGGCACCGCCTACGGCGCGCATCCGTATCCCATGATGGTGCGCAATTTCCACCGCGTCATCGGTGAGGAGTCGCGACGGCAGATCCTCGAACGCGAGGAGCGGCTGCCTGACTTGCTCGTGGCCTGCGTGGGGGGCGGGAGCAATGCGATCGGACTTTTCTACCCGTTCCTCGAAGACAAAAACGTCCGCATGGTGGGTGTCGAAGCCGGCGGCGAGGGGATCAAACCCGGGCGCCATGCCGCGCGCTTCCAAGGCGGTAAACTCGGCGTATTGCAAGGGTGCAAAACTTTCCTGCTGGCCAATGATGACGGACAGATCGAGTTGACACATTCCGTTTCAGCCGGCCTCGATTACGCCGCGGTCGGGCCCGAACACAGCTTCCTGCGCGACGCGGGCCGCGTGGAATACGATTTCGCCACGGACGACGAAGCGCTTGAAGCCTTCAAGACTTTGTCCAAAGTCGAAGGCATCATTCCCGCGCTGGAGAGCGCTCACGGCGTGGCCCACGCGATCAAGGTCGCGCCGAAGATGTCCAAGGATCAGATCATTCTCGTGAACCTCTCCGGCCGCGGCGACAAGGACGTCCAACAGGCGGCGGAGTTTGTTTTCGGTGGGACGGGGTAACCCAGCCTGTGCCCCGGTGGGCACGGCTTTCGACCCTGTATTCGTTTCGCTCGAAAGTTATTTGCGCTGAAGGACACTCGTGGCCTAGGTAACCTGAGCTAAGTCTTGCCACTCGTTCCTTGCCGCAACAAACGACCAAAAATCGCGATGCCAATCATTCCTTGTTCCGAAAAGCTTATGGGTCAGGCCGAGGCCCTTGTTCGGTCGGTCTTCCAATCAATGTCGCTTGTTGAGCGGCTAAGCTTTCTGGCTATCAGGCGACCTCGGAGTCTCGCAGGTCGCTTGTTGATGCTCCTTGCAGGCGTTAAAGACAAGGTGGCTTTCGATGTTTACGTAGATCAATCAAATCGCCTTCTCGGGACAACGGGGCTCTATCGATACAAAAAGGATTGCGACGAGGCTGTATGGGTTGGTTGGTTCTGCGTGGATCCCGAAGCAAGAGGGCGTGGTATCGGACAAGCGCTGATCGAACACACCGTGGAGCGAGCCCGCGACGCCGGGTTTAGGTTGGTAAGGCTCTACACCTCGACAGATCCGAATGAAGCGGCCGCTCAGCGGCTCTATGAAAGGAATAGCTTCAAGGAGATCTGCCGCAAGAAAGGTATGTTCTCAACAACGATATTTCGCGAAATGGTTCTGTAGTGCAGAAAGACCAGTCGCGTTCAGGCTGAAGTCTTTGGCGCTGCGCTTGGTTCGGCGCCGCGTTGATCATATGGTTCCCTCATGGACGTCCGCTTAGCCGAACTGCAAAGCCGCGTGATCCCTTCCATTGGGCACGCTTTGGGAGCATTGGCTATTGGCGCAGCGGCGATTGGTGCTGTTGCTGTTGGTGCCTTGGCCGTTGGACGCTTGGCAGTCGGGAGGGCAGGAATCCGGCGCGTCGAAATCGACGAACTGGTCGTGCGTCGGTTGCGCATTACCGAGGAACTGCAAGTTCCTCACGGTCCTGATTCCAAGGGCCCTGGCGACGGGGCGCGCGAGTGACCAAGATCGAACATGATAAAGCCCTGTTCGGGGCCGATCCCGCCGAGGGAATTGTCGCCGTGGAGTTTGTCGCGCCTGACCTCGTTCAGATCTACCGGCGGGAAGGGAAGAAAACGGTGGTTGAGGAAGCGGCGTACAAGCCTTTCGCCTGGGCCACGGAGCCATTGCCGGGTGATGCGCGGGAGTTGGCGGGCCAGAATGCTTTCCGATTCACGGTCGCTTTTGATAGCGCAGCGGATTTTTCGAAAGCAAAAGCCACTTACAAAAGGCAGATCTTCGCGCTGAATGACCTTGCGCATCAATATTTGCTGCAGAGCGGGCGGACGTTGTTCAAAGGGATGGCCTTCGAAGACCTGCGGCGGATGCAGGTGGACATCGAGACTTTCACCGGCGTGGACGGCGCGATGTCCGACGCTTCGCGTGATCCGCTGCTGGCCATCGCGTTGAGTGATAGCACGGGATGGGAGGAAATCCTTGTCGTCGACGATCCGTCGGATGAAGCGCAGGAGAAAGCGGTGCTGGAGAAGTTTGTCGCCCTTGTCCGTGAACGCGATCCGGACGTGATCGAGGGTCACAATGTTTTCCGGTTCGATCTGCCTTATCTTGAGACGCGAGCGCGGAAGCACAAGGTAAAGCTGGAACTCGGTCGCGATGGCGGCGTGCTAAAGTCGCATCCGTCACGGCTGCAGATCGCGGAACGTCTGATCCAATACAGGAAGTATGAGGTCCACGGACGCCATATCGTCGACACACTCTTTCTCGTGCAGTTCCACGACGTCGGAGCGCGGGAGCTGGAAAGTTTCGGTCTCAAGGCTGCGGCGCGGCACTTTGGTGTCGCGGAAGACGATCGCGTCGAGCTTGGGGCGCGCGAGATCACCGAGGCGCACAGCAAAAAGCGGAAAACGTTTGAAAAATATGCGCTGCAAGATGTGCGCGAAACGCGGGCACTGTCGGCGGCGCTGAGTCCGGCTTGGTTCACCCAGACGACGATCTTTCCCTACAACTACCAAGACGTGGTCATTCGCGGGAACGCGACCAAGATCAACAGTCTCTTTTTGCGGGAATACTTGCGTCAGGGGCAATCGGTGCCGGGTTTACCCGAAGTGCAGCGGTTCGAGGGGGGCTACACGGACATTTTCTTCACCGGCGTGGCCCGAAATGTGTGGCATTGCGACATCGCATCGCTGTATCCGTCGGTCATGCTGGCCTTCGGGTGTTTGCCCGAACCCGACACGCTGGGGGTTTTTGGCGACATGCTGGCGCGGTTGCGCAAGTTCCGTCTGGAAGCGAAAGCGGCCATGCGGTCAGCCAAGGGCGCGGAAAAAGCGCACCTTGATGCGCTGCAGGGGACTTTCAAGATCCTGATCAACAGCTTCTACGGCTACCTCGGATTCGCCCAAGGGAACTTTGCCGACTTCGAGGCGGCGGCGGCGGTCACGGCCAAAGGGCGTGAGCTTTTGCGCGGGATGGTGGATTGGTTGCGCCAGCGCGGGGCGGAGGTGATCGAAATCGACACGGACGGCATTTATTTCACTCCTCCGAAGGAGGCTTCGTGGGACGGGCTTTACCGCGAGTTGGCGGCGACGTTGCCAGAGGGAATCGAAGTGGAGTTCGATGCGCGGTATGCCGCGATGTTCAGCTACAAGGCGAAGAACTACGCTTTGCTCTCGGAAGACGGGAAGTTGTTGATCAAAGGCGCGGCGTTGAAGTCGCGCGGGTTGGAGAAATTCCAGCGTGTCTTCATCGAGCGGGCGGTGCGGGCCCTGTGCGAGGGCAAGCCGGAGGTGATTCCGTCGATGCACGCGGAATTCGCCAAAGCGCTAAGGGAGAAGACGTGGGAACCGGAGATGTTTGCCAAGACCGAAGCCCTGCAGGATTCGCTTGAGGCCTACCAAAAAAAAATCGCCGCCTCATCGCGCAATCGTTCGGCGGCTTTCGAACTGGCTTTGCGTAGTGGTCGCAAAATGCAGGCGGGTGACCGTGTTTCCTATTACATCACCGGGACGAAGAAGACGGTGAAGGCTTACGAGAGTGCGAAGCTGGTCGAGGAGTGGGATCCGAAAAACCGGGACGAAAACTCGGCGTATTACTTGGCCAAATTGGAGGAGCTGGCGGGCAAGTTCGAAGCGTTCGTTCCCGCGAGTGCGGGTGGGGATCGGTTGTTTTAGGCGCCGTTGTCTACTTCAGCGGATTCCGCCAGCGGAGGCCGTCGAACCGAGAGAAATCGGTGTCGTTGCTGTGGAGTTCGGCTTGGTTTTCGACTGCGAGCGCGGCGAGTTGGGCGTCGGTCGTGAGGTCACCGGCTGTGCCGAGCTTCTCGAGATAATCGAAGAAAAGGCCGGCGAACCTCGGTCCGGGTTCGAGAATAACAACTGCTGGCTGATCCAGCCATGAGCGAATGAGATCGATAGCATCCTCCGGGGAAATCGGTTCTTCTAAAATCCGGCGGTGAGTCATGATCCGGATGAATCCCGAGGAAGTTACCCAAGGAATGCCCACCGGTGTGTTTCCGCTAAGGGTGGCTTCCCACCATGCCTTGGCAGGTTCGTGCCGGAGCGCTTGTTTGTTGTAAGCGTAAACCAGCAGGTTGATATCGGGGACGATCACCGCGCTTGTGATTTACGGATGAATTCTTCGACTTGGAGTTCGTCCACCAACTGATTGAGTTTGGTCTGGTCGATTCCGGGCATGAAGGCCGAGGAGTGCGCTTTGACGCGAAAGGGTGTGCGCTGCTTGGTTTTTTTTAGTCCGAAGCCCAGCCGCAGGCGTTCGTTCACTACGTCTTTGAAGGACTTCTTGCCCGAGGCCAGCTCCTGTCTGAGGCGTTGGGCGATATCCGGGTCCAGAGTGAGCGTCGTTCGCATTTTAGACATCAAACATCAAATTATTCTGATGTCAAGACATCACCTCGACAGCCTCGCATTTCTCGCGCCATCCTTCGAAGCGCCACTTGTTGGGGAAGTCGCGGCATTGCTGCGGTTTGACTGGCTGGATGGTGCAGGTGTTGAGGCCTTCGAGGAAG
>JBILUI010000112.1:0-7580 GCA_044371145.1 Chthoniobacterales bacterium | reverse complement strand
GTCTTTCTACACCGCCATCTTTCGCGAGGGAGAGGGGTTCCGTCGGGAAGACGTGACCGAAGAAGCCTGGGCTTCCCGGCCGGCCGGGGACACTCCGGTCGCCTTCTGGCGTTCCAAATTCGAGCTGCCACCACCGCCGCCACCCGAGCCGCTGGCCAAACAGGACGCCGAGGGCATCCTGCGCAAATTGATCGAGGAAAATTCCGAGACGACGAAAAATGCGCGCTACATTCTCGCTCTCATGCTCGAGCGCAAGCGGCTCCTCAAGCCGATGGAAAGCACCGACCCCGATGTGCTGGTCTACGAGCGCGCGCAAACAGGGGAAACTTTCCTCATTCCCAACCCACGCCTCAGCCTGGCTCAAGTCCCCGACGTCCAACGCGAGGTTTCCGCGCTGCTCGGCGTCCAGCTCGGCATCGACGCGCAGGCCGAGCCGCAACCCGAGACGCAGGCCGCTTGAGCCTCCCGCGCCCGTGAGCGCCAGCGCACAGCCAGGATTTGTCCGGCGCTCGGACCGACCGGTTCTCTTCCTCGCGCCAATGGCAGGCGTGACCAATTCGGTCTTCCGCCGCATTTGCAAATCGCGCGGTGCCGACGTGCTGACCACCGAGTTCGTCTCGGCCGAGGGGATCATGCACCGCAATGAGCGCACGGAACACTACGTCGATTTCCAGCCCGAAGAGCAGCCGCTCGGCGTGCAGCTTTTCGGCGCCGACCCGGATCAGCTGGCCCGCGGCGCGCAAGCCGTGTTGGACTGGAAGCAACCCGACTTCATCGACATCAACTTCGGCTGTCCGGTGAACAAGGTCGTGTGCAAGAACGGCGGTTCCGCCCTGCTGCGCGACGGTGCGTTGCTCGCTTCCATCGCCTCCGCCGTGGTTCGCGCCGCGGCGCCGGTGCCGGTCACCGCCAAAATCCGCATCGGCTGGGACGCGCAATCGATCAATGCACCGGAAAACGCCAAGCGGCTCGAAGATTCCGGCATTCGGCGCCTCACCGTGCACGGCCGCACCCGTGCGCAGGGCTATTCGGGCGAAGCCGATTGGGACGTGATCGCCGCCGTGGCCCAAGCCGTGCAGATGCCCGTGGTCGGCAATGGCGACATCAACTCGGCCGAAGTCGCGGTCCGACGCTGGGCCCAGGCTCCGGTCTCCGGACTCATGATCGGGCGCGCCGCCATGACTAGTCCGTGGATATTCCAGGAATTGGCCGCCGCCTTCCGTGGCGAAAACGCTCCGCCCGCACCGACTCTTTCCGATCGTTGGGATCTTATCGAAGACCATTGCCGGCAGGAGCTCGGGCGCTGGCGAAAGACGGAAAAAGGCATGCATGCCATGCGCTCGCGGCTGATGGCTTATTCACGCGGACTGCATTCCAGCCGCGACCTCCGCCGAAGGTTCGGCGCGGTCGAATCGCTGGAGGGACTTGCGGCGATCCGCGCGTGGCACGAAACTGCCAGCCATGCGATCGAAGAACCGGACGAGCAAGATGCCGCCCAAGCCGATGCGGCGCTCGGCTGAATTTTTCGCGCTTGTTGTCCTTTCCCTGCTCCCGGCCTGCTCCGAGGCGCAGCCGCCTGCCGGCGGCGATCTGACCGCACAACGCAACGCCATGGTCGAAGAGCAAATGGAAGCCCGCGGGATTTCCGATCCGGCGACCCTCGCGGCAATACGTGCTGTCCCGCGCCACGAATTCCTCCCGTTACGCCTGCGCGAGGAAGCTTACAGGGATTACCCCCTGCCCATCGGCCATGGCCAGACCATCTCGCAACCCTACGTCGTCGCGTTCATGACCGAGGCGATCCGCCCGAAACCGGGCGAGAAAATCTTGGAGATCGGCGCAGGCTCGGGCTACCAAGCGGCTGTTCTCGCGCAAATGGGCGCCGATGTTTACACCATCGAAATCGTCGAGCCCTTGGCTGAAATGGCACAGCAAACTCTGGAGCGCCTCGGCTACACGAACGCGCACGTCAAGCACGGCGACGGCTACCGCGGATGGCCCGAGCATGCGCCATTCGACGCGATCATCGTCACCTGCGCGCCGGACAAGATTCCGCCAGACCTCATCGCGCAGATGAAAGACGGCGGACGGATGATCATCCCCGTCGGCGGCGGCATGGAACAGGAGCTAATCTTGCTGCGCAAAAATGGCGACCGAGTCGAAAAGCAATCCGTCCTCCCCGTCCGCTTCGTCCCGATGACCGGTGAGGCGGAAAAATCCCGCTAGCCGGC
This sequence comes from Chthoniobacterales bacterium, assembly GCA_044371145.1. Classification (GTDB taxonomy): domain Bacteria; phylum Verrucomicrobiota; class Verrucomicrobiia; order Chthoniobacterales; family JACTMZ01; genus JACTMZ01. The sequence goes on along the minus strand of JBILUI010000112.1, from coordinate 5,349 downwards.
AAAAGCGAATCCCGGCAAACCCTCCACGCCGACCTTGGCGGCGAAAATGTTTCCCGCTTCCGGTTCCGGGGACGGCTCCGCTTCATCGCGTCCTTTTTGCGCTGTGGTGAAATACAGAATGTCGAGATCCGGGGCGCCGAAGGTGGGGCAAGTCACATTGGCTGCGGGACATTCCACCCTGGCGATCATTTCTCCCGTTGCGGGATTCCACCGGGCCAGACCATGACCGGCCCAGAGCGCGGTCCAAAGACAGCCTTCGGCATCGACAGCCAGACCGTCCGGACGCCCCATCGATTTTTCCACTTCGACAACCACGCGGCGATTGGCGATGACACCGGTGGCCGCTTCGTAGTCGAAGGCGAAAACACAGCCGGTCTTGGTATCGGTCCAATAAAAAGTCTTTTCGTCCGGCGACCACCCGAGCCCGTTCGAATTGCCCACTTGATCGATAAGTTTGGCGAAGGACAGGTCGGGCTCAATGCGCCAGAGAGCGGCTTTTTTGTCCGAACCATCGTAGGCGATGGTGCCGGCGAACAATCGTCCGCGCGGATCCGGTTTGCCGTCATTGAAACGGTTGCCCGGAATTTCCGCTTCCGGATCGCAAAGGATCGTGAAGCTGCCAGAGTCAAAATCCATCCGCGCGATGCCGTCGCGGGTGCCCAGCACAAGGTCGCCGCGCGTGGTCGGTTGGACCAGCGAGACATGGCAAGGCGCCTTGCGCATTTCGTCGCGTCCGGTTGCCGGATCGAACCGGTGCACCTCGCACTGCAAAATATCCACCCAATAAAGCCGCTGCTCCGCGGCGAACCAGCAGGCCCCCTCGCCGAGCGTGGCTCGCGCGGGCAGAACACAATCGCATCCGAACTTCTGCATTGCCCTTGCCTAGCGCGCAACCGGCACCGCGTAAAGACCGCGCGGCGCCATCACTCGGAGGTGGCCTCGGAGCGGCCGTCGAGGGCTGCCTCTAAGGCGTGCCACGGAAGCAGGGCGCATTTTACCCGCGCCGGAAAATTCCGCACGCCGGCCAACGCGATCAAGTCGCCATCAACTTCCGGGCCGCTGGCAACGAGCATAGCGCGCACTCGTTGCGTAAGATCCCTCACCTCGTTTTCGGACTGTCCTTTGCAGCGGAGGGTCATGAGCGAGGCAGAGGCCCGCGAAATGGCGCAGCCTTGCCCGGTGAAAGAAACGTCGTCCAACATTCCGTCTTTTCGATGAACGTAGACCTTCACTTCATCGCCGCATGACGGATTCACACCCTGTGCTACGCCATGGCAAGGGTCGAGGGCGCGGAAATTCCGCGGCCGCCTGTGGTGATCGAGGATAATTTCCTCGCTCAGCTCGTCTGGTATCACGCCAGCGGTCAGTCAAGGATCCGCACAGGCAAGGAAACTTCGTTGCGCGTGTCGCGCGGGGCGGCGATCGGAGCTCCGGCAACTTCAACGATGTTCACAGCGGTCACAGCTGGCGCCTCCTGTGCGTGCGCGGAGGGCACGAGGTTGAGATCCTTGCTGACCATGTAAAGCAGGCAGCCAGCGATGACGGTCAAGACAATGCGGGTGTAAGCGTCGATTTGCATAGGATGACGAAAGTCCGCCCGCACCGCTGCGGCGTCAAGCTGCAAGCAACTCGCGCCGCACCCACGCGCCGAGCCGCTCCGCGCAACAGTCGAGAGACTCCTGCCACGAGCGCGCTGCGCCTTCGCCCGCACCATCGCTGACCTCTTTGACCAGTGTGACCGGAAGCCCGAAGTCGCGCGCCACCTTCGCCACGGCGTAGCCTTCCATGTCGACCAAGTCGGCACGACGGGCAAGTTGCTCGCGCGCGGAACCGCCGCTGACAAACACGTCGCCCGAGGCCAGCGCCGGCCCGGAGCCCAGCTCGATCGGCTCACCGAAGTGCGTGCCCGTCAGGCCGAAGATCGCCTCGTCGTCGAAATCATGCTGGATGACACGACCGATGACATGCGTGCCGTGCAGACATTCGTGCAAAGCGCCTGCCGTTCCCAGATTGACAAGACGCGAGGGCCTCTGCCGGGAAAGAATCGCGGCGAGCGATGAGGCGGCGCAAATCTTGCCGACGCCGGTGACGAGTATAGGCAACTCACTGACGTGCAGATGCGACGCTTCTTCTTCGAGAGCCACGACCAGCAGGGGCTGGTCCAGGGAAATATCGCCGTGCAATGTCATGCGAACATGAAAACGCAAATCTGCACGCAGGGCGAACATTTGCGCGGCATTGCCTTTTTCCCCGACGGCGCAGACACTTTCGCCTGCGCTTATGTTTTTCCTAGCACCAAGATACCGCAAGGAGGCCAAGCTCGTCCTTCGCGCCGCGCGCAAGCTCATCCGTTACCGCAAGGACATCCTGCCCGAAGCGCAGCTGGTCGCCTTGCGCGAGGGCTGCACACGACTCTCAGTCGCCATGCGCCAACGCAAAAAAGAGGACATCGTCGGCACGACGCAAAAGCTGCACGCCTTGTTTGACGAAGCGGCCCCGGCTCCTCCGCTCGCCGGACTGCGGGAAAACACGGAGGTCATCCTCGTGGCGCTGGTCATCGCACTCGGCGTGCGCGCTTATTTTTTGCAGCCGTTTAAAATCCCCACCGGTTCGATGCAGCCGACGCTTTACGGGGTGACCGGGACGCCCACGGTCGAACCGCTCCCCAATCTTCTCGTCCGGGTCGTCGATTTCGTCCTGCGCGGACGCACCTGGATCGACGTGACCGCCGAGCGGGACGACACGGTCATCGGCCTCCGTGAAGTCAGCCGCTTCCATTTCTTCACCTCGACCGAAATCGTCACGCGTGGCCGCACCTACAGCGTGCCCGCACCGGCCAATGTGGTGCGCGACGATTTCCAGATCTACCCGGGGCGCCCACTGCGCGCGGGTGAACCGATCGTGCGCGGGCATGCCGATTCCGGCGACCAGCTTTTCGTCGACAAGGTCTCCTACAATTTCGTGCGCCCGAAGGACGGCGACGTGTTTGTTTTCAAGACAACCGGCATCCGCCGCATCGTGGTTCCGCCCGGCATGGGCTCGCAATATTACATCAAGCGACTGGCCGGGCTTGGGGGCCAGACGTTGCGCATCGACCCGCCGAATCTTGTCGTCGATGGAAAAGTCCCGGAGCTTCCCGTTTTTCGCAAGGTGATGGCCTGCCGCGACGGATACAACGGCTACTCAAACACGAGCGGAAGGGGTGAGGCCTTCCCCATACTCGGTTCGCCAGCTGACGAATACCGCGTTCCGGAAGCGAACTACTTCGCCCTCGGCGACAACAGCTACCACAGCAGCGACAGCCGCTATTTCGGGCCCGTGCCGGAGAAAAACGTGGTCGGTCGCGGGTTGGTTGTTTACTGGCCTTTCCTTGGCCGCTGGGGACTGATCCGCTAACCGGAAAAGTGCCGGATGGCGTCGGCCACGCCCTCGCCCCAGGCGAATGGCGAGACGTAACCGCCCGCCTTTTTGACAACGTCTTTGACCTCGGCCACCGCGTTGGCCGGACAGGCGACCATGGCCGCGGCGGATCCGTCGAGCATCGGGATATCGTTGAGATGATCGCCGATGGCCAGCACTTCACCACGCGGGATATCGAGCAGGCGGGCCAACTCGGACAAGGATGATCCCTTGTGGATCTCGCAGTGCGTGAAGCGCATCCAGACCATGTTGCGGTTGAAGGAGAAATCTGGAACATCGGCCGCCAAGGTGCGGATTTTCTCCACCACGCGATCCATCGTGGCAGTGTCCGAGGTCATCAACCCACCGACCCGGCCGTTCTCGTAGGTGATCTCGACATTCTTGTCGCGGTCGACCAGGCCGCGGATGGCGTCCAACACATGGGCCGCGCGATCGAGCAACTCGACCGTCTTCCGCTCGGTGTTCGCATTCCATTCGCCGAAGGCCTCCCAATCCCCTTCCCCGACACGCCGGTAGATATCCTTCTCGCTGCTCAGGACAAACTCCGGATCGTGGGGCAGCCGGGCGTGCTCTAGGCCCTCGAGGGCAAACCAAAGCTGTCGGCCCGTGTTGACCGCCCAAGCGGCTCCGCGCCGGCGCAGATCCTGCAGAGCCGAAGTAAGCGATGCGGCAGTGCCGGCATCCGGCTCGTGGCCGACCAGCGTCCCGTCGAAATCCGTGCTCAACAAACGAATGGGCATCGCTTAGTGGTAGTCGAAAGTTTGCGCACCGAGCCAATGAAATCCGCCTACGAACTCGCCATGGAACGACTCGCGGCCGCCGCGCCCGCGGTCCGGCTGAACGACGACCAGAAGCGCCGCATCGCGGAGATCGAGGCGAAATGCAGGGCCGACATCGCAGCGAAGGAGCTTCTCCTCGGCGGCGAAATGGAAAAAGCGCGCGCCGCCGGCGAGGCGGACCAGATCGTGCAACTGCAAAGACAATTGGCTGACGAGATTCGGCGGTTCGAGGAAAGACGCGACCGCGACAAGGACGCGATCCGCGCAGAGAAGCATCCGTGATGGATCCGCGCATCGCCACCGCCGGGGACGAGAAGTTTATGCGCATGGCTATTGCGCTCGGCGAAAAAGCCGCCATGGTCGAAGGCACCGGCGGCCCGTTCGGCTGCGTCATCGTCAAGGACGGCAAGGTCATCGCCGAAGGCTCGAACCATGTCGTTACGGAGAACGATCCGACTTGGCACGGCGAAATGGCGGCTATTCGCGCTGCGGCCAGACATTTGGAAAATTTCAACCTTTCCGGTTGCACGCTCTACACCAGCGGCGAACCGTGCCCCATGTGCGCGGGGGCGATTTTTTGGGCGCGCATCGACCGCGTGGTCTACGCGTCGACCATCGCCGACGCACTGGTCTTCGGCGACTTCGACGACCAGCCGATCTACGACGATTTGACCAAGCCGATCGCCCACCGGCTTGTTCCCGCGGCGCAATGTCTGCGCGATGAGATGCTCGATCTTTGGCGCCGGTATCAGGCAAAGCCCGACAAAACCCACTACTGAGCGACTTGCGCCGAGGCCAACTCGTCGAACTCGCGCGCGAGGATGCTGTCCGGCTCGGGAGACATGCGCTTGCGCGCCTCCTTGAGGACATCCTGCGCATCTTTCTCGCGGCCGTCGGACCGCAGCGCAACGACGAGCGGGCGCACCACCTCGTAGAAGAAATTTCCTCCGCCGCTGCGCCCCAACTTGCGGGCCAGCGCGTTGAACTCGCGCAGGGCGTTGCGGTAGGCGCCGTTGGACACCATGCGCAGAACGCTTTCCGCCGCCGCGGCCGAGCTCAGGTCGGACCGGTCGCGACGGTTCTGCGCGACCATTTGGTCCTCAAGCTTGGCGGCCAGGCGCGCATCGCCCGAACTCAGCTCGAAATCGGC
>JBILUI010000013.1:0-26797 GCA_044371145.1 Chthoniobacterales bacterium | reverse complement strand
CTACAACCACATGTCTTCCGTCTGGACCAACCGGACGTCGGACGAGTGGCGTTTGCAGGATTTCTACGGCCGCATGAATCGCGCCCGCCTCAATGCCCCGGCATTGATGAGCCAAAACGTCTACTACCTGAACAAAAGGCAAACCAACGGCGGCTACGACGACAACATCTTCGCTGTGGGCAAAGTCCGGAACCTCGGGCAATCCGCCGGGGCTGCCGGCAACAGCGTGGTCTTCGCATTCGTTAACAACAATCCGTGGGCCAATACCAATGTGGCGGCCACCTACGATCTCAACGCCAAGGTGCCCGGAACGGATCTCAACTACTTCGGCATCGATCGCGGTCGCAGTTACAACGTGAAGGATCTGCTCTCGGACGATTACGCAACGAACCCGAACACCTATGTTTGGACGAACAATCGCACCGGAGCCGACCTCATCGACAACGGCCTCTTCGTGGGCCTTCCGAACTCCTCCGCCGTCACCGGGAGCTACCAAGCCCAATACCTGCAATTGGTGGACCGCTCGGCGCCCGCCATCAGCTTTCTGCCGCCGCAGTCTGCTACTTTCGGCACGACCGTGGCCCTGAGCGCAACGGTCTCGCCCGCCGCACCGGTTATCTATTCGCTGGTCTCCGGGGATACGAACAAAGTCACGCTCGTCGGTAACCAGTTAACCATCAACTCGGGCACAGGTTCGGTCGTTGTCCGTGCCACAGTAGCGGCCACGGCTGACCGCGAAGGTGCGTCTTCCGAAAACAAAACCATCACATTCGATAAGGCGTCCCAAACCATCACCTTCGAGGTTGCCGACAACACGCTCTCCACCAGCGATTCACCGGTGACCTTGACCGGATCTGCGTCCTCGGGGTTGACCGTGAATTATACCTCTTCGAACGCCTCCGCGGCCTCGGTCAACGGCAGCATTCTCACGCTCAGCGGTCCGGGCGAAGTCATCATCACGGCCAAGCAGGCGGGCGACGACAACTACTCGGCGGCAACGGATGTCACGCAGACCATCTTCGTCAGCCAGAGTTCGCAGCCGTCTTTCGAGCAGACATTCCCTGGCCAGTCGGCCACCAGTGACATCGACTTCGATGGCATCCCGGCTCTGACTGAATATGGCATCGGCGGAACGTCCTCGAGTAACGACCAAGCTCTCATGCCTTACCTCGAGCCGGGCTCGAGGCTCTCGTTGACCGCCGTGGTGCGAACCAATGATCAGCGCTTGAGCTCGCACGTGCAGACTTCGACCAACATCTCGTCCGGCTGGTCCGGAACACCGCTGTCTGGAGCGCCACATACCAACCAGGTCGGCGTGTCCGCGGGCTTTGAGCGCCGCATCTACACCATCAATGCCTCGTCCAATGCGCAGACCTTCATGCGCCTCCGCTTCACCCTGCAGCCGACCAACGGTCAGTAAGGAATCAAGCGCAGTGCGGCGTGCGGTCACTGTGGCGGTTGCCGTGTTCGTGCTGCAACCGGCGGGTTGCCAACGGCCCGCGCCGGAGCCACCTGTCGCGTCCCCTCAGCCCGTCGAGATAAAAATACCGCCGCCTCCGACAGCGATCGAGCAAGAATCGATGTCTGAAATCGCCCGCGACGGCGCGCAGGCCATGTCCGGGTTGGGTGTCCGGTCCGATGTGGCGCACGGTGCGACTTGGTTCCAAGGCAATGTCGCGGCCACGGGCAGCACGGCTTACCTTTACCTAGGAAAGTTGGGCGAGGGGGCTTCAACGCTCCGCTTTGTCGTGCGCCACGAGGGTTCGCGGGCGGCTAACCTCGGCAACTGCGCGGTCATGGTCGATGGCATCGAGGCCGGCTCTTTCTCACCTGCGCCCAATGAATTCGAGAATCTCCCCGGCGGAAAGGTGATGCAGTTGGCCGATATTCACTTTGATGATGTGCGCCCGCTCGTGCTGGCCATGATCAACGGCCAAGCCGCCGTCATCCGCACGACCGACAGCGCAGAGATCCGTCTCGGCCGCCCCGAGTTGGACGACATGCGCCGCGTGCTCTCTGCTTATCTGCACCTGCAGGGGCAACGCTGAGGTCGGCCCAACTTGTAGCGGTGGTCTGCGACCGCCGGAACAGAAGAGAAAGGAATGCACCGACGGTCGCAGACCGCCGCTACAACTGTCATTTCAGATCAACTGCGCGGCAATCTCATCCGCGAGCAATCTTCCGCGGGCGGTGAGACGGACGCGGGGGCCGTGGTCCTCTAGCAGGCCTTCCTCGCGTAGACCGGTGACAAGATCGTGGTTGCCGGCCAACCGCGCCGGATCGATGCCGGCGTTCATGCGCAGACCGAAGGCGATTTTTTCGGACTCGCGGGTTTCGGCGGGGAGAAGTTCCTCGGTGGATATGGGACGCACGCCGGCTTGGATCGACCGGACATATGCCGCGGTGTCTGGCACGTTTTGCCAGCGGCGGCCGCCGACGGTGGACCATGCGCTGGGGCCGAGTCCGAGGTAATCGGCACCCTCCCAATAAGCGAGGTTGTGGCGGCAGGCGCGTTCCGGTCGCGCGTAGTTGGAAATTTCGTATTGGTTGTAGCCGGCGGCGGAGAGGAGTTCGACGCCGCGCTCGAAAAATCCGGCATCCTGTTCGCTGTTTTCGCGGAATTCCCCTCGTTGCAAGCGCTCGAAGTATTCGGTGTCCTCCTCGTAGGTCAGGCAATAAGCCGAGATATGGTCGGGGTGCAGCGCAATGGTTTGCCGCAGGCTGTCTTCCCACTGCTCCAGCGTTTGCCCCGGCACGCCGTAGATCAGGTCGAGGTTGAGATTGTCGTAGCCTGCCGAGCGCAGAATAGCGAAGGACCGACGGACCTGCTCCGCATCATGGACGCGTCCGAGTGTTTTGAGCAGTTCCGGATCCCAAGATTGCACACCCATGCTGACCCGATTGACGCCGTGCGCGCGGAGGAGATCCGCTTTGCGCGCGGTCACCGTGGCCGGGTTCATTTCGATGGTGAACTCGGCGACGCGTGAGAGATTGAGGTGGTTCTGCAATCCGACAAAAAGACGATCGAGCTGCGAGACGGAGAGCGCGGTGGGCGTTCCGCCGCCGATGAAAACGGTTTCCGGCGCGCAGTGGCCGCCGAAGAGTTCGGCTTCGCGGATAACCGCATCGACCAACGGGTCGGCTTTGCCCGGGCCCGCGATGTCTTTGTAGAAGCTGCAATACGGGCAGATTTGCAGGCAGAAGGGGATGTGCAAATACAGGTGCTTCGCACCGGTGACGAGTGACGGGTGACGGGTGACGAGCGTTTCTCTCTCAACCGTCATGTCTTTTGGCCGCGCAGCTAAGCGCGGATCGCGTCGATTGACTCGCGCAGGTCGGCTTCGGTGACATCAGAGCTCAGTTCTGCGTGCCCAAGGCGTGGTGCGACGACAAAACGGATTTTTCCGCCGCTGAATTTTTTGTCCTTGGCCGCCGCGGCAAGCAGAGCGTCCGTTTTCAGATGCGTGGGCAAGGTGAGTGGCAACCCGAAAGCGGAAAGTTTCGCGCGCACGCGGTCGGCTTCCCCCGCGGAAAGTCCGCCTTTCCGCTCGGAGACAACGATCGCGGCGGCCAGACCAAGACTGATCGCTTCGCCGTGCAGCAACTCGCCGTATCCGGCCACGTTCTCAATGGCATGGCCCACGGTGTGCCCGAAATTGAGCAGAGCACGCGCGCCGCTGTGTTCTTTTTCGTCCTCCGCAACGATGGCCGCTTTGATCGTGATATTCCTTGCAATGAGAGGGGCAAGAGACTCGCGCGGGGCTGCGGGATCGATCGTATCGAGCATCTCCGCGTCGCGGATGGCGGCATGCTTGATCACCTCGGCGAAGCCCTCGCGGTATTCGCGGTCGGGCAGCGTGGCGAGGGTATCGATGTCGGCCAGCACCAGGCACGGCTGATGGAACGCGCCGACCAGGTTTTTGCCGGCCTTCGCATTCACTCCGGTTTTTCCGCCGATCGAGCTGTCCACTTGTGCGACGATGGTCGTTGGGATTTGTACGAAAGGAATACCCCGCTGGTAGATCGCAGCGACGAATCCTGCCAGATCTCCGATCACGCCCCCGCCCAAAGCGACAACGAAGGAACTGCGGTCGAGCCCCGCAGCCAACATGTCGTCGATCAGATTCTCCGCCGCAGCGAGGCTTTTCGATTTTTCTCCGGCCGGGACAGTGAGCAGCACGGGATCGAATCCCGCGGCGCTCAGCGAATCGAGCACGGTCTGCGCGTGAAGTTTGCCGACATTGTCGTCCGTAATTACGGCGCATTTGCCGCGCAGACCAGCTTCCGTGCTCAGCATGCCGGCACGGGAGAGCAAGCCGGTTCCGACCAGAACGCGACAGGCTGCGCCCGGAATGTTCACGGGCACTTCGATGGCGGGTTCGGCTTTCACGCCACGGGGTTCTCGCCCGCGACCACTGCGGCACCGACCAAGCCCGCGGCGTTCTGGAGTTGGGCTGGAACAATCGGTGTTTTGACCATCGATTGGACCACGGGGATGAATTTGTCCGCTTTGCGGCTCACGCCACCGCCGATGATGAAGAGGTCGGGGTTGATCAGTGCGGCCAGGCGGGCGACGACTTCGCCCACTTTTTCGCCCCACTCCTGCCAGCCCAGGTCTTTCTCTTCGCGGATGCGGGCGGCGGCGCGGGATTCGGCGTCCTTGCCGCGGATTTCGATGTGGCCGAACTCGGTGTTAGGCAGGAGCTTGCCGTCGAGAAAAACCGCGCTGCCGATGCCGGTGCCGAGGGTCAGTAGGACAACGACGCCCTGCATGTTGCGGCCGGCCCCGAAGCGCATCTCGGCGATGCCGGCGGCGTCGGCGTCGTTCATGACGATGGTCGGGCGACCGAGTTTGGCTGTGAAAAAGGTGGCAGCTTCGAAGCCCTGCCATTGCGGGTCCACGTTGGCCGCAGTGAGGACGCGTCCGGATTTGACCACGCCGGGGAAGGTGATGCCGACGGGTCCTGAGACATCCGGGAATTTGCCGAGGGTTTCCCGGATGACCTCGGTGACGGCATCGGGCGTGGAGGGCACGGGGGTGGGGATGCGCGAGCGCTCCGCTTTGAGTTCGCCGGTGGCAGTGTCCACGGGCGCGCCCTTGATGCCCGACCCCCCGATGTCGATGCCGAGAAGAACCATGGGGGAGCATTGCACAACACGGGGAATTTTCCCGCAAGGGCGAAAGAGCGGTCTTTCCTCTTGGCAAAGGAGAGGGTCAGACCGGACTATTTTGCCATGCCCCTGCGGATCGATTTCCATGTCCACTCGTTTTTCTCTATGGACGGCGTGAGCAGTCCGGAGGACCTGATTGCCGCGGCGCGCGCGGCGGGGCTCAACGGCTTCGCCATTACGGACCACAACACGTGCGACGCGGTTGACTATATGCTCGGCAAGGGCCTGATGCGTGCGGACGGCAAGCCGGTCGACGGCTTCCTTGTCATTCCCGGCGTCGAGGTGACGACCGCCGACGGACATCTCCTTTGCCTCGGTTGTCATTTGCCCTCGTCGCTCAAAGGAAAACCCTCGCTTGATGTTTGTCGTCTGGCCCGCGAGGCGGGGGGCATCTGCGTGGCGCCGCATCCCTACGATCTGTTCCGCGCGGGGATCCGCGAGAGCGTTCTGGATACTTTGCCGCTCGACGGGCTCGAGGTCTTCAATGCCGCGACCACACTCAAACGCCACAACCGCAAAGCGTATCAATATGCGGAGAAACGCGGTTTGCCCATGACGGCGGGAAGTGATGCGCACCACGCGGCCGCGGTCGGTGTGGCCTGCACCATTCTCGACACCGACAATTTTTCCGTGGCCGGGGTTCTCGCCGCGTTGAAAAAAGGATCCGAGCTCGAGCAGCAATACTTGAGCACGCGCCAGACCATCCGCAAGACGTGGAACAACTGGTTCCGCCTGCGCAGCAAGCCGCGCGGCGCGCGCGTCACGCAGAAAGTCTGATTGTATCTCCTTGACCCTGTCGGGCGCGGCGGAAACCGTCTTGGCGGTGAAAGCAAAAGCCCGCAAGAGTCCGCTTTGGGACGAGGTATTCGGCGCGGACGGCGCGCCGCGCGAAGCTTACCGCGCGCTTCTCGACAGAGTTCTTTCCACCCCGCGTCCCGAGTTGCGCTCGGTCATCGAGAGGCTCGAGGCGGCCATGCGCGAGATGGGGGTCAACTTCGATGTGTCGCGCGGACGCCAGAAGTGGCGCCAAAGCCCGTGGTTTTGCGATGTTTTGCCGGAGATTTTCCACGCCGCCGAGTGGGTCGAACTCGAGGCGGGCTTCCGGCAGCGACTGCGGGCCTTCGAACTTTTTCTCCGCGACATGCACGGGCCGAAGGAGATCCTGCGCCAGCGCGTCGTCCCCGCTCAACCGGTGCTGGGAAGTCCTTGTTTCCAAAGGGCCGCAGTCGGCCTGCCTGCCCCCGGGGGCTCCTTTCTGCATCTGGCGGGTTTCGCCCTGGCACGATTGCCCGACGGGCGCATGGCGGTGTCCCACCATTACTTCAGCGATGCCTCCGGCATTTCCTACATGATGCAAAACCGGCGCGCTCTCTCCCGTGTCTTCGGAGAGGTCTTCCGCGATCACAACCCGCAGAGCATCGCGGAGATCCCTCTGCAATGGCTCGAATCGCTGCGCGCCTTGGCGCCGTCCGGCGAATCCGATCCCGTTGTCGCCCTGCTTACGCCGGGATCGGGCAACGCGGCGTATTCCGAGCACAGCTTCCTCGCCCGGCGCATGGGCATTCCGCTGGTGCAAGGCGGAGACCTCATCGTTCTCGACGACCATCTTTATTTGAAAAGCGTGAGCGGCCTCGAAAAAATCGACGTGCTTTACACGCGCGTGGCCGACGGATGGATCGATCCCATGGTCTTCCGTCGCGACTCGCTCCTCGGTGTTCCGGGTCTGCTTCAATGCGTCCGGCATGGCCATGTCGCCGTGGCCAATGCCATCGGCACGAGGCTGGCCGATGACCGGGCTATCCTGCCTTTCAGCTCGCAGATCATCCGGTTCTACCTCGGTGAGAACGAAAAACTGCCGACTCTGCGCACGTGGTGGTTGGGCGATCTCGACCAGCGTGACCACGTTCTTGACCGTCTCGATGATTTCGATATCCGTCCTCTTTACGGCGAGCAAATCGTGCACAGTGCTGCCTCCACGGCCACAGACGGCAAGAAGCTGCGAAAGCTTCTGTCCGAGGAACCGCAGCACTATGTCGCTCAGCCCCGTGATTCGGGGGCGACGACCGTCTGTCTCGACCGGCGCGGGGCGCTCGACGACCGCAGGCAGGATCACATCGTCTTCGCCTTGCGTAGTCCCGGAGGCGAATATGATGTTTTTCCCGGGGCGCTGACGCGCGTCTCGGCGCCCGACCGCATTTTCACCGCGTCCGAGCTTGGCGGTGGCGGCAAAGACACGTGGGTCTTGTCGGATCACGCCGACCCGCAACGGCCGCGGGTCGCGCTGCCTCCCGATCAAGCTGGTCCCGCGGCGCGCGTGACCAGCCGCGTGGCGGACTCGTTTTACTGGCTCGGGCGCTACCTCGAGCGTGCCTCCAGCCTCGCCTGCATGGTGGGCGTGGTGGAAAGCCTCGAGACCGAGGAGCTTACCCGGGAGGAAAGGCAGCTTTATCGTCCCGTCTGGAACCGCATGCTTCCTCCGCTCGAGCAGACGGATTCCGGTCGCAAGCGCAGCATTAACACGCCGTCAGAACGCTACCGCATCGTTTTCGATGCGCGCGAAGAGGGGTCGTTGCTCGGAACTTTGCAGCGCGCCTGGTGGAATGCCCGGCAAATCCAAGAGTCGCTGAGCATGGAGGCATCCGGCGCTCTCAACAACCTCGAGGAAAAATTCGGCCGGGTGAAGTTCAAGCCCGAGGGCGACGAAACCCGTCTTTCTTTGGCTACGCAGCGCCTCTGCTCCGACACGGGCTCGGCTGTCGCGGAATTCTTCGGTCTGGCCGAGGCGACCATGCTTTCCGACCGCGGATGGAACTTTTGCCGCTTCGGCCAGCAGTTCGAACGTGCGGTGATCACCTGCAACGCGGGGGTCACTGTTTTCAAATCTCTGGCCAAGCGCGCGGCGAAATCCGCGGACAACGACGATCACCCGGTGGAAATCGAGTTGTCCGCCTTTCTCCGCATGTTGGCCTCGCGCGACGCTTACCACCGGCTTTACCAGATGCGCGCCGAGCCTGTTCCCGTTCTGCGCATGCTTTACGCGAATGAGGAAGTGCCGCGCTCGGTTCGCAAGTGTCTCGGCGAGTGCGCGCGCCTGCTCGCGGAGCACGGACACGAATCGGCCGGTGCCGCCCGGTCGCAAGACACCGTCAATGGCGTCGTGCGATTGATCGAAGTCTCGGACTGGGAAATGTTTTTCCCGGGTGCATCTCTGCAGGCGCCCTCGCTCGACGGGTTGGTGCGCCGGCTCGAGGAGATCAATGAGCAGACCCACCAAGTCCACGACGTGGTGACCGACGGATTCATCAATCACCAACCGGCGGACTGAACCCTATGCGCTTCGACATAACGCACGTCACCGACTACCGCTACGAGCAACCGGCCAGCGAAGCCTATGTCGAGGCACGCCTCACGCCGCCGCCGAGGCCGACCCAGAAGATCCTGTCGCACGCGGTCGAATTCGCGCCGGCTTCTCCCGTTACGAGCTACACCGACTACTTTGGAAATCCGACGGTCTTTTATTCGATGATCCGGCGTCACGAGAGACTGGCCGTGACCAGCCGCTTGAGCGTGGAGACAGTCCCGCCTGTTCTTCCCGAGGAAGCGCTCGACCTCACTGTCGGTGAGGCCCGCCAGATATTTTCCTCGGTGGCCACCGACGTCTTTGATCATCTGCGCGGGACGTTGGCCGCGCTGAACGGCGGCGAGGCGACCAAGTGGGGGCGCAGATTGCTGCCATCCGACACTCCGCTGCGCGAAGCTTTATCCGCACTGAACAAGGAAGTTCACCACGGGTTCAAATACGCCAAGGGCAGCACGGACTTGTCCACCCCGCTGGCCGAGGTGTGGAAGACGCGCTGCGGGGTCTGCCAGGATTTCGCCCACATCATGCTCAGCGTGCTCCGGACCTCGGGTCTCCCCGCGCGCTATGTCTGCGGTTACATCGAGACCGATCCACCCGAAGGCGCGGCACGGCTGGTCGGTGCGGTGGCCACACACGCATGGGTGGAGGTGCTTGTGCCGGGCATGGAATGGGTCGCCCTCGACCCAACCAACAATCAATGGTGTGGCGAGCGCCATGTCGCGGTATCTTTCGGACGTGATTTTGCCGACGCTGCACCGCTGCGCGGGACGTTCAAGGGCAGCGGCGGACAGGAGATGTCGGTCAAGGTTGTCATGAAGCGCATCACATGAATCTCACTGTCGAATACAGGGCTGAATACCGCTACGAGGGCAAAGTCAGCCTCTCGCCCCACGTCCTGCGCCTGTTTCCCCGCGACGCACTGCAGGCGCGGGTGCGCGCTCTGCGCTTTGCCACGAACGAAAGCGGTTCCGTCAACTGGCGGCACGACTTGTTCGACAATATCGTCGCCCAATGTTTCTACCCGCGCCAGGAGGATCGCCTCGTCTTTTCACTCGATGCGCAAATCGAAGTGGAAGAGCGCAATCCTTTCGGGTTCCTACTGGATAGCCGCGCGCTGCAGTGGCCGCCCGAATACACGGTGCGCGAACGCGAGTTGCTCGCCGCTTTCACCGTCACGGAACCGGTCGAATTACCAGCCGCTTTGCGGCCCATGTCCGGCGGCGAGACGGTCGGTGCGCTCGTTGCCATGAACCAATGGATGCACACGCACATCGCCTACGAGCGGCGCGAGGACGGCGAAGCGCATCCGCCCGCCGAAACCTTGCGACTGCGCCGCGGGGCCTGCCGCGACGCGGCTGCCTTGCTCGCCGCCGCGCTGCGGGCTCAAGGCCTCGCCGCGCGTTTGGTCAGCGGATATCTCTGGGAAAGCGTCAGCGATCCGGCCGAACGCAAAGCTGACGGCTCGCTCCACGCGTGGACTGAAGTGTTTCTCCCTGGCGCGGGGTGGGTGGGAATGGATCCCTCGAATGGTGTTCTGGCCGACCACCATTACCTCGCGACCGCCGTTGGGATCGCGCCCGGCGACATCGCGCCCGTGACCGGACTGTATTTCGGCGACCGGAAAATTCCGCACCGGTTGGAGACGAAGCTTGCGATTTCCCGTCGCCCCGATGTGTAGCGGCGGACTATGTCCGTCGGTGAATTTATGGTGAATGGTCCGGCGGTCATATCAGTTGGTCGCCGCGGCGACCTGTCTCGCTTCGCTCGGCTGACCGCCGCTACAATTTGAGGGCGGTCGAGCGCGCCTCAGGCCATGATGTCCTCGTGGAAGAGGCGACCTTCGGTCGTGGCTTTGACGTAACCGGCGCGGATGGTGAAATCGCCGAAGTGTTCGCCTTCCTGCCGTTCCTTGGCGTAGCGCCGAATGATCGGAGCGAGTTCGTTGACGATGTCCTCCGATTTGACTGACGGCTTGTAGAGCTTGTTCAGCCGCGCGCCGTCGAAGGCCGCGCCGAGGTAGATGTTGTATTTGCCGGGGGCACGGCCGACGAAACCGATCTCGCCGAGGTAGGGACGCGCGCAGCCATTGGGGCATCCGGTCATGCGGATGACGATCTCCGTCTCGCGCAATCCGCATTCTTCGATCACTTGATCGAGTTCGGTGACGAGCTGCGGCAGGTAGCGTTCGCTTTCGGCCAGCGCGAGGCCGCAGGTTGGCAGGGCGACGCAGGCCATGGAGTTCAAACGCAGTCCGGTGATGCGCTCGGGGATATCGAGTTTGTATTGCTTGAGCATGGCCTCGATGCGCGGCTTTTGCTCCTCGGTCACGCCGCCGATGACGACGTTTTGATTCGCGGTGAGGCGGAAGTCGCCGGTATGGATCTTGGCGATCTCGCGCAGGCCGGTCTTGGCGGGCTGATCCTCGGTGTCGCGCAGGCGCCCGTTCTGGATAAAGAGCCCGTAGTGCCAGTTGCCGTCCGTGCCTTTGGTCCAGCCATAGCGGTCACCTGAGCTGGTGAATTCGAAAGGACGCGTCTCGCCGAGTTTCCAGCCGAGGCGTGATTCGAGCTCGTTTTTGAACCATTCCACGCCGCGGTCCTCGATGGTGTATTTGAGGCGGGCGTGCTTCCGGTTGGTGCGGTCGCCGAAATCGCGCTGCACGGTGAGGACTTTTTCCGCGACTTCGACCACTTTCTCGCGCGGTAGGTAGCCGATGACATTGGCCAGACGCGGGTATGTCTTGGTGTCGCCGTGCGACATGCCAAGGCCACCGCCGACCGAAAGGTTGTAGCCGAGAAGTCTGTCGTTCTCGCCTATGGCGATGAATCCGAGGTCTTGCGTGTAGATATCGACGTCGTTGCTCGGCGGCACGGCGAAGCCGGTTTTGAATTTGCGCGGGAGGTAAGTCTTTCCGTAGATCGGCTCTTCCTCGTCTTCGGCCGAGATTTTTTCGCCATCCAACCAAACCTCGTGATACGCGCGGGTCCGCGGGGTGAGGTGGGTGCTGACCGCGCGGGCGTCGTCCAGCACGGGTCCGTGCAGGGCCGACTGATACGGGTTCGGGTTGGCCATGACGTTGCGGTTCACGTCGCCGCAGGCCGCGATGCAATCCATCACGGCCTTGTCGATCCCCTGCATGGTTGTTTTGAGGACGTCTTTGGTGATGAAATGCAGCTGGAAAGCCTGACGCGTGGTCAGCTTGAGGGTGTGGCTGCCGTATTGGTCCGCCAGCGCGTCGATTTTGAGCCATTGCTCCGGAGTGCAGACACCGCCGGGCACGCGGATGCGGATCATGAAGATGAAAGCCTTCTCGAGCCCCGCTTTCTTCCGTTCGTTGCGCTGGTCGCGGTGGTCCTGCTGGTAGATGCCGTGGAATTTGGAGACGGTTGTGTCGTCGTCGGCGATGGCGCCGGTCGAACGGTCCTCGAGGCTGGCCGCAAGGGTGCCGCGCAGGTAATTGCTGGCTTCTTTGACGCCCTCGACTTTGGAGAGCGATGGCGGGTTAGCGTTGTCGGAGATCATGTGGCGGTCGGTTTCGGCGTAGCCCTCTTTAATAGGCCCGGACGGTCAGGGCGGCAATCCGTAATGACCGGGTTGCGTGGACGGCGGGTTTGCGGCAAATGTATGGGGCGATGTCGGACCTCGTCTCCCAGTCCTTCCCGCCGGAGCGGCTCAGCCCTGTCTCGGTGCTGCGCGCTTACCGCGACGGGTTTTTTCCCATGGGGTGCGGGGATGGGCGCCTGCGCTGGTTTTCGCCGGACCCGCGCGGAATCCTGCCGATCGATGAGTTCCGCCTGCCGCACGGTTTTCGTCGTGCTTTGCCACGGCTCGATTTTACCGTGACGATCAATAGCGCGTTCGACGAAGTCGTCTCGGGCTGCGCCGAGCGCCCTGAGACTTGGATCGATCCGTCCATCGCGCGTGTCTACTCGCAGTTGCACGCGCAGGGTGCGGCGCACAGCGTGGAAGTTTGGTCTGAGGGGCGACTGGCCGGCGGCCTTTATGGCGTGCAGCTCGGCGGCGCGTTCTTCGGCGAGTCCATGTTCTCGCGGGTGAGCGAAGCGTCGAAGTTGGCCTTGCTCTCGCTTGTCGAGATCCTGCGCGAGCGCAACTTCGGCCTGCTCGATATCCAGTGGGTGACGGATCACCTCGAAATGTTCGGCGCGGTGGAAATCCGGCGTGCTGCCTACCTCAAGCTTCTCGAGCAAGCGATGGGCCAGCACTGCGTCTTCCATGCGGAGGGCGAGTGGCCGCTCTGGAACCGCGCCACCCCACGCGAGCGCGAATTCGCCGCCTAGTTTTCGGGGCGCGACGCGACTTCCCCGTCGGCGAAGACGGTGGTGATTTTGTCCTTACGCACCGCTTCGGCTGCAGAGGTGAGGGGGCGGCGCTGGGCGTCAAGGGTCATGGTGAAGCCGCGGGCCAGTGTCTGGCGCGGACCGAGTAATTCCAGCGCGTGTGCAGCGCGCGATTGTGCCTGGCGGCGGACGGTCATCGAGGTGTCGACCGCGCGGGTTTGACGAAGCTCAAGCTGCCCCAAGCTTTCGCGCCAAGCGGCAAGGCGCGCCGAAGGCTCTCTGGCGCGCAGGACCGAGGCGGCGTGTTGTGTCCGCTGGATCAGCGAATCGAGATGGCTGCGTATCGCGTCGGCGCCGCGCTCGCGCAAATCGTCGGTCAACTGGCGCAGATCGGTGATGCGCCGCGAAGGGAGGAGAAATCCTGCCGAGGAAAGGCGCGCATCGAGGCGCGCGCGGGCCACATCGAGCATCGCTTCCGTTTCGCGTTGCAGCCGGTGCAGCAGCGAGGACAATCGCTGCAATGTCTCGGCGCGGTCCGCGCTGAGGATTTCCGCCGCCGCACTCGGGGTGGGGGCGCGCACGTCCGCGGCGAGGTCCGACGTGGTGTGGTCGATTTCGTGTCCCACGGCGGAGATAACCGGAATACGGCAGGCTGCGATGGCGCGGGCCACCACCTCTTCGTTGAATTCCCACAAATCCTCCAGGCTGCCGCCGCCGCGTGTGACCACGACCACGTCGACGTTGGGAAATCCGCTGCGTCCGGTCTCGGAGAACGACTCGATGGCCGCGGCGATTTCGAGCGAGGCACCACGTCCCTGCACGCGCACCGGAGCGATGAAGACGGCGAGATGCGGCGCGCGCCGGCCCAGGATATGGAGGAAATCACGGATGGCCGCGCCGCTCGGTGATGTCACCACGCCGACACGAGAAGGATGCGGCGGCAGTGTGCGTTTCCGCGCGGGATCGAACAACCCCTCGTCCCGCAGTTTTTCCTGCAGCGCCCGCAGCTTGGCTTCAAGTTCGCCGGCGCCGCGCGGTTGTACGCGGCGCACCACCACTTGGTATTGTCCGCGCGGTTCGTAGACACTGATCTGTCCCGAAAGCTCGACCTGCATGCCGTCGCGCAAAGCGGGCCCCGACGCCCCCGCGCTGCGGAAAAGGACGCACGAGACCTGGCACGCCTCGTCTTTCAGGCTGAAATATTGGTGCCCGGAGGGCTGACGGCGGAGATTGGAAATCTCGCCCTCGACCCGGATCGTGCCGATTGATCCCTCGAGGCACGCGCGCACTTCGCGGTTGAGACGCGTGACCGACCACGGTTTGCGCGAGTCGTCGGTTTCCGCAAAAAGCTCCAACATTCCGGTGTTTTAGCGCGATACCGAGCCTGTTGGCACGGTGCAAACGCGGTTCAGGCGGGGAACTGCTGCCATTCCTGCCGCAGGACCCCGACAAGCCGGCGCAGACGCGCGGGAAGATTTGTTTCGCCGAGGATTTCCTGGGCGGAGAGCGGTTCGCGCACGAGGTGCTGAGCGACGAGGTCGCCGAGCACCGCCGGGTCGTTCATTTCGCCGACCGCACGCGTGAACGGCTCGGGCAATTCGACCCCGCGCGAAACAAGACCCATACAAATGTCCTGCAGTTCCGCGCCCAGTTTGCGCGCCGCCTCCTCGTCGTCATTGACCGTCAGCACCGGCTCCGCACGTCCGATCAGGTAGGGTTCGGTCTGCGGGAAGCTCTCGAAACGCACGC
Source organism: Chthoniobacterales bacterium (assembly GCA_044371145.1). Lineage (GTDB taxonomy): Bacteria > Verrucomicrobiota > Verrucomicrobiia > Chthoniobacterales > JACTMZ01 > JACTMZ01. The sequence goes on along the minus strand of JBILUI010000013.1, from coordinate 12,217 downwards.
GCCCGATGCCCTGCAGGATGAGTTGGCTCGTGCCGTCGGGCTGTCCCACGCAGGCCCGCACCAAGCCGGCTCCCGCCACGGGAAAAATGCTCTCTTCTCCCGTGTCAGGGCGGACCATGCCGACCGCGAAAATGCGGTCCCCGGCTAGCACCGACTCGAGCATCTGACGGTAGCGCGGCTCGAAAATGCAGAGCGGCAGCAGGGCGTTGGGGAAAAGCGTCACGCCGCTGAGGGCCATGACCGGGATGGTCTGCGGCAATTCGACGGGAGATGTCGTCATCTAAATCATTCTACGCCGGATGGCCGGCGGGGGGGATGTTTCTTTTTCGCTTCTAGAGGGTGCGCAGCCTTCGCTACCTTGCCCGGATGCCGCAAACGCCGAAATACCGCCGCATCGTCCTTAAACTCAGCGGTGAAGCCCTGCGCGAGCCCGGCAGCAAGGACAACATCTCACCCCAGATCGTCAACTCGCTGGCCAATGCGATCAAGGAAGTGCAGGCTCTCGGGGTCGAGCTCGCCGTGGTCATTGGCGGCGGGAATATCTGGCGCGGCCTTGCCGCGTCGCACCGCGGCATGAACCGCGCGACTGCCGACTATATGGGCATGCTCGCCACGGTGATCAACGGCATGGCGCTGATGAGCGGGCTCGAGGACATCGGCGTTACCACGCGTGTGCAGACCGCCATCGAGATGAACAACGTGGCCGAACCTTTCATTCTCCGCCGCGCCATGCGCCACCTCGAGCAGGGGCGTGTCGTCATTTTCGTCGCCGGCACGGGCAATCCTTTCTTTTCCACCGACACCACCGCCGCCCTGCGCGCCAACGAGATCGGGGCGGACGTCATCCTCAAGGCGACCAAAGTCGACGGTGTCTACGACGCCGACCCGAAAACCAACCCCGGTGCGAAAAAATTCGACCACATCACTTTCGCCGAGGCCCTGCAGCGCCGCCTGCAGGTCATGGACTCGACCGCATTCAGCCTTTGCATGGACAACAAGATGCCGATAGTGGTGTTCAACATGTCCGAACCGAGCAACATCCAACGCGCCGTGCTTGGCGAGCCGGTCGGCACGCTGGTCTCCGCCTGATTTTTCCATGGACGAAATTCTTTTCACCGCCGAGGAGGGCATGGACAAAGCCCTCGATTTCATGAAGCACGAATTCTCCAGCGTGCGCACCGGCAAGGCCTCGCCCGCCTTGGTCGAGGGCATCGATGTCGACGCCTACGGATCATCGATGAAGCTGAAGCAGCTCGCGCTGATCAGCACGCCAGAAGCCCGGCTTATTGTCATAACGCCCTTCGATGTCTCCAACTCCAAAGCCATCGAAAAAGCGATCAACGAATCGAAGGTCGGCATCACGCCTTCGGTCGACGGCAAAATCATCCGTCTGCCCATTCCCGAGTTGAGCGAGGAGCGCCGCAAAGATCTGGTCAAAACAATCAAGACCATGGCCGAGGAAACGCGCGTGCGCATCCGCGCGGCACGGCGCCACGCCATGGACGCCGCCAAGAAATTGCAGAAGGATGGCGGCCTGACCGAAGACGATCTTAAAAGCGCCGAAGCCCAAATCCAAAAACTGACCGACAAATACGTGGCCGACGTCGATTCGCATGTCGGATCGAAGGAAGCCGAGATCATGCGCGTCTAGCGCTCCCCACTCCTATGCGTATCCTCATTCTTGCCCTGGCCCTGCTTCTCCCGTCGCTCGCGGCGGCTGAAGTCGTCCGTCCCGCCCCCGACTTCGTCTGGCTCTCCTCCAGCGCCAAAGGCAAAAGTCTCAAGTCGCTGCGCGGGCAACCCGTCGTGCTCATTGTTGCCGAGTCGCCACGGCAGCGGATTTTCCGCGCGCAAGTCGGCCAGCTCAAAAAACTCTATCAGCTCCTCGGCAACGAAAAGATGGTCGCCATCGCCGCCTTTACGCGCGAATCGGGCGTCATCCGTTCGAACATCCCCTTCGTCCTTGCCGCCGATCCCAATTACGTCTCCTCCATCTACGGAGTGCAGGGCAACTTCGCCGTGTTCGTCATCGGCGAGGACGGTAATATTGACGCGCTCTCGGACAAAGTGCTGCCCGGACAGCGCATCATCGATATCATCAACAACTCGTTTGTTGTCCAGCGGGACAACCGCAAGAGCGAGTAGCTCAGTCTGCAGCTTCCGCCGCGCGCAAGGCGGCCAGATTCCCCGCGATTTCGTGCACGCGGAAGATTCGCGCACCTTTTGAACGCCCGATGGCAGTCAGTGCAGCCGTGGCCGCGTCGCGCCGCGACATATCGTCTCCCGCGATGTCTTTGAGCAGCGATTTGCGCGATACGCCGAGCAGGACCGGTCGACCCCATTGCGCGAAAACACCGAGTTCACGAATCAAGGCCCAGTTGTGATCGGCGGTCTTGCCAAAACCGATGCCCGGATCGACGGCGATGCGCTCCTCTTCGATGCCCGCTTTGCCCGCGGTGACAAGGCGTGACGCGAGATAGTCCTTCACCTCGAGGACAACGTCTTCGTAGCGGGGGTCCTTCTGCATGCTGCGCGGCGTGCCATGCATGTGCATGAGCACCACGCCCGCTTTGCTCTCCGCCGCGACAGCGGCCATGGACGGATCACTGGTCAGCGCGGTGACGTCATTGATGATCTCCGCTCCTGCCTCCAGCGCTGCGCGGGCCACTTCGGCCTTCGATGTGTCGATGCTGATGGCGGTCTCCGATCTCTCGCGTAGCATTTTGATGACGGGAACGACGCGCCGGATTTCCTCTGCAGACGAAACCTCCGCTGCACCCGGACGCGTCGATTCGCCGCCCACGTCGATAATCTCTGCACCTTCCTCGATCATTTGCAGTGCGTGCGCTACGGCGGTTTCCGCGTTGATGTAGTTTCCGCCGTCGGAAAACGAATCGGGCGTCACATTGAGGATGCCCATGATCACGCCCCGTTCGCCCAAGTCGAACGTGCGCCGGCTTGTCTGCCAGATCATTCCAGGCGGATGGACGCCGAACGTCCGTGCGCGTCGAGCCCCTCGACTCGGGCGAAGGCCTCGATGATCGGAACGGATTTGCGCAGCGAAGAGCGTCCGAGTTCGACCAAGCTGGTGCGGCGCTGAAATTGGTCGGCGGTGAGGCCAGCGAAGGACTTGCCTGCGCCGCCCGTCGGCAACTCGTGGCTCGGGCCGGCCAGAAAATCTCCGGCCGCCACCGGCGAGTAGCCGCCGAGGAAAATCGCGCCCGAGGTGGTCAGCTTCGGCGCGATTTTGAACGGTTCCGTCACCTGCAAGGAAACGTGCTCCGAGGCAAAGTTGTTCGCGATTGCCACGGCATCGGTCATGCGCGGCGCAAGGACGAGCGCCGCCGAATGGAGTGATTTTTTCAGGATCGCCCCGCGCGTCAATTCGGACGCCTGCCGGTCGATCTCGCGTTCGACCGATTTCAAAAGCGGTGCGGAGTCCGTAAGGAGCAGCGCGATGCTGTCCGCCCCGTGCTCGGCTTGGGCCAACAAGTCAGCAGCGACCCACGCGGGATTCGCTTTGCGGTCGGCGATGACGAGAACTTCACTCGGTCCCGGTAGAAGATCGACCGCCACGCGTCCGAAAAGTTGCCGCTTCGCCTCGACCACGTAGCTGTTGCCCGGACCGAAGATTTTCGCCACTGGACGGATTGTCCTCGTCCCGCAAGCTAGCGCGGCCACGGCCTGTGCACCGCCGACTTTGTAGACTTCGGTTGCTCCAGCCAGATGCAAAGCGGCGAGGAGCGCTTGGTTTACTTTGTCGTCCTTGCCGGCTGGTGTGACGGCGACAATCTCGGGAACCCCCGCCGCCGCGGCGAAGGTGCAGGTCATCAGGGCTGTGGAGACCAACGGTGCGGTTCCTCCGGGAACATAGATGCCAACGCGGCCGAATGGGTCGAACCGCTCACCGACTTTCGCTCCCTGTGCATTGCGAGCCGACCAGTTTTTCCGCAGGCTGCGCGCGGCGAAAGCGCGGATGTTTTTGTGAGCGGCAAGCAGGGCGTGGCGCGTTGGCACATCGAGATTCCTCCAAGCAACTGACAATTCGCGCGCCGGAACACGCAGATCCTTTGCAGCCAGGGAAGGTCCGCCGAACTTTTTGGTCAACCGAAGCAACGCGGCATCGCCCTCGTTCTCCACCGCCGCAATGATGTCGCGCACTGTTTTCTCCACGGCCGGCGTGGCGCGCGCGCGGCGGTCGAGGGAACGGATGAATCTTGCGTAGTTTTTGTCGCGTGGGCGGACGATGCGCATGGGCAGGAGAATGAACCACGCAGGCCGTGCGGGCAATGCGCGGTTACTTGCTCCAACGGAATTCGAGGGGCTTTTCTATCTCGGGATGCAGGCTTTGGTGCACCGGGCAGGTCAGCGCGGCCCTCTCGAGGATCTCGCGGTCCGGATGATCCGCGGGTAGGGGCACGTCGATCACTGTCGCTAGCCGCGCGATGCGGCGCGGAGTGTCTTTCGACATTTCCTTGGTCACTTCGATCTTCATGTCGGCGAGGTCCAATTGATGGCGCTCGGCCACGATGCCCATGATGGTCGCCATGCAACTCCCGAGCGCCGTGGCCACGAGATCAGTCGGAGAAAATGATTCGCCTTTGCCGTGGTTGTCGACGGGCGCGTCGGTGAAAAGCTTTTGTCCCGACGGCCCGTGCACCGCCTCGCAGCGCAAGCCGCCTTCGTAACGGATGGAAATTTTGACCATTCGCCCAGCTCAACGTTTGCGCAGCAACAGCGCGAGGAAAAACACGCAACCCAGCGCGCCGGTTACCACCCCGACGGGTAACTCGGTTCCAGCGAAGACGGTTCGCGCGGCAAGATCTGATGCCACGGTCAATCCAGCTCCGACCAGCGCTGCGGCCGGTGCGGTCGTCGCGTGACCAGCGCCGACAATCCGCCGTGCGAGGTGCGGGGCCATCAGCCCGACAAACCCGATCGTGCCGCACGTCGCCACGGTGAGTGCAGCGAGGATGGCGGCGAGGGCGATGCCTCCGAGTTGCAACGCTTTGACCCGGACGCCGAGATGGTGAGCGCTTTCGCTGCCGAGCGCTAAAAGATCGAGGGGTCGGTGCAGCAAGACGACAAGCGCGCATCCAACGAGTGCTGTGGGAACCAGCAACCACACCTCGTTCCATCCGCGTCCGGCGAAACTGCCCATCAGCCAGAACAAAATGCTCCGCATGGCACCCGGATCGAAGCGCAGGATGATCGCCGTGGTGAAAGCCTGGGCCAAAGCACCCAACGCCACACCGGCGAGGAGCAGGGATGGCAGATCCGATGCGATCCGTCGGCGGCAAAGCAAAAGGACAATCGCGGCGACGGCTAGGCTTCCGGCCAGCGCGGGCCACACAGTTGCGGTCGCTCCCACCGCGAGTGCGGCCACGGCACCGAGTGCGCCGCCCGAGGAAAGTCCGAGCAGATACGGTTCGGCCAGCGGATTGCGGAAGATGGTCTGCAGCAGCAATCCGCCCAAAGCGAGGTTGATGCCCGCCGCGGCGGCAAGCAGAACACGCGGTAACCGCAACTCCCACAGCACGAGCGCGGCACGTTCGAGTTCGGGAGTCCGTGGTTCGCCGCCCAGCAAGGCGAGAAGCTTGGGCAGATCGAGCAGTTGCGTCGGACCGATGCAAAGGGCCGCGCAGATCACCGCCAGCACCGCAGCGGCGAGAAGGATGAGACGCATGCCGGTTTTCATGACGCGAAGAAGACCCCCGGTTTTCCGCTGAAGGGATTTTTCCCGGACCGCAGAGAGTTGCAGTCGAACACTTCCTGGAGCAGATCGTCGCGCAACACCTCCTCGGGTGTTCCGAGCGCGCGGATTGTCCCATTTTGCATGACCATGAGGCGGTCGCTGAATTCCGCCGCCAAGTTGAGGTCGTGCGAAACGCAGAGGATCGCTTTGTTTTGGTTGCGGGCCAGATCGCGAAGGAGCACGTGAACTTCGTGACGATGACCCGGATCGAGGTGGGCCACCGGCTCGTCGAGCAAAAGCACCGGCGTTTCCTGGGCCAGCGCGCGCGCGAGCAGGGCGCGTTGCCATTCGCCCGCGCTCAATTCGCGCACGCTACGATCGGCGAGATCTTCCAAATCCGCGCAACCCAGTGCGCTGTGCACCGCGGCCATGTCCGCCGTTCCGGCCCACCCGAGCAGCGGACGCAACGCGTGGCGCCCGAGCAGAACAAAACGCCGCACGTCGAAATCGAAAACCGGCGCCTCGGTCTGGGGTTGCACGGCGCAGAGGCGGGCGCGTTCGCGCGGACCAAGTTCGGACAGCGCGCGATCTCGGAGGTGCACCGATCCGCCGCGTAGCGGCAGAAGACCGGTGAGCGCCCGCAGCAGTGTGCTCTTGCCACAGCCGTTCGGACCGACAACACCGAGCACTTCGCCGGCATGGAGCGTGAAGCCCACGCCGCGTAAAACATCCATGCTGCCGTAGCCGGCGCGCAGATCGGAGGCGGAGAGAGCGGGGGGCTTCATCGGGAATCAACAGCGGCGCGCAGCTGCGGTGCGGCAGTCAGAGCATCGGGGCCCGGCACGGTGAGAGCAGCCGCCGGAAAAACAATCATCTTTCCGTTTCGCACCGACCGCAAATGACTCCGCACCGGATGCGCGCGCAACTTCGCCAGGAAATCCTCGCGCTTGGCGTCACTATAATCGGCGATGACGATAAATTCCGGATCTTTGGCTAGGAGGAATTCCTCGCCGAGTTGCGGCCATGGGCCGGAGACTTCTGCCGCAATGTTGCGCAGTCCTGCGGCTTCGAGAATTTCGTGGGCATGCGACCCGCAGCCCGCACTGTAGCCGGTATCTGCGCCGAAGAGCAGAGCCGTCGTCGGTCCAGCCGCCACGGGCGAGGGCGTCTGTTCCGTAGGCGCATCGACGCCGAGTATCCCGGCGATGCGTGCGGTTTCCGCGCGGATCGCTTCGAGGGACGGTGTATCAATGACCTCGACGCGCAAACCCAGCGCGGCAAGCTGCCGCCGTGTGGTCTCGGGTGTCATCGTCGTGCAAAGCACGAGATCGGGGGCGAGTCCAAGCACGGCTTCCGGATCGGCCAGGATTCCCCCTGAAACGCGGGCAATGCTCTCCGGCGCGTCGCAAAACGACGTCACCGCGACCAACCTGTCACTCGCTCCGAGACGCCGCACGGTCTGTGTGATGCTCGGGGCGAGACTGGCCACTCTCCGGGGTGTTTCCCCCGCAAAGCAGGCGCCGCTCAGGCAGAGAATCAGGAAAATGGCTCGGAAGCGGATCATGAACACCCGCCTACATAACATCCCGTGCATCCGCCGTCCCGCTCCGGAGCGAATTCTTATTAAGAATTATTCTTGAAACAATTTGATGCGCCGATACCTTCCCGCCTCCGCAATGACGGTCAAAATGTCCAACCAGAAGTCGCAACTCAAGCGTTACGAGGAATCGATTGCGCAGGACGGCCTCCGTTTGACTAGGCAGCGCAAGCACGTCTACGAGGTTCTCCTCGGCCGGCAGGACCACCCGACCGCCATGGAGGTCTTTCTTCGGGCCAAGCCGGAAATGGAATCGCTCTCTTTGGCCACGGTCTACAATGTCCTCGAGACGCTGGCAGACCGTGGCCTGGTGCGCAAAGTCCATCTCGACAGTGGCTCGACCCGCTATTGCGCCAACAATTCCAAACACGGGCACTTCACCTGCACGCAATGTGGCGGCGTGATGGATGTTCCGCTGCTCCCCGGCGCCGAACTGGAAAAGCTCCACCAACTCCCGCGCGGCTATGCCGTCACCCAGCAGGAAGTATCCCTGCGCGGTCTCTGCGCGGACTGCCGCAAAAAATAATCCTATGAAGCACCTCAAAATCGACAACCTCCACGTCAGCATCGGCGACCGCGAAATTCTGCGCGGCCTCAGCCTCGATCTGCCGACCGGCCAAGTGCACGCCATCATGGGCCCGAACGGCTCGGGCAAGTCCACGCTGGCCAAAGTGATCGCCGGACATCCCGATTACACGGTGACCTCGGGCGACATCCTCTTCGACGGCGAGAGCATCCTCGAAATGGAGCCCGACGAGCGCGCGCGCAAAGGCATCTTCCTCGCTTTCCAATACCCGAGCGAAATCCCCGGCGTGACCATCGCCAATTTCCTCCGCGCCGCCCTGCAGGCCCGCTTGCCCGAGGGCGAGGAACTCGAGGCGACGGAATACTACGCCAAGCTCTACGAGAAGATGGACCTCCTCGAGATGCCGCGCACTTTCACCTCGCGCTCGGTCAACGAAGGCTTCTCCGGCGGCGAGAAAAAGCGCTGCGAGATCCTTCAGATGGCCATGCTCCAGCCGACCTTTGCTTTGCTCGACGAAACCGACTCCGGTCTCGACATCGACGCGCTCAAGATTGTTTCGCACGGCGTCAATTCGCTGCGCGGGCCGGACACCGGCATGCTTGTCATCACCCACTACCAGCGCCTCCTCAATTACATCGTGCCGGACATTGTCCACGTTATGGTCAACGGCCGCATCGTCGAGAGCGGCACGAAGGAACTCGCCCTCAAACTCGAAGCGGAAGGCTACGATTGGGCCACCGAGCCGGAAGCCGAGCCCGTCGGCGCCTGAAAGGACACACCATGAGCGACGCACAAAACCAACTGGAAATCGACCGCGAGAAGGGGAACTTCCGCTATGACGTCGATTACGAATTCGACGCCGGCACCGGGCTGAACGACAAGACGATCGATTACATCTGCGACGTCAAAAACGAGCCGGACTGGATCCGCGAATTCCGCAAGGACGCGCTGAAGAAATTTCTCGAGAAGCCCATGCCGACCCATTGGGCCTCGAAGGACCTCGACAACATCATTTTCGACAACATCCGCTACTACCTCTCGCAAAACCAGAAGCCCAAGCGTTCGTGGGACGAGGTGCCGGACGAAGTGAAAAAAACTTTCGAACGCCTCGGTATTCCCGAGCAGGAACGCAAGTTCCTTGCCGGTGTCGAAGCGCAATTCGACAGCGAGGCGGCCTACTCCAACATAAAAGAGGCGGTCGGCAAGCAGGGCGTCATCTTTGTCGGCAGCACCGAAGGACTCAAAGAGCACCCGGAAATTTTCCGCAAGTGGTTCGGCAAAGTCATCCCGACTGGTGACAACAAATTCAGCGCGCTGAACAGCGCGGCCTTCAGCGGCGGCTCGTTTATCTACGTCCCGCCCGGCGTGAAAGTCTCGCACCCGTTGCAGGCTTACTTTCGCATCAATGCGGAAAACTTCGGACAGTTCGAGCGCACCCTCATCATCGCCGACGAGGGCGCCGAGGTGACCTACATGGAAGGTTGCACCGCACCAAAGTTTGACACGGCCACGCTGCACAGCGCGGTCGTCGAGCTCGTCGCGCTCAAGGGCGCGAAGATTCAATACATCACCGTGCAAAACTGGTCGAACAACGTGTTCAACCTCGTGACCAAGCGCGGCCTCGCCATGGAAGATGCCGAGGTCAAATGGATCGATTGCAACATCGGTTCGCGCCTGACCATGAAATATCCCGGCGTCGTCATGAAGGGGCGCGGGGCCCGCGGCGAAGTGATTTCCATCGCCTTGGCCGGCGACGGACAGCACCAAGACACCGGCGCGAAGATGATCCATGCCGCCGACGACACGACGAGCAACATCGTTTCGAAGTCGATCAGCATCGGCACCGGCCGCGCCACCTACCGCGGATTGGTCAATGTTCCGCGCCACCTCAAGGGCTGCAAAAACAACACCGAATGCGACGCATTGCTCATCAACACGAACAGCCGCACCGACACTTACCCGGCCATCACCGTGCGCGGCACCGGCAATGCCTGCCAGCACGAGGCCAGCGTCAGCCAGGTCAGCGAAGAGCAAATCTTCTACATGCAGCAGCGCGGACTTACCGAGGGACAGGCCATGAGCCTGAGCGTCAACGGATTCATCAACGACTTGGTCCGGGAATTTCCCATGGAATACAGCGTCGAACTGAAACGCCTCATCGACCTCGAGATGGAAGGCTCGGTCGGTTGAGCGGACAGGAGGTCCGAATATGATTATGGCAGCATCACCCGTTTCCGGCGTCCCTTTAATGGAAGGCGCCCTGGTCGAAGGCCAATGGCCCGAATGGTTCGTCGCCTCGCGTCAGCGTGGTTGGGAGGATTTCCAAAAACTTCCCGCGCCCGCCGCGAAGGACGAAAAATGGCGCTTCTCCAACGTCAAAGCCCTCGCGCTCGATGGCTTCCGCTATCCCGGTGCCGTGAGCAACGCCGCTGCCTTGGTCGAACGCTCCACCGGACTCGGTGAATCCGCCGCGCGCTTCGTTTTCGGCAACAACCGCCTCTTGGGTGCCACCGCGCCTGCCGCGGACTTGGTCAAAGCCGGCCTAGTGGTCATGACCCTCGAGGAAGCCGCGACAAAGCATGCCGATCTCGTACAAAAGCATTTCATGGCGCAGGAAGCCAAGCTCGGCTCGGCCAAATATGCCGCGCTCCACCGCTCGGGTCCCGTGGCTGGCGTGTTTGTCCGTGTTCCCAAGGACCTTGTTGTGGAGAAACCGATCGAAATTTTCCACTGGGTCGAGGGCGCGAATTCTGCCGTCTTCCCGCACACGCTCGTTGTTTGCGAACGCCACAGCAGCGCGACCGTTGTTGATTGTTTCCGCAGCGCAGATGACGCACCGGCGCTCGCCTGCGGGGTCAATGACCTCGTGGTCGAGGACGGCGCCAAATTGAACTACGTCGGCGTGCAGCAATGGAGCCCCGCTGCCACCGCGTTCCATCTCAACTCCACCACGGTCGGACGCGATGCGAGTTGTCTCGGTATGCAGGTCAACCTCGGCGGCAAATTCGTGCGCAACGAGAACTACAGCCGCATGGTGGCCGAAGGCGCTCGCAGCGACATGCTTTCGGTCAACATTGCCTCGGACGAACAAATGATCGACCAGCGCACGTTCCAAGATCATGCCAAGCCCAATGCGACGAGCGACCTCCTCTACCAGAACGCGTTGACCGGCAAAGGCCGCACCATTTTCTCGGGGGTCATCCGTGTCGAGCCCGGTGCGCATAAGACGGACGCCTATCAAAAGGTGCGCAACATCGTCCTGAGTGACGATGCCGAAGCCAACAGCATGCCCGGCCTTGAGATCGAAGCGGACGACGTCCGCTGCACCCACGGCGCGACCACCGCACAAGTTGATGACCGCGAGATCTTCTACCTCGAGGCGAGGGGAATCCGCCCCGCCGCCGCGCGGCAGTTGCTCGTCATGGGCTTCTTCAACACCGTCCTCGATCGCCTGCCGGATGCCCAACTCCGCAGCCGCATCGAGGGCCTTGTGGAGAAGCGCCTCTCCGCCGCCCTGAACTCCTAGGGGCTGTTCCATTTCGCAAAAAACTTTGCGGTTGAACGGCTTGGATCACACAGCGATGTTTTGCCAAAAGTAGATGTGTCGTCTTCGGGGGGCGAGCCAGCGGGTTTTTGGATGGATGCTTTGCAATGGCACCCGTGCGTGGCGCTTCAACCGCTTCGTGGCGGGTCTGGTTTTTGCCTGACGGCGGCGGATAAGGTGGCCGGATGACGGATGGTCGGCGGACAGCTCTCGGGGCGTTGGCGGTTTTTGTCGCCGTGGTTGCACTGTATTGGCCGACGTTGCGCGGCGGGTTTGTCTACGACTCCATCGCTCAGGTTCTCTACAGCGATTACATCCACACGCCATCGCATTGGGGCGATGTGCTCACCCTGCGTGTGGTCGGGCAGGACGAACTCGATCGCAACCGTCCGCTGCATCTTGCCTCGCTCATGCTCGACGCGGCGATCTGGGGCAAAGATCCGTCCGGCTACCGGCTAAGCAGCGTGCTGCTGCACGCGCTGAATGCGGCGCTGTTGTTTGTTTTCATTGCGTTGGCGTTGAGGCCAGGAACGGTCGTCGCTGCGAACGGCGACGCTACAGATTTTGTAGCGGCGGCGTCCCCGCCGCCGGCCGTTTTGCTTACCGCCGCCTTCGGCGCCTTCATCTTCGCCCTGCACCCGCTCGTGGTCGAAGCCGTGGCCGAGCCTTCGAATCGCGAAGATTTGCTCGTTCTGTTTCCCATGCTTGTCGGCTTGCTCTTCATCGCTGCAGAGCAAAATCATTCGCGTTGGACGCGCAATGTTGTCCTCGTTCTCGCCAGTTTCTTTGCCGTGCTGGCCAAAGAATCCGGCGTCGCCGTGCCGTTTGTTTTTGCGGTCGCATGTTGGTCGGGCG